>NZ_ASZV01000004.1:0-1929 GCF_000442475.1 Ralstonia sp. AU12-08 | reverse complement strand
TGCTGTATGAGGATCAGTGTCAGCGTGGGCGTGAGGATGGTGAGGTGCTGGCGCTGCTGCGTGAGGGGTTGCACGGTGCTGAGCGCACCAGCCGCATTGATGAAATTCGTGGTGAGTTTCTGGCGATTGATACGGCGCTTGGTCGCTTACAGCCTGGTGACCTCTGTCTGATCCTGATCGATCAGGTTGAAGAGGCGCTGGAGCATATTGCTAAGCGCGTTGCTGAGTAAATTAGAACCCCGGTTGAGTGATCGCCGGGTTTTTTTTTGTGGTCCATCCCCCCTTTCGTTCCCTGCCGGGACCGACTCACTTTTCTTTGTCTTGCCAAAGAAAAGTAAGGGCGGTTTCAAGCCCCAAGTGCAACAGCGGGGTCAATCACAATGCCCTGTTTGGCGCAGTTCTCAATAAAGGCTTCTGCAGGCGTGCGCCAGCCGAGCGTCTTGCGTGGTCGGGTGTTCATCAGCAGCGCGATTGCATCGAGCTGACGCTGCGAGAACACAGACAGGTCCGCTCCCTTTGGCAAGTACTGACGCAGCAGGCCATTGGTGTTCTCACAGATGCCGCGCTGCCAGGGGCTGTGCGGGTCACAGAAGTAAATCCGGATACCAGTCGCCTCGGCAAGCTTACGGTGCAGCGCCATTTCCTTGCCCTGGTCATAGGTCAGGGTCTTGCGCAGCTCCTCCGGCAGGGGCGCGAACGCTGCGCTATAGGCCTGCAGGGCAGCCTCGGCGGTACTGCCGTCGATTTTCACCAGCATCAGGAACAAGGTGCTGCGGTCGATGAGCGTGCCCACCACCGAACGGTTACCGGCACCTTTGATCAGGTCGCCCTCCCAGTGCCCCGGGATCAGTCGGTCGTTGGCCTCAGGCGGACGCACATGAATGCTCACCATGTCGGTGAGCTGCCCACGCCGATCTCGCCCGCGCGAGCGCGGCTTGCGGGCACCGCGCGCTTGCCGCAGCAGGCTGACCAACTCGCGCCGCAGCGCACCGCGTGGAGCAGCATAAATGGCGTGGTAAATCGTTTCGTGCGAGACGTTCAAGGCGGGCTCACCGGGATGGACACGTTTGAGCTGCGCAGCCACCTGCTCCGGCGAGAAGCCTCTCTCCAAGTATTGGCGCACCTCAGGCCACAGCTTGCCTTGCCGGTGCAGCTTGCGTTCGCGACGTGGCTTACGTCGCAATTTGGAGGCCCGCTGGCCAGCGCGCACCGCATTGTAGCCACCGGCTATCGTGGGGCGCCCCATCGGACCGCGCTCATGTTCCGGTTTCCAGCCGTTGCGCCGAAGCTCCCGGCTGATCGTGCTCGCTGAGCGTTGCAGTGCACGCGCAATCTCCCGCGTGCTCCTGCCCTCCAGCTTCATCGAGAAGATCGCGCCACGCTCTTCGGCGCTCAGGTGTTCATAGTCTTGTCCCATGCAACACATCCTAGATAACGTGTTGCACTTGCTACTTGAAAGCGCCAAGCAAAAGAAAGGCGCGCCCGAGATGGCGACTTCCCCTTGAATTTCTGTGACCGTGCGGGGAAGGAGGCAAACTCGCTTCGCTCAGACAAGCCTCCTTCCTTTATCCGCCCGCTCACAAAAATTCAAGGCGCCATCAAGGGCAGGAACGTCAACGGCCAAACCGGCGTGGACCAAGAGTGAGCGATATGGCTCAGGTGGTGCGTGGTCAATGCCCCGCGCGAGGCCGGCGGCTTGCGACGACTAGTTTGGAGCGCAAGACGAAGTGGTGCCCTGGCAATCGATGGTGTGCTTTTTTCCCTGCCCTAGATGGCGCCTTGAATTTCTGTTGCAGAGAGGAAAAAGGAAGGGGAACTGTTTGAGCGCAGCGAGTTTTCCCCTTCCCCTCTCAGCGACATAAATTCAAGGGGAAGTCGCCATCTCGGGCGCGCCTTTCTTTGCTTACTTTCTTTGGCAAGACAAAGAAA
>NZ_ASZV01000003.1:0-415702 GCF_000442475.1 Ralstonia sp. AU12-08 | reverse complement strand
AGTCAGCCCCGGCAGGGGATGAAACAAGGGATGCACCAACACCAAAAAAAAAAGAGGGGCATGGCCGCAACCAGCACATCCAATAGCGTTGCCCTATGATGACGCCTCCCCCAAGTCGCCCTTTGCCCTCATGTCCACCCCCATCACGTTAGCCCCGGTAGAGCTGGCAAAGTCCTACCGCCTCCTGAACCACGGCCCGACCACCCTGGTCAGCACCGCCCACAACGGCGTCCGCAACATCATGGCCGCCGCCTGGGCGATGCCGCTCGACTTCGACCCACCCAAGGTGCTATTGGTAGTCGACAGCCGCACACTCACACGCGAGCTGATCGAAGCGTCTGGCGTGTTCGCACTCAACATCCCCACCCGCGCAATTGCCGAAACAACACTGACCGTCGGCACGCTCACCGGCCGCGATGGCGACAAGTTCGATGCGTTAGGCATCGCCACCACGCCCGCCCGCACCATCGACGTGCCGCTGGTGGCCGGTTGCGCAGCGTGGCTGGAATGCCGCGTCATTCCCGAGCCACACAACGAAAAGCGCTACGACCTTTTCATTGCAGAAGTGACCGCCGCCTGGGCCGACCCCGCATTGTTCAGCAACGGGCGCTGGCACTTCACCGATGCCGGCAGCAAGACCGTGCACTACCTCGCAGGCGGAGCCTTCTTTGAAACGGGCGACGCATTCAACGTGGAAGCCAAACAGCCATGAGCGACATCGCCATCCGCCCGTTGAGCGACGAGGATGCCGAAGCGTTCAAGGCGCTGCGCTTAAAGGCGATTCAGGATGCACCAACCGCCATCTGGCCGACGCACGATGAGGAGTCTGGACGCACGCTGGAGGAAACGCGCAACCGCATCCGCACGACCGATCACCAGATCGTGTTCGGTGCGTTTGTGGGACCCGCGTTGATTGGCATTGCCGGGCTGCGCCGCGAGCCGCTCGCGCAGGTTACGCACAAGGCCGTGCTGTGGGGCGTGTTTGTAGACCCCGCGCACCGGCGGGGCGGTATTGCGGGCAGGCTGCTGGACGCCGCAATTGCGCATGCGCGTGCCACACGCGTGTTGCAAATCCAACTGTGCGTCAACGCCGAAAACCCGCGTGCGCAACAGCTATATCGCAACGCGGGTTTCGAAACCTTCGGCGTCGAGCGCCGCGCCATGCGTGTCGGAGAGCGCTTCTACGACGAAGAACACATGGCGCTGCGGCTCGACACCTGATCCGTCAAGCGCATGCCATCAGGTCAGCCACGCCCTGGCTGGCCTGCGCGCGGATGCTCGCCACATCCAGCCCGCACACCACACCTTCATCCACCACCACACGCCCACCAATGATGCTGGTGCGCACGGTGATGGGCTCGCCGGCCGCCACGGGTGCGATCGCCGGGTCGTGGAAGCCGTAGAAGCGCGGGTGGTTGATGTCGTAGAGCACCAGATCGGCGGCTTGCCCGACCTGCAGCGTGCCGACTTCGCCCAGACCCAGCACGCGCGCACCGCCGGCCGTGGCCCAGTGGATCACCTCTTCGGCGGTGGTGGCACTGGCGCCCTGTGCGGCGCGGTGGATCAGCCACGCAGTGTTGACCTCGCCGGTCATGCTGCCTGATTCGTTCGACGCTACGCCGTCCACCCCCAGCGACACCGGCACGCCGGCCGCGGCCATTTGCGGCACCGGCGCGATGCCGCTGCCCAGCCGGCTGTTGCTGACCGGGCAGTGCGCGACGCCGGTGCCGGTTTGCGCGAGCATGCGGATCTCCGCCGGCTGCATGTGCACCATGTGCGCAAACCAGACGTCCGGCCCCAGCCACTCGTGTTCGGCCACGAACTCCACCGGCAGGCAGTTGTATTTCTCGCGGCAGAAGCGCACGTAGTTGTCGGTCTCAGACAAGTGCGTGTGCATGCGCAGGTTCATGGCGCGTGCCACGTGTGCCATCTTTACCAGCAGCGCGGGCGGCAGCGAGAAGGTGGGCGTGGTCGGTGCGACCACCACACGGCGCATCGCGTCAGGCGCGTCGTCGTGATAGCGATTTTTGAGCCGCTCGATGTCGGCCACCATCTGGTCGAACGTCTCGGGTTGCAGCGCCGTCTTCGAGAAACCCGGGTGGCTGTTGGCCGATTCAACCGCACCACCGCGGCACAGCACGAAGCGCATGCCGAACTCGTCAGCCACGTCGAACAGCATGTCACCCGACTCGGTGCCGCCGTTGGCGTGATAGAGGTAGTGGTGGTCAGCACAGGTGGTGGCGCCCGACAGCAGCAGCTCTGCCATGCCCAAGCGTGCAGCCGTGCGCATCAGCTCTGGCGTGAACAGCGGCAGGCGCGGATACGGTACGCTGGCCAGCCACCCTTGCAGGTCCTGGTTTATGCCTTCCGGCACGGCCTTGAGCAGGTTCTGGAACAGGTGGTGGTGCGTGTTGATCCAGCCGGGGTAGACCAGGCAATCGCTGGCGTCGATCACGCGCTCGCCGGGGCGGGGCGTGAGGTCGGGGGCCATCTCGGCGATGCGGCCGCCGACGATGCGGATGTCGACGGCTCCCGCGCGCGCCGCGTCGCCACGCAGGCCGGTCATGACGGCCACGGGGCGGCGGATCAGGATGTCTTGAGGCGTGTTGTGCATGGAGGTGTCCAGTGGAAAGTCAGGCACGGCCAGCCGTACGCACGATGTTGGATGGCACGTGCGCTTCTTCGGTACCGTTGAGCAGCAGGTTCAGCGCCACCGACACCAGGCAGGCGATGACCACGCCGCTGTGCAGGAACGGCTGCGCCCAGTCGGGCATCTGCTTGAACAGCGCCGGGGCGAGCACCGGGATCAGTGCGGCTGCAATCGTGAAGCCCACGATCAGCACGTTGTAGCGGTTCTCTTCATAGTCAACGCGGGCCAGCGTCTGGATGCCCGCAGCGGCCACCACACCGAACATGGCGATACCGGCACCGCCCAGCGCGGCCGGCGGCGTGGCGGCAATCACGGCGCCTGCCTTGGGCACCAGCGCCACCAGGCACATCAGCACGCCGCTCACGGCCACCACCCAGCGGCTGCGTACGCCGGTGAGCACCACCAGCCCGACGTTCTCCATGAACGCGATGAACGGGAAGGCCGCAAACATGCCGGCAATGGCACTGGCCAGGCCGTTGGCGCGCAGGCCATTGATGGCTTCTTCTTCCTGGATGGGTTTTTCGACAATGTCGCCGATGGCCAGGAACAGGCCCATCGATTCCACCATCTGCACGATCATCACCACGATCATGGTCAGCGCCGGCACCAGGGCAAAGATGGGCATCCCGAAGTGGAACGGTACGGGCAGCGTGGCCCACGGCGCATCTGCCACGCCGTGGAAGTCGCCCATGCCCAAGGCGCAGCCGAGCAACGTACCGACGATCATGCCGATCAGCACAGCAAGGTTGCGCAGCAGTGGGGTGCCGAAGCGGTTGATGAGTAGGATGGTGAGCACGACGACAACGGCGACCATCAGGTACAGCGGCGCACCGAAGTTGGCGGCGTTGCGCCCTCCACCCACCCAGTCATAGGCGACCGGAAAGAGCTGCAGGCCGATGACGGTCACGATGCAGCCCGTGACCACCGGTGGAAAAAATCGCCGCAGCCGCCCCACCAGCGGTGCGGCGAGCAGCGTAAACAGACCGGCCGTAATGACCGCACCGCATACGCCCGCGAAACCTACGGCAGGGTTGGTGCCGATGGCAATCACCGGCCCCACGCTGCTGAACGCGACCCCCTGCAGGATCGGCAACCGTACCCCGAACTTCCAGAACCCGATGGTCTGTAACAGCGTGGCGATCCCCGAGCAGAACAACGTGGTGCTGATGAGGACAATGGTGTCCGCCTGCGACATCTTGAGTGCCGATGCAATGATCAGCGGCACCGCGATGGCGCCGATGTACGACACCGCCATATGCTGCAAGCCCAGCGTCAACATCTGTCGGGTCGACAGAATCTGGTCGACCGGGTGTACGGCTGTTGTCATGGTTGTCTCCTATCGTTGTCATGCCCGGGGCATGCCAGGGGCTGCCCGCGGGTCAGGGGGATGTCACGTCATGGCATGCTCACGCCGCCAGACATGCGTTGAAACCGTCCTGCAGGGCCGCACGATCGAGGTCGCGGCCGATGAAGACGATCTTGCTGCTGCGCGCTTCGCTGCCCCAGGGCTGCGTCGCGCGAAAGTCGATGAGGCTGTGCACGCCCTGCAGCACGTAGCGCTGCGACTGGCCCTGCACGGCCAGGATGCCCTTCATGCGGAACAGCGTTTCCGCCTGTTCGTTGCGCAGGGCTTCGATCCAGGTATGGAAGCGGGCGAGGTCCACGTCGGCCGGTACGTCAAAACCCACCGAACTGACGCTTGGGTCGTGCTGGTGGTCGGGCTCGTGGTCATGGTCATGCGCATCGGCGTGAACATGCTCGTGGTCGTGATCATGGTGGCCATGATCGTGATGCTCATCATGGTCGCCATGGTTGGCCTCGGCACCGATCTCCAGCAGCTTCTGCGTTGCTTCGAACGCGCCCACACCGATGATCTTGTTCAGGTCGATCTCGGCATAGCTGGAGGTGACGATGTCGGCCGTGGCGTTCAGTCCGCGCACGCGACCGCGCAGCGCGTTGACGGCTTCGGCATCGACCAGGTCCACCTTGTTGATGACGATGCGGTCTGCGCAGACGATCTGGTCGACGGCCTGGTTGTCGACGCCGTCCAGTTGCAGGTCGTCCAGATGCGCGCCGATGTGTTTTGCGTCGACCATGGTGACGATGGCGTCCAGCTCCACGTGCTCGGCGATCGGGTCGTCGATGAAGAACGACTGTGCCACCGGATACGGATCGGCCAGGCCGCTGGTTTCCACCAGGATGTGGTCCAGACGCTCAGGGCGTGCAACGAGCTGGCGCACGATGCGTACGAGGTCTTCGCGCACTTCGGCCGTGCAGCACACGCAGCCGTTGACCATCTCGTAAATCTCCTCGTTTTCAGAGGCCATCACCAGGCCACCGTCGATGCCGACCTCGCCGAATTCGTTTTCGATCACGGCAATCTTACGGCCGTGGTTTTCGCGCAGGATGTAGTTGAGCAGCGTGGTTTTGCCGGCGCCCAGGAAGCCGGTCAGGATGGTGACCGGGATCTTGGTGTTCGGGCCGGGAAGCACGGCGTTCGGGTGGGCATGGGTGGTCATACGGACTCCTTGTCAATCGTGGGTGGGGTGCGGACTAAGGTTGGTAAGGCGTGTTCGCCCCAGCGCAGGGCGGTGCCGGCATCGAGCCCGAAGAGGTCGAGTACGCGGCCGAGGGTGTGGTCGATCATGTCGTCCAACGTATTGGGTCTTGCATAGAAGGCCGGCACGGGCGGGGCGACGATGGCGCCCATCTCCGTGACGGCCTGCATGTTGCGCAGGTGTGCCAGCGTGAATGGCGTCTCGCGCGCCATCAGGACGAGCGGACGGCGCTCCTTGAGCGTGACGTCCGCCGCGCGTGTCAGCAGGCTCGACGAGACACCGGTGGCGATTTCCGCCAGCGATTTCATCGAACACGGCGCCACGATCATCCCGAGCGCGCGAAACGATCCGCTGGCAATGCCGGCGGCCATGTCGTCTGCCCGGTGGTAATGCGAGGCGCGGTCGATCACGTCGGCCAGCTTGTACGGCGTTTCGTGCGTCATCGTCAGCAAGGCGGACCGTGTGACGACGAGGTGCGTTTCCACCTCCAGCGCCCGCAGCAGCTCCAGCAGACGCACGCCGTAGATAAAGCCCGACGCGCCGCTGATGCCGACCACCATGCGCGGGGGCGCGGGGCGGAGGTGCTGAAGGTTGCGCGCGTTCATGACTGCACTCCTGTCTGGCGGAGGATGTCGCTGGCGCGTGCAATGACGGCCGGATCGAGGCGTGCGCGGATGCCCTCGAAGCTGGCGCCGCGCGTGGCGTCGATGCCCATGCGCGATGTCGTGCCGTGCACCGACGACGACGGATCAAGCGGGCTGCCCGGCAGGCCATCGATCATGAACAGATCCTGATGCGGCTGGAAGTGCGTGGCCATGGCCCACAGCACCTGTTCGTCCTGCTGCAGATCGATATCCGAATCCACGGCAATCACGGTCTTGAGGTACGGGTCCCAGCCGAGCAGGGCCAGCATGATCTGACGTGCCTCACCGTCGCGTGTCGGGTTGAGCGCCACGTAGCAGTGGAAGTGCGTGCCGGAGTTCGGGTAGTGCAGCGCTGTGACCGACGGGAAGCGCGCCTTGAGCTTCTCGCTCATCTCGGCTTCGCGCGGCAGGCGGGCCAAGGTGAGGTGCTCCGCGTATTGACCGCCCACCACGTCGACCAGCCATGCGTCGCGCCGGCGCATCAGTGCATCGATGCGCAGCACGTTGTTGGTGGAGCGGTCTGATGAGTAGCCGGTGAACTCGCCGAACGGGCCTTCTTCCGCATAGGCAGCCGGGTCGATGGTGCCTTCCAGCACAAACTCCGCCGCCGCCGGCACGCCGATGCCGTAGCGCGGCGTGCGCACGATATCGAGCGGCGCGCCAAGCAGGCCACCAGCCACGGCACGCTCGTCGGCGCCGAAGGGCAGGCGCGCAGCGGCGGCCAGCATGAACAGCGGGTGCGCACCCACCACCATCGCCACGCGCAGCACGTCGCCGCGCTCGCGCGCGGTCTGCAGCATGCGCCAGAGGTGCCCGCGCGAGTGCAGGCTGGTGGCCAGTGCGTTGCGCGCGTGGCGCATCGAGCGGTGATAGCTCATGTTCGACACGCCCGTCACCGGATCTTCGGCCACGATGATGGCGTTGGTGACGTAGGGCGCGCGGTCGCTCTCGAAGTGCTTGATCATCGGCAGCAGCGCAACGTCCACCGCATCGCCTTCAATCACTTCGTCGGTGATGGGGCCGTGTGAAACGACACGCGGTGCGATGGGGGCATTGGCACGCGCCTGGAAGGCGTCGTGCAGTTGATGCGGCAGCACGTCGAACAACCGTGCCAACCGGGTGCGCGAGGCAAAGACGTTGGTGACCAGCGGCACCTGCAGGCCGCTGACCTGCTCGCAGACCAGCATGGGGTGGCGGTTGCGCGCAGCAAGCTGGTCGATGACGGCGGTGACATCCTGATCGGCGGAAACACCGTTGTGCAGGGTCAGCACATCATCGGGATACAGCTCGCGATAGAGATTGGCGAAGACGTGGAAATCCTGGCCTTCGCCAAGCCGGGTCATGCTCATGGCACACCTCGCTAGAGGCGGGCGCCGACCACCACAGAGGCGCGGCGCCCGCGGGATCGGCGCTCAGGCCGCTTCTGCTGTCTGGACGTAGGTCGACTTCAGGCGCAGTTCCGCCTCGGCCAGGTCCTTGGGCGGCTTGGTGGGCTCGATGCCGACCAGTCGCGCAATGTTGTTGCCCAGATAGTCTTCGAGGTGGTCCTCGTCGATACCCAGCCCTTGCGGCGGCGCCGAACACAGCACCTCCAGCTCGCGCAGCCACATGCCGGGCTCGTTGGGCGGCGAATCGGTGCCGAACACGATCTTGTCGCGCGGCAGCTGCTTCGCAAACTCAACGATGCGCGACTGGAAGCACCAGCCCGATTCGCAGTACACGTTGGGCGTGTCCATCGCCATCCAGAACGCCTCGAACGAGTAGTTGCCGCCGGTCTGGATCCCGAAGTGGCCGATGATGAAGTTCACCATCGGGAACTCGCGGATGATCGGGTAGAACATCGTCGGGATGGTGTACGGGCCGTCGCCGGTGTGGATCAGCACCACGATGTTGTACTTGGCGCAGACCTTCATGGCCGGGCGCAGCCAGTCCAGTGCGCGGTCGGGGCGGTAGCCATGCATGTTGGCGTGCAGCTTGACCATCTTGAAGCCGTATTCCTTGATGTGGAATTCCAGCTCCGCTGCGCCGTTTTCCGGGCCCCAGCGCGGGTTGTAGGTGAAGTTGCCGATGAAGCGGTCGGGGTACTTCTGTGTGAGCTCGGCGATGTACGACATGTAGTCGCGAATGCCTTCACGGCCACGGCGGTTGCCGTCGCGGTAGCCAGTGTTGCCCGGCGGCGGCTGGATGAAGCCCATGTCGATGCGGCGCGGCTTGCCGTTGATCATGTAGGGGCCATCCATCAGCTGGATCATGCGCTCGCCGTTGAAGGGCGTGCCAGTGTGGCGCCAGGCCTCGTCAACGAGGTTGGTCGGGTGCAGATGGGTATCGATAATCATGTGTGCGCTCCGTGCGGTCTGCGGTGGCTCAGGCAGCAGCCAGCGCAAGCTGCGCTTCGGCTTCGGCCACGGTCTTGGGCGGACGGGTCGGCTCCAGGCCGATCATGCGGGCGATGTTGTTGCCCAGGTAATCCTCGAGCGTGTCTTCATCGAGGTTCAGGCCCTGCGGCGGGTCCATGCACAGCACTTCCAGCAGGCGCAGCCACATGCCGGGCTCGTTGGGGGGCGTGTCGGTGCCGAACAGGATCTTGTGCTTGGGCAGCACCTTGGCAAATTCGACGATGCGCGACTGCAGGCACCAGCCCGATTCGCAATACACGTTGGGCAGTTCCATCGCCCACTGCATCGGCTCGAACACGTACACGCCGCCGGTCTGCACACCGAAGTGCGCCATGATGAAATCGACGTTCGGGAACTGCTTGATCATCGGAATCCATTCCGATGGGATGCTGTAAGGGCCGTCACCCGTGTGCAGCTTGACGGGCACGCCCAGCTCGGCGCATTTCTCGAAGGCCGGCATCACCCAGTCCAGCGCGCGGTCGGGCCGGTAGGCGTGCATGTTGGCCTGCATCTGGACCATCTTGAAGCCGTGCTCCTTGACGTAGCGCTCGATGGCTTCCACGCCGTTCTGCACGCCGCAGCGCGGGTTGTAGACGAAGCAGCCGATGAAGCGGTCCGGATACGTCTGCACCATCTTGAGGGTGTACGCCATGTAGGCGTCGATGGACTCGCGGCCCGTGAGCTCGCCGTCCGTCCACGTATAAATGGTGTTGCCCTGCGGTGGCTGGATGAAGGCCTTGTCGATACGGCGTGGTTTGCCGTTGATCATGTAAGGGCCGTCCATCATTTCGAGCAGGCGCTCGCCGGTAAAGGGGTCGCCGTCGTGCCACCACGCGAGGTCCACCAGGTCGGTGGGGTAGCAGCTGATGTCGATGATCATCGTTGGATCTCCTGATGACTGGGAGGAAGCGTGATGGCTTCCCGGTGAGGGCAGGCACGTCCTGCAGCGCGGCGCTCTTTGCTAGGCGTGTGCCTTCCCCTCGCCGGATCGCGTTGATTCGCGTTGATGCCGGATGCGTGCTGCTTGGGGCGCAGTATCGGAGTCGGGGCCGGGGGCCGGCCAATACTATTTGGCGGCGGTCTTGATACGTTGCCGATATCGGCAACGCGGGGGAGGAGTGGGGAGGAGAAAAGCGGCGGCTCAGCCGCCCAGCGTGTCGCGTGCGAGTTGCTGCACTGCGTTCACCACGGCCTGCGCACGTTCGCCTTGGCCGCGTTGCCAGACGGCATACAAGTTGTAGTGCGCCGGGATGGCCACGTCCGTCAACTGCACGAGTCGCCCTTGCTGCAGTGCATCGGCAGCCAGCAGGCCGCGCACCAGTGCCACGCCGATGCCGGCCTCAGCCGCGGCAACCATGTTGGCCGCGTTGTCGAAGGCGGCCACCACGGCGGGTTCCAGCGGCTCCAGCGCGGCCGCGTCCAGCCAAGGAATCCACGAGCGCCGCGTATAGCCCAGCAGCGGCAGCGTCATCACCGCCGACGGCGCCAGCGGCGCCTGCACACCATGTCGCTCCAGCAGGGCCGGCGCAGCCACGGCGGTGACGTGGTCACCACAGATCGGTGCCATCTCGCAGTCGTCCCACTCACCGTAGCCGTAGCGCAGCGAGACATCCACCCGCTCGAACGAGGGCCGCTCGCCGCGCGTGGTCGACAGGAACATCACCTGATACCCCGGCAGCGCTGCCAGCAACTGCGGCAGCCGCGCGTTGAGCCAGCCCTGCGCCAGTTCGCTGTCGACATCGATGATCAACGTTTGCGGTACATGCCGGTTGCGCACGGAAGACAGCGCCCGGTCTACCTGCCCAAAGCCGTCGGTGAGCATGCTGGCGAAGAGCTGGCCGGCATCGGTCAGCACGATGCCGCCGGCCTCGCGCACAAACAGTGGTTGGCCAATGAACTCCTCCAGAGACCGGATCTGCTGGCTGATGGCGCTGTGCGTCAAGTCCAGTTGCTGCGCGGCCTTGGTAAAGCTGCCGGTGCGGGCGGCTTGCAGGAAGGCATGCATCGACTGGATCGACGGATAACGCTTGTACATGGCGGCGGTTGGCTGGCTGTTAGTTCGACTTACATGGTCCGGCAGAAATCGTCGCTGGCGGGGTGCCGGGGCGCGGCTTCATATTGCGGCCAGTAGCGGCCGCACAAGACGGCCCGGTTTCTGGAGGAAACAATAATGACCGACATTCTGGTCAATGGCACCCCCCATGCGCTGGATGATGCCGACGCTGACATGCCCCTGCTGTGGGTGTTGCGCGACCGGCTCAAGCTGACCGGCACCAAATTCGGCTGCGGTGGCGGCTTCTGCGGGGCCTGCACGGTCCACCTGGATGGCACGCCGATCCGCGCGTGCATCACGCCGGCATCGGTGGCGGCCGGGCACAAGATCACCACCATCGAAGGGCTGTCCAAGGACGGCACGCACCCGCTGCAGCGTGCCTGGGTGGCCGAAGACGTGCCGCAGTGCGGCTACTGCCAGTCGGGGCAGATCATGTCGGCAGCGGCGCTGCTGGCTTCTGGCAGCCCCGTCAACGATGAAGCCATCACCAATGCCATGGCCGGCAACATCTGCCGCTGCGGCACTTATGGGCGCATCCGCAAAGCCATCAAGCGCGCCGCCGACGAGGGAGGCAAGGCATGAACGCGCCGCGTGAACCCCTTGCACCGATGCCCGACGCGCCCTCGCGCCGCCGTTTCCTGCAACAGAGCGCATTGCTGACGGCTGGGCTGGCGGTTGGCTTTCGCCTGCCGGATGCGCTGGCCGCCGGCAAGGACGCCACTGCCGGCGAGTTCGAGCCCAACGCCTGGGTGCGTGTGCTGGCGGACAACACGGTCAAGATCGTCGTGCACAAGCATGACTCCGGCACTGGCACGCAAACCGCGCTCGCCGCCTGCGTGGCGGAAGAGCTGGATGTGGACCCGATGCGCATCGCCGTCATCACGCCGGAAGATCCGTTCTTCCAGGACTACATCCACCCGATCTGGAAGGTGTATTCCACCGGCGGCAGCACCAGCGTGTCGCTCGAATACACGCGCCTGCGGCAAGCCGGTGCCACGGCACGCGCGATGCTCGTGAGCGCTGCGGCGCAACGCTGGGGCGTACCGGTGGCCAGTTGCAGCACGACGGACGGCACCGTCATCTGCAACGCTGATGGCCGCAAGGCCACCTATGGCGAACTGGCCGACGCGGCAGGCCGCCTGCCTGCGCCTACCAACGTGGCGCTCAAGAACCCGGCGGACTTCAAATACATCGGGAAGCTGCGCCACAAGCGCGATGCGCTGGCCAAGGCAACGGGCCGGTTCCACTACGGCATCGACGTGGCGTTGCCCGGCATGCTGGTGGCGGTGGTGCAACGTGCCCCCATGCCCGGTGCGCGCGTGCGGCATATCGACAGCGCCGAGACGCTGAAGGTGCGCGGCGTGCGTCAGGTCATCACGATCCCGCTGCGGTCTGACGTGCTGGGCGGCAACCAGGAAGGCGTGGCCGTGCTGGCCGACGACTACTGGGCCGCAAACAAAGGCCGCGCCGCACTCAAGGTTGAGTGGGACGACAGCGCCTTCGCCGATTTCGACAGCGGCCATGTCGCCGCGCATCAGGCGGCGTGGCTCGCCAGTGGCAAGGCCCGCGTGGTGCATACCGTACAGGCCGGCAACACGGATGCGGCAATCGCGCACGGCGCCAAGCGCATCAACGCGGCCTACCGCATGCCCTACAAGCAGCAGAACCCGCTGGAGCCCGTCAACATCACCGCGTGGTTGAAGGACGGGACGATCCAGTACTGGGGCGGCATCCAGGTGCCGTCCACCGCCATGGAAGCGGCCGAGACGATCTGCGGCCTGCCGCGCGACAAGGTGGTGCTGCACGAGATGGTGTCCGGCGGCAGCTTTGGCGCGCGCGAGAGCAAGTACTGGCTGTTCGAGGTGAGCTATCTGGCCAAGAAGGCCGGCGTGCCCGTCAAGCTGATGAACAGCCGCGAAGACGAAATGCGCGCGCTGTACGGCCATCCGGCCACGTATCACCAGCTTGAAGGCGCGCTCGATGCGCAGGGCAGGTTGGATGCGCTGCGCATCCGCGCGGTGTCTCCTGCCTCCCCCGAGCAGTGGGAGCCTGGCTACTTCGACCGGCCCGACCGCATGGACTACAGCACCACCGAGGCCATCTCGAAGTGGGATTTTCCGTACCGCGCCAACCACATGGACATCGGCTGGGTGCGCCACGAAACGGGCATCCCGACGGGCTGGTACCGGGCGGTCAGCTTTATCCCCAACGTGTTCGCCACCGAGAGCTTTATGGACGAACTGGCCGCGGCGGCCAAGCGCGATCCGGTGGAATTTCGCGTTGCCCATATGGCTGACCGCCCACGCCATGTGGAGGTGCTGCGCACCGCCGCACAGCGCGCCGGGTGGGGAAAGACTGCTCACGGGCACGCGCTGGGCGTGGCCACGCACCAGGCCTATGACAGCTACATCGCCGTGGTGGCGCAGGTGGCGCGCAAGGATGGCCGCGTGGTGGTGGAGAGGCTCACCTGCGTGGCGGACGTCGGCTTGGCCGTCTCGCGCACCGGCGTGGAAGAACAGCTCTATGGTGGCCTGATGTGGGGTCTCGGCCATGCACTGTTTGATCGCATCGACATCCAGGGCGGGGCGGTGCAGCAGAGCAACTTCCACGACTACCCGGTGATGCGCATGTCGGACATGCCCGCCATCGAGATCGTGGTGGTGGACGGCAATCTTGACAAGCCGGGCGGCGTGGGCGAACTGGCCAACCCGCCGGTGGCTCCGGCCATTGCCAACGCCATCTTCCGGCTGACCGGCAAGCGCCAGCGCGAGACGCCGTTCAAGCTCGACCTGCAGGCATAGCGCACATCATGGACATTCGCCTGCTGCGCTACTTCTCGGTCCTGGCCGACGAACTGCACTTCGGGCGAGCAGCGGCGCGCCTGTTCATGTCGCAGCCGCCGCTGAGCCAGCAGATCCGCCTGCTGGAAGACGAGATCGGCACGCCGCTGTTCGTGCGCAGCCACCATCGCGTGGAACTGACGGCCGCCGGTCGCACGCTCAAGGAGCAGGCGCCGCTGGTGTTCGAGCAGTTGAATCGCGCACTCGATCTCACGCGGCAGGCCGGCCGTGGCCAGGTGGGCGAGCTGGAAATCGGCATGATCAGCTCGGTGATGGTGGGGCTGCTGCCCGAGGCGTTGCGCCAGTTTCGCGAGCGCTATCCCGGTGTGGAGTGGCGCTTGAAAGAGATGACGCCCGCCGCGCAGGTGGCCGCGCTCAAGGAGCGCCGCATCGATGCCTGCATTTTCCGCCTCGGCCATGAAGACCCTGCCGTGCGCAGCGAACTGCTGCAGCAAGAGCCGATCGTGATGGCGCTGCCCGCCTCACATCGGCTGGCGGGGCAGGCCAGCCTGGCGCTTGGCGACTTTGCTGGCGAGCCCTTCGTCGCATTCGAATCCAAGCGCTCCCGCTTTGCTGACCACCTGATGCATCTGTGCATCCAGGCGGGGTTTGCGCCGCTGGTGCGCCAGCAGGTGACCGAGGTGCAGACACTGCTGGCGCTGGTAAGCGCCGGCTTTGGCGTGGCGCTTCTGCCTGGGTCCACCGCCAACCTGGCGCCGCCGGGGGTGGTCTTCAAACCGCTGGAGCCCGCACTGCCAGCCGTGCCGCTGTACGTGCACTACCGGGTGGACGACACATCGCCGGTGCTCAAGCTGTTTCTGGAGACGCTGCGAGAGGTGAGTGGCGCAAGCGCAGAGGACTTGGTCCTCGAGTCTCAGTCGGCGCTGGCCAATCGATAGTCCGTCGGCCGCATGCCCGTCCACTTGCGGAAGGCGCGGTGAAATGCGCTCGGCTCTGCAAAGCCGACGGCGACTGCTATGTCGGCAATCGTCCGGCGCGTGTCCTGCAGCTGGCTGATGGCGATGTCACGCCGCAGGTCATCCTTGATGGACTGATACGTGTGGCCTTCCAGCTTGAGGCGCCGGCGCATAGTGGCCTCGGCCACGTTCAGCTTGAGCGCCATCGCGTCTGATGCCGGCCAGCTTGCCACCGGCAGGTTGCGCAGCGTCTTGCGCACGCGTGCCGCGAATGAATCCGGGTTGCGATACTTGACGATGAAGCTGCCCGGCGCATCGCGCAGAAAGGTCTTGATGGATGCGGCGGTCTGGATGACCGGCAGGTCAAGAAAGGCGGGCGATAGATCGACATAAGACGCGCTGTGCTTGAACGCCATGTCATCGCAGAACATCAGGCGGTACTCCTGCGCATCTTGCGGCGCGGCACAGCGGAAGCGCGCGGCGATGAACGGAATGCGCCGCCCGACCAGCCAGCAGACCAGCCCGTACACCATGATGAGCCATGTGGCGTAGGTGAACATGGGCGGCACCCGCGTGCCCTTGCGGTGCACGAACACCAGGCGCACGCGCTGCGCATCTTCTTCAATCTGCACGTGCAGATCATCCAGCACCAGCCGCAGGAAACCGGTTGCGCGCTGCAGCGCTTGGCGGCCGGTGCGCGCGGTGAGCGCCGCCTGCGTCATCGTCACGAAGCTGCCCCAGCGCATGGGGTGGGCGTCCTGCCCGAAGAACTCATCGTCCATCGCCTGCGCAATGCCGGCCCACAGCACGCCGTACTGGGCAGACGACACGCGGCTGCGTGGTGAGGCGAGCATCTGCGGCGTGATGCCGGCGGCCGCCATGATCGGCAGCGTGTCGACACCGTGCGCGCGTGCGCGTGTCACGGCCTCGTTGACGAGGCTGACGGAGACGGTCCCTTTTTCGTTGTTCTTCATCGTTGTAGCGAACGTTGCGGCAGCGCAGTATGGCAAATCCGCTCACGCAAGTTGAGCGTGACGGGCATCGAAGCTGGCGCGCCGCGTGCCTACACTTTTTCCCCATCGAATGGCCGCGTGAACGCTACCCTGATGGGTTGCACAGTGTAAGGCGCCCATGCACGCACCGTCACGCAGTCGGCAAGCAGAGAGCAAGCGATGGACGATTTCTACACGGAAGAGCAGCGGATGATCCACGACGCTGCCCGCGACTTTGCCACCGAGCGCCTGGCGCCCAACGCGGCGCAATGGGACCGCGATGGTGCACTGCCAGATGACGTGGTCCGCCAGATGGGCGAACTGGGCCTGCTGGGCATGATCGTGCCGCCCGAGTGGGGCGGCTCCTATACCGACTACGTGGCCTATGCGCTCGCGCTGGAAGAAGTGGCCGCCGGTTGCGCCGCCTGCGCCACGATGATGAGCGTGCACAACTCGGTGGGCTGCGGCCCGATCCTCAAGTTCGGCACCGAGGCGCAGAAGGCGCGTTACCTGCCGGACCTGGCCACGGGTCGGGCGATCGGTGCGTTCTGCCTGACCGAGCCGCATGCCGGGTCCGAAGCCAACAACCTGCGCACGCGTGCTGTATTGCGCGATGGCAAGTGGGTGCTCAACGGCAACAAGCAGTTCGTCACTAACGGCGCGCGGGCCGACATCGCCATCGTGTTTGCGGTGACCGACCCCGAGGCCGGCAAGCGTGGCATCTCCGCCTTTATCGTGCCGACGGACACGCCGGGCTTTCATGTTGGGCGGCCGGAACACAAGCTTGGCATTCGTGCGTCGGACACCTGCCCGATCACGCTGGAAGACTGCGCCGTGCCCGAAGAGAACCTGCTGGGCGGGCGCGGCGAGGGCTTGAAGATCGCACTGTCCAACCTGGAAGGCGGGCGCATCGGCATTGCTGCGCAGGCTGTGGGCATTGCGCGCGCCGCATTCGATGCCGCACGCAACTATGCGAACGAGCGCATCCAGTTCGGCAAGGCGCTGCGCGAGCACCAGACCATCGCCAACATGCTCGCCGACATGGCCACGCGCCTGAATGCGGCGCGGCTGCTCGTCCACCACGCAGCGCGCCTGCGAAGTGCCGACAAGCCCTGCCTGTCTGAAGCCTCGCAGGCCAAGCTGTATGCGTCGGAACTGGCCGAGGAAATCTGCTCCAACGCCATCCAGATCCACGGCGGCTACGGCTACCTGGCCGACTACGCCGTCGAGCGCCACTACCGCGACGCCCGCATCACCCAGATCTACGAAGGCACCAGCGAAGTCCAGCGGATGGTGATTGCGCGGCACGTGTAGGACGTCGTACGCAGCATCGACCGAGTACGAAACAGCGACGAAAGAGCGCGCACGCGCCGACCAGGAGACGACGATGAACGAAGTGGCATCTGCAGCAAAGGGGTTTGTCGAGGCGCGCGATTTCCTGCTGCGCCATCGCACCGACTACGACCGCGCGTACCGCGAGTTCACCTGGCCGAAGCTGGACACGTTCAACTGGGCGCTCGATTACTTCGATGTGATGGCGCGCGGCAACGACAACCCGGCGCTGTGGATCGTCGACGACCTGCAAGGCGACGGGCTGAAGCTCTCGTTTGCGCAGATGTCCGAGCGCTCGTCGCGCATGGCGAACTTCCTGCGCGGCCTCGGCATCGTGCGGGGCGACCGTCTGCTGCTGATGCTGCCCAACCGCGTGGAACTGTGGGACGTGATGCTGGCGGCCATGAAGCTGGGCGCTGTCGTTTTGCCCGCTACGACGCAACTATCGCCCGGCGACGTGCGCGATCGCGTGGAGCTGGGCGGGGCGAACTGCGTGGTGGTTGATGCGGCGGAACTGCACAAGTTCGATACGGTGGATGCTGGCGTTAGGCGCATCGCGGTGGGGGCACAGCGAGAGGGCTGGATCGATCTGGCCGGTGCCTACAGCGCACCGGTTGAGTTCATCCCTGATGGCGCGACCAAGGCCACCGATCCGCTGCTGCTGTATTTCACTTCCGGCACCACGTCCAAGCCCAAGCTTGTGGAGCACACACACCAAAGCTATCCGGTGGGACACCTGTCGACCATGTACTGGATCGGCCTCCAGCCGGGCGACATCCACTGGAACATCAGTTCGCCGGGCTGGGCCAAGCACGCGTGGAGTTGCTTCTTCGCGCCGTGGAATGCGCAGGCCTGCGTGTTCGTCTACAACTACGCGCGCTTCGTGCCGAAAGACACGCTCGATGTGCTGGTGCGCTGTGGCGTGACTACGCTGTGCGCGCCGCCCACCGTGTGGCGCATGCTGGTGCAGGAGCCGCTCGCGTCGTACCCGGTCAAGCTGCGCGAGATCGTTGGTGCGGGTGAGCCGCTGAACCCCGAGATCATCGAGCGCGTGCGCAGCGCGTGGGGCGTGACTATCCGCGATGGCTTCGGCCAGACCGAGACCACCTGCCAGATCGGCAACACGCCGGGCCAGCCGGTGGTGCCGGGCTCGGTGGGCCGCCCGCTGCCGGGCTACCGCGTAGAACTGGTCGACCACGATGACCAGCCCGCCAGCGAAGGCGAGATCGTGCTGCCGCTCTCGCATCGCCCGCTGGGCCTGATGCAGGGTTACGCCAACAACGCCAAGGCTACGGCGGAAGCCACGCGCAACGGCTACTACCACACGTCTGATGTGGCCATGCGTCGCGATGACGGCTACTTCGTCTACGTCGGCCGCACGGACGACGTGTTCAAGTCGTCCGACTATCGCTTGAGCCCCTTCGAGCTGGAGAGCGTGCTGATCGAGCACGAGGCCATTGCCGAGGCCGCCGTGGTGCCGAGTTCCGATCCGCTGCGCCTGTCGGTTCCCAAGGCCTTCGTCACGGTGCGCCAGGGCTACGAAGCCGGGCCCGAACTGGCACGTGCTGTGTTCCTGTTCTCGCGCGAAAAGCTCGCGCCTTACAAGCGCATCCGCCGCCTGCAGTTCAGCGAGCTGCCCAAGACCATCTCGGGAAAGATCCGCCGCGTTGAGCTGCGCCGGCTCGAACTGGAGCGCACGCCTGAACCTGCCCGCATGACCGGCGAGTTCTGGGAAGAAGACTTCGCCTGATTCCGGATGCCGCTGATCCCATTGAACCCCGCCATCGATTTGCCTAGGAGACCCACATGAGCGCCGTTGCCTCTCTCGCTTCCGCCAAGACTGCCGCCCACCAAGACACCCCGCCCACCGTCAAGCTGCTGATCGGCGGTGAGTTTGTCGAGTCCAAGTCGAAGGAGTGGCGCGACATCGTGAACCCCGCCACGCAGGAGGTGTTGGCGCGCGTGCCGTTTGCCACGGCAGCCGAGGTGGATGCGGCCATCCAGTCCGCACACGCGGCCTTTGCAACGTGGAAGAACACGCCGGTGGGCGCGCGCATGCGCATCATGCTCAAGTTCCAGGCGCTGATTCGCGAGCACTCGCCGCGCATCGCGCGCACGCTCACGGCGGAGCAGGGCAAGACGCTGCCTGACGCCGAAGGCGACATCTTCCGTGGGCTGGAAGTGGTGGAGCACGCGTGCTCGATCGGCTCACTGCAGCAGGGCGAGTTTCTGGAGAACGTGGCCGGCGCGGTCGATACCTACACGCTGCGCCAGCCGATTGGCGTGTGCGCAGGCATTACGCCATTCAACTTCCCGGCGATGATCCCGCTGTGGATGTTCCCGATGGCCATCGTGTGCGGCAACACGTTCGTGCTGAAGCCGTCGGAGCAGGACCCGCTGTCGACCATGATGCTGGTGGAACTGGCGCTGGAAGCCGGTGTGCCGGCGGGCGTGCTGAACGTTGTGCATGGTGGCAAGGATGTGGTGGATGCGCTCTGCACGCATGATCACGTGAAGGCGATCTCGTTCGTGGGCTCCACCGCCGTGGGCACGCATGTGTACCGCCTGGGCAGTGAGCACGGCAAGCGCGTGCAATCGATGATGGGCGCGAAGAACCACGCCGTGGTGCTGCCGGATGCCAACCGTGAGCAGACGCTCAATGCGCTGGCCGGTGCGGCCTTTGGTGCTGCCGGGCAGCGCTGCATGGCAACGTCTGTCGTGGTGCTGGTGGGTGCGGCACAGCAGTGGGTGCCCGAGCTTGTGGAGAAGGCCAAGACGCTCAAGGTGAATGCCGGCGTGGAGCCAGGCACGGACGTTGGCCCTGTCGTTTCGCGCGCCGCCAAGCAACGCATTCTTGGGCTGATCGAATCGGGTGTACAGCAAGGCGCCACGCTGGCACTGGACGGCCGCAACGTCCGCGTGGCCGGCTATGAGGACGGCAACTTCGTCGGCCCGACCATCTTCACCGATGTGACGACCGATATGGACATCTACACCAACGAGATCTTCGGGCCGGTGATGGTGGTGCTGACGGCAGCGACGCTGGATGAAGCCATTGCGCTGGTCAACGCCAACCCGTTCGGCAACGGCGTGGGCCTGTTCACGCAGAGCGGCGCGTCGGCACGCAAGTTCCAGAGCGAGATCGATGTCGGCCAGGTCGGTATCAACATCCCGATCCCGGTGCCGGTGCCTTACTTCAGCTTTACCGGCTCGCGCGGCTCCAAGCTGGGCGACCTGGGCCCGTACGGCAAGCAGGTTGTGCAGTTTTACACGCAGACGAAGACGGTTACCGCGCGCTGGTTTGACGACGCGGTCGATGCCGGCGGCGTGAACACCACCATCAGCCTGCGCTGAGCGGCCAAGGAGCGTTGTCATGAAGATCGCATTCATCGGCCTGGGCAACATGGGCGCCCCGATGGCGCGCAACCTGCTCAAGGCGGGCCACGCGCTCAACGTGTTCGATTTGAACACGCAGGCAGTCGGGGCGCTGGTGGAAGCCGGCGCCGTGGCGGCTGCCTCACCCAAGGAAGCGGTGACCGGGGCAGAGACCGTCATCACCATGCTGCCCGCGGCTGCACATGTGCGCAGCGTGCTGACAGCGGAGGATGGTGTGCTGGCCGGCATTGCCAAGGGCGTGCCCATCATCGATTCGAGCACCATCGACCCTGCCAGCGTGAAGGCGTTTGCGGCGCTTGCGGCCGAGCATGGCAACACCTTCATCGACGCGCCGGTCTCGGGCGGTACGGGCGGGGCGGTTGCGGGCACGCTCACCTTTATGGTGGGCGGCAGTGCGGCGGCGTTCGAACAGGTGCGCACGGTGCTCTCCGCCATGGGCAAGAACCTCGTGCACTGCGGTGATACGGGCGCAGGCCAGGGCGCGAAGATCTGCAACAACCTCGTGCTCGGCATCACCATGGCGGGTGTGGCCGAGGCCATGTCGCTGGGTGAGGCGCTGGGCATCGACCCAAAGGTGCTGGGCGGCATCATCAACACGTCCACCGGGCGCTGCTGGAGCTCGGACACATACAACCCATTCCCCGGCGTGATCGAGACCGCGCCATCGTCGCGCGGCTATACCGGTGGCTTCGGCACGGACCTGATGCTCAAGGATCTGGGCTTGGCGGGTGATGCGGCCAAGTCCGTTCATCAGCCTGTCTACCTGGGTGCACTCGCACAGCAGCTCTATCAGACCGTGAGCAGCAAGGGCGACGGCAAGCTGGATTTCTCCGCCGTCATCAAGCTGTACCGGAAAGACGGAGCCGCATGATGATCGAACTCGACTTCCTCCACGACAACACTGTCGCGCTGTTGACGCTCAAGCGTCCGCCCGCCAACGCGTTCACCCCGGAGGGCTTGCTGCAACTGCAATCCACCACCGAGCAACTGAACGCCAATGCGCGCGTGCGCGCCATCGTCATCACTGGTGATGGCCCGAAGTTCTTCAGTGCCGGGGCTGATCTCAACACCTTTGCCGATGGCGACCGCGATGTGGCACGCGAGGCCGCTGCACGTTTCGGCGCGGCATTTGAGGCGTTGCAGAATGCGCGCCCCGTAGTGATCGCCGCCATCAACGGCTTTGCAATGGGCGGTGGGCTGGAATGCGCGCTGGCCTGCGACATCCGCATCGCCGAAGCCCACGCCAAGCTCGCTGTGCCCGAAACCGCCGTCGGCCTGTTGTGCTGCGGTTGCGGCACGCAGACGCTGCCATGGCTCGTGGGCGAAGGCTGGGCCAAGCGCATGATCCTGACCGGCGAGCGCGTTGATGCGCAGACCGCCCTGCGCATCGGCCTTGTCGAAGAGGTGGTCGAGACCGGTGCCGCGCGCGAGGCCGCCATCGCCATGGCGCTGCGGGTGACGACGCTCAGCCCGCAGGCCGTGACGTTCAGCAAGCAATTGATTCACCAGGCGCGCAACGGTGTGCCGCGTGGCGCGGCGCTGGCTGTGGAGCGCGAGCGTTTTGTTGATCTGTTCGATCACCCCGATCAGCGCGAAGGCGTGAACGCTTTCCTGGAAAAGCGCACGCCGCGTTGGCAGGCACACACCGCTCATGAATCGGAGACGCTGCAATGAGCGCAGTCCAGATATCGGAGACGCTGCAATGAGCGCAGTCCAGATGCAGGCGCCGCCGCCCGAGACCGCCGCCGAACCCGAAGTGCTGATGCACGTGGTGAACCGCGTGGCCATCATCACGCTGAACCGGCCGTCTGCGTTGAATGCGCTGTCGCATGACATGGTGCGGCAGTTGGCCGTGCTGCTGGAGCAGTGCCGCCACGATGACAGCATCGTCGCGCTGGTGCTGCGCGGCGCGGGCCAGAAGGGCTTCTGTGCGGGCGGCGATGTGCGTTCGCTCTATCAGCTTGCCAAGCAGGGCCGCCGGAACGGCGATGACGGCTGGCTGCAATTCTTCATCGACGAATACCGGCTCGACTACGCGCTGCACCAGTTCCCGAAACCCATCGTCGCGCTGATGGACGGCATCACCATGGGCGGCGGCATGGGTCTCGGGCAGGCGGCGCGCCTGCGCGTGGTGACCGAACGCACGAAGATGGCGATGCCCGAGACGCGCATTGGCTTCCTGCCCGACGTGGGGGCAACGCGTTTCCTGAGCGTGATGTCGCCCGAACTGGAGTTGTATGTCGGGCTGACGGGTGTGACGCTTTCCGGCGCCGACGCATTGCATTGCCACCTTGCGGATCTGTGCGTACCGGCGGAATGGCTGGCCACGTTGGAAGACCGCTTGCAGCGCATGCCGCACGACGGTGATCTGCTGCAGGCCCTGCGCCGCGTGTTTGAGCCGCCGTGCAACATTGTTCCGCACGCGCCGCTGGCGCAGGCCATGCCGTGGGTGCTGCGCTATTTCGATCGGCGTTCAACGGTGGATCGCATTGTCGCCACGTTGCGCGAGAGCCTCGAACGCGAATCGGCCCGCAGTCCGGGACACGAAAAGCGCCAGTGGCTGCAGGCCACGCTCGATGCGATGACCACGCATTCGCCGACCATGCTGCATGTCACGCGCGAGGCGTTGCTGCGTGGGCGGCAGCTGTCGCTGGCCGAGTGCTTCCAGATGGAGCTGGGCATCGTGGCGCGTGGGATTGAAGACGGCGATTTCTGCGAAGGCGTGCGCGCGTATCTGGTCGACAAGGACCACCGCCCGGGGTGGGCACCGTCCACGCTTGCCGGGGTACGGCCGGAGCGGGTGCAGCACTTCCTGTCGTCGCCGTGGCGGGCAAGTGCGCATCCGTTGGCGGGGCTTGGGGCTCACGCGCAAGCAGGTCACATCGCTTGAATATGTGATTTACACATACACATCCGCCAAGAATTTCGCTTTTGGTTGGCAGTTTTGCCCTAAAAGCGGCGATTAAGACAGTCGCGTGACATTTTTTTGTCATAACTTACGGGTAACTTACGCAGGCGAGGAGAGGTCTCCCCTCACGTTCTCATCGTACGCAGCGGTTTCCGCTGCGTTTTTTTTTTTGCCCGCCGGAACGCGCGACCGTATCCACGTGTACGCGAATTCTTGCAGATCCGATTGAAACGGCGTTGAACGCATCGCCTGTAAACCCGCATGGCGCCTGCAAAATACGCCGTTTGCGTCAGAGGATTGTCACGATCGCGGTGCTATAAAAACCGGATGCTTTGCCACCCCAGGAGACCCCCATGGCGACATCCGTCGATTCATTCCAGGTGAAGGTGTATCAGGGCGACAGCGCGGTGCTGTTTGCCTTTGACGTGGCCGATGCAGACCGTGCTGATCTGGCCGGTTTTGCCATCCAGTGCACGCCGCAGGGTGGTGCGCCCTACTGGGTGCCCAACCGGTTGACGTTCGACACGCCCATCCACGCGGATGCCCCCCTGCAGGCCGGCAAATACGCCGACTCCATCGACGCGCCATTCCAGTCGTTCCACTGGGTCCACTTTCCGCCGCACGCCGCCGGGCAGTACACCTACACCGTGCACGCGCGCTACTTCGTGTCCACCAACCCGGTGCAGCTTGAAACACGCGCCACACGCAACGTGAACGTGGCCTTGCATCAACCCATGAGCGACTGGGCCACAGTGGGCATGGTGCGCGGCTATGTGTCGTCGCAGGCGTTCATTGACCACTACGGCGGCAACACGGCGCTGGCGCCCGAGAAGCGCGCACAGACCAAATCGCCGCTGCTGTATGACACGCAGCCTTACCAGAACAAGTACGCCTATCTGGGGGCCACTGGCCGCCACCTCATCATCGATCTGCTCAACCAGTGCCAGGCATCCGACGGCTATGGCATCGACGTGCTGGCCTATGACCTGGACGAGCCGGACATCATTCGCGCCATTGCGTGGCTCGCGCAGAACGGCCGCAAGGTGCGCGTGATCCAGGACAACTACATCGGCACAGGCGCGCACCCGACCGGGCACGGCACCGACGACGCGTTTGAGACGCAGGCCACCGACTATTTCAAGCAGGCCGGGGCGGATGTTCGCCGCACGCACTTCGCACGCTTTCAACACCACAAGGCGATCCTGCTGCGCGATGCCGCCGGCAAACCAGTGCGCGTGCTGGCGGGCTCGGCCAATTTTTCGCTGCGTGGGCTGTACGTGCAGGCCAACAGCGTGCTGGTGTTCGAGCAGGAGCCTGCTCAGCTCTATGCGCAGGTGTTCGAGCACATCTGGGGTTTGATCGGCCAATACGGTGAAGACGCCGCCGGCAGCCGCAAGGTGGCCACGGCCTTCCGCACCGATGCGCTGGCCGCCAACTGGCAGGCCGTGCCACAGGGCGGCGCGCCGCGTGCACGCTTCGGCTTTTCGCCGCACCAGACGGATGCGCTGCTCTCCGAGGCGGCTGACCGCGTGAAGGGCGCGTTGTCGTCCGTACTGTTTGCGGTGATGGCCACCGATGGCGGCGGCGAGATGCTGACCACGCTGGAACAGGTCGTGCCGCACAAGGCAGGGCTGCTCTCGTTGGGCGTGATCGACAAGGAGGGCGGCGTGGATGCCTTCGCACCGGGCCGCGACGTGCCTTCACAGACTGTGTCGTTCGCCTACCTGAAGGACGAGGCGCCCGCACCGTTCAAACAGGAAGTGGATGCCGGCACCGGCCAGCACATCCACCACAAGTTTGTCGTCTGCGATTTCAACGGCGACGAGCCGGTGGTGTTCTGCGGCTCCTCCAACCTGTCGAAGGGCGGCGAGGAGCAGAACGGCGACAGCCTGATCGCCATCTACGAACCGGCCATCGTCATGGCCTACGCGATCGAGGCCATCCGCCTGTTCGATCACTACCGCTTCCGCGCGGGCGAATCGAAGGCCACGGCTGCCAACCCGCTGGTGCTGAAGACGACTGGCGCGTGGGCCGACCTGTACTACGATCCGCAGAACATCAAGTTCACGGAGCGCACGCTGTTTGCCAAGTCAGGCGCGGCGCAGGCTGCTGCGGTTGCTTGACCCGCGCCAGCAGCGGTTCGGGCGTCAGACGCGCCGCTGCCGGTCGCCCCACCATGCATCGCGCAGGCGGCGCTTGGCGATCTTGCCATTGTCGTCGCGCGGCAGGGCGGCCGTGAACTCGATCTGGCGCGGGATCTTGAAACCGGCAATCTGGCCGCGCAGCCAGTCGATCACGGGCTCGGCCTGCAGCCCTTCGCGTTCGGTCTGAACGACAGCCACCAGGCGTTCGCCGTATTCATCGCACGGCACGCCAAAGACGGCGCAGTCCACCACATCGGGGTGGCGCAGCAGCGCGTGTTCGATCTCGGCCGGATAGATGTTCACGCCGCCCGAGATGACCATGTCTGAGGCGCGATCGCACACGTACAGGTAGCCGTCTGCGTCGAGGTAACCCATGTCGCCGAGCGTGACCAGACCGTCGCGCTCGATCTTGCTGCGCGCTTCGTCATTGCCGCGGTAGGTGAAGTCTGGGTAGGCGGGTTGGCGGCTGTAGATCAGGCCGACCTCGCCGGTGGGGCAGGGCGTGCCGTCTTCACGCAGGATGCGCACCTCGGCATCGCACACCGGGCGGCCGGCGCTACCGGGGCGGGCGGCGGCATCGCGCGGGTCCATCACGGTGATCATGCCGGTCTCGCTGGAGGCATACGTCTCATAGATGACGGGACCGAGCCAGTCGATCATCTTGCGCTTGATCTCGGGTGCGCACGGTGCGCCGGTGGAAGCCACGAAGCGCAGTGAGGAGAGGTCGTAGCGGTTGCGCTCTTCTTCCGTCAGCTTGAGCATGCGCACGTACATGATCGGCACGAGGTAGACGGTGTCGATGCGGTAGCGCTCGATCTGCTCCAGCACGCGCAGCGGATCAAAGCGTGGATGCAGCACCAGCACTTCCGCCATCTGCGCGGCCTGCTGGGCGAAGAGGCTGGGGGCGCTGTGATACAGCGGCGCCGGCAGCAGCGCGCGGCAGCCCGGCACGATGCCGAAGGTGGCAGCCACCACAGCGCGCGCTTGTTGCAGGTGCGTGTCGAGTTGATCTAGCGGCACTGCTTGCCGTACCACGCCCTTGGGCCGGCCCGTGGTGCCAGAGGTGTAGGCCATGTGCCCGCGCGGCGAGACCAGCGGCCCGTCGTACGGTGTTTGCAGCGCGAGCCAGTTGGCATAGCCGTCCGCACGGTCAGTACCTTCAGCATCCACGCGCAGCAACTGCACGAGCGGCGGCAGCAGCGGCTCCACCGCGTCCACCAGGTCACGATGGCCGATCAGCACCTTGGCACCCGAGTCACGCATGAGGAATTCCACCTCGGCCGGCGTGAAATGCCAGTTGATCGGGCAGAAGTGGCAGCCTGCAATGCGGCACGCATGCATTACGTCGATGTAGGCCGGCGCATTGCGCATCAGCACGCCGATCACGTCGCCTTCCTGCACACCCATGCGGCGCAATCCACCGGCAAGGGCCGCGCCACGCGCGAGCAGGGTGTCGGCATCGACGGGGCGGTCTTCGAAGATGAGGCTGGCGGTCATGCGTGTCTCCTTGGGGGGCAAGGTCTCGTTATTGGGTTGGACCTCTGCTTGATCTGCGCAGCATGCCGGATTGAATCGTACTGAACAATCCGCTTAGTATTGCGCACACTGGTGAATGCCATTGAACAACACTGCCCGTCGATTTGCAGCCCGCTTCCATCATGGACCTCAACCTCATCCACCTGTTTGTCGAGATTGTGGAAGCGCGCAGCTTTACTGCTGCCGCGCAAAAGCTGGGCATGACGCGCTCCAACCTGAGCAACCGCCTGAAGGTGCTGGAGCGAGAAACGGGCGCGCAACTGCTGCGCCGCTCCACGCGCAGCCTGGAGCTGACACAGGCGGGCGAGACGCTGTTCGAGCACGGCCGCCGCATGCTGCAGGAGGTGGAGACCGCGCGCGCCTCCATCGACGGCCTGGGCCAGACCGTGCGCGGCCACGTGCGCGTGAGTGTGCCGACGGGGCTCGGCCGCTTCTTCCTGGGCGACATGCTGCTCGAATTCGCGCGCGAGCACCCGAACGTGACCTTGCGCGTGACGTTCAACAACCGCGTCAATGACCTGATTGCCTCGGAGATTGACGTGGCATTCAAGATCACTTCGGCGCCGCCGCAGGACACCGTTGCGCGTGAGGTGTGCCCGATCGGCTGGAGCCTGTTTGCGACCAAGGCCTATCTGAAGACGCATGGCCCGGTGGCAACACCCGAGGCGCTGGTCGAACAAGCCATTGTTTGCCCGCCCATGCCGGGGCGGCGCCTGACGCTGGCGCTTTCGCGCACCGTGCGCGGCAAGACCATGCAGCACAGCGTGACAGTGGAGCCGCGCATGCAGTCGGAGGATTTTCCGTTCCTGGCCGATGCGGTTGCGCGCGGCATGGCCATCGGTTTGCTACCCAATTACGTAACACGCGCTACGGCCACACCGTTCGAGCGCGTGCTGCCCGGCTATGAGGTGGGCGGACTGGGCACGCACCTGTTCATCCTCACGCTGCCCAATCGGTACGCTTCGCCCGCCATGCGCGCGCTGATCGATTTTGTGCGCGCGCGTGTCAGCGCGCAGGCCGCAGACTGGCGCTAAACGCAGCCAACGCAGCGGTCACGCACTGCTGCGTATGCACAAAATTGTGCCAAGGCAGATAACGTCCGCCAAATAGACGATATTCGGCATCGCGCCTTGTCTTGGGTCAAGGCGAATACCAAAATCGAAAGAGGCGGAGCCGCCTGGCAATCACTTGCACCCAGGCTCCCCATCCCTCCCCACGCCACCCGCCGAACGCGGGTGCGCCGTAGCATTCCTTCGAGGAAGAAGTTCATGCCGCTTACCCATCCGTCGCGCCGCGCTTTCCTGAAAGCGACTGTCGTGGCCGGCGTCTCGGTGGTTATCGCACCGTTGGGCGGCCGCGCATTTGCGGCTCTGTTTGAAGAAAAGATCCTCACCCCGGTCCAGTGGGACCCCAAGACCAGTACCCCAAAGTTCCGTATTGACGGCATTGCCAAGGTCACGGGCGACAAGGTGTTCGCCCGCGACATCCGCTCGCGCGACATGCCGCACTGGCCGCAGCAGCAATCGCACGCATGCATTCTGCGCACCACGCTGGCCGACCGCACGTACGAGGGCTTTGACCTGAGCCTGCTGGGCGACGAGTTGAAGCCCGATCGCGTTGTGACCGCGGAAGACCTGGCGCGCGACGGCGTGGCCTTCCCCGCGTTCTATGGCGACGACATGCTGCTGCCGACGGGCAAGACGCCTGCGTATCACGGCCACGCGGTCGCTATCCTGATCTATCACGACTTCGCGCGCTTCCGCTTTGCGAAAGACAAGCTCAAGTTCCAGGACAAGATCATCCGCTACGGCGCGGTGACCGGCCCGCTGGAGCGCGACCCGTGGGGCACCTTCCGTTTCGTGCGCGTAGGTGGTCAGACGCCGTATGACGACGACGTGTTCTCCAGCCTGAAGAACGCGCCGATCTTCCCCAGCCAGATGCGCAAGCACGAGCCCGTGTGGCCCGATGGTGTGGACCACGGCAAGCTGGGCGAGCAGGGCATGTTCTACGCCGGCCAGATTCGCGACGAACTGGCCAAGCCGCCTGAAGACTGGCTGGTGCTCGACCGCGAGTACAACACGCAGTCCATCGACACCGCCGCGCTGGAAGCCGACAACGCCAACTGCTGGTACGACAGTGCCACGCAGACGCTGCACATGGTGGTGCCCACGCAAAGCCCGATTGAAGTGGGCGAGAGCACGGCCGAGATGCTGGCCAAGGCCCGCGGCGCCTTCCCTGTGAAGCAGGTGATCGTGCACCCGTGCTACACGGTCGGCTACGGCTCGAAAGACCACTACAACTTCCCGTTCTACGGCCTGGTGACGGCGCTGTACGCAGACGGCAAGCCCGTGCGCCTGGCCAATGACCGCTACGAGCAGTTCCAGACCTCCATCAAGCGCCACGCGTTCAAGATGCATTACCGCATCGCTGTGGACAAGAAGACGGGCCTGTTCCAGTCGTTCCAGGGCGATTTCGAGGCCAACGGCGGCGGGCGCTGCAACTTCTCGCCGTCGGTGGCGATGGTGGGCGCCACGGCTGCGCAGTCGATCTACTACTTCCCGAAGAACGACCTCGCCACGGTGGCCATTGCCTCGCGCGCCATCGACGCGGGCTCGGCACGTGGCTACGGCACGCTGCAGAGCATGGCCGCGACCGAAATGATGGTCGACGAGTTTGCCGAGCAACTGAAGCTCGACCCGATCGAGTTTCGCCTGAAGAACGCGCTGCGCTCGGGCATGAAGAACACGCAGGGCGCGATTCCTGCCGGCGCCATCCGCGTGGATGAAGTGCTGGAGGCCGCCAAGGTGCACCCGATGTGGGTGAACCGCGCCAAGAAGAAGGCCGAGTTTGAAGCGGCGCACCCGGGCAAGCGCTACGGCGTGGGCTTTGCGTGTGTGCAGAAGGACTTCGGTACGGGTGCGGAAGCCTCGTTCGCCAAGGTGGAGATCCGCGCTGACGGGCAGATCGTGCTGAACCATACGGGGGCCGAGATCGGCACCGGCATGTCGACCTCGCAGGCGATGGCCGTGGCGCGCTGGCTGGGCCGCCCTGCATCGGAAGTGCGCGTGGCGGTGACGGACTGGGCAGACCTGCCCGTGACCACCAGCGGCGATCCGTACATCATGAGCCAGGCCGACCAGGACAAGCTGGCGGCCAACCCGCGCTGGTCTCCGGCCTATGCATCACCGGCCAGTGCGACCAACTCGGCGTACTACTTCACGCACAGCACGCGTGAGGCGGCACGCATCGTCTTCATGCACGGCCTGTGGCCGGCAGCCATGGCGATCTGGAGCCAGGGCATTGGCGGTGGTCAGGCGACTTCGCTGGTGGTGCGTGTGGAAGACGCGCGCTGGGTGGACGGCAAGCTCACGGCCGGCGGCCTGGAGGCGCTGCCCTACGAGCAGATCGTCAAGAAGGCGCACGACCTGGGCCTGGTGACGGGCGCTGTGGTGCACGTGTTCAACCGCTGGCAGTGGAGCGAGGCGGACTTCGATGTGAACGGTACGGCCACGCGCGTGCCGATCGATGGGCTGTCCGTGCGCTATGGCGACAACGCCGATGCCGCGCACAAGGCCAAGATGACGACGGCCGGCGGCTACCACGTGCTCGATCGCAAGAAGGTGTACATCGCGCCCACGCAGCGTAACAACGCGTCAGTCACGTACTACAGCGCGGTCGGCACGCTGGTCGAGCTGTCGGTGCATGAGGCCAGCGGTAAGGTGGAACTGCTGTCGCACCACTCGATCATGGAGTGCGGCTCGCAACTCTCGCCGCAGCTCGTGTCGGGGCAGTTGCAGGGCGGTCTGGCGATGGGTATCGGTCATGCACTGCACGAATCCCTGCCGCTGTATGAAGACGGCCCCGGCAACGGCACCTGGAACTTCAACCGCTACCAACTGCCGCGCGCCAAGGACGTGGCTGTATGGACGCAGACCGGGACGGTGCTGCCGCCCCTGTCGGAAACCGATCCGCCCAAGGGCATCGCCGAGGTGGTGATGATTCCGGTGGTGGGCGCCATTGTGAACGGCATCGCGCATGCCATCGGACACCGCTTCACGAGCCTGCCAGTGACCGCGGAAAAGATTCAGGAGGTACTGGCATGAGCAGCATCACCACCCAACCGATCACCTTGCACCTGAACGGCAAGGATGTGGGCCCCGTGCAAGTGCCCGAAGGTCTGATGATGATCGACTTCCTGCACGAATACACCGGCCTGACGGGTTCACGCCTGGGCTGTGGGCAGGGCGTGTGCCGCGCGTGCACGGTCATCCTCGACAAGCCAGACGGCACCAGCGAAGAAGTCCGCACGTGTATTACCGGTGCGCATTTCTTCCAGGGCAAGAAGGTGCGCACGGTGGAAGGGCACGCCACGCGCAATGAGAAGGGCGAGGTGGTATCGCTCTCGCTGGTGCAGCAGAAGTTTCTGGAGCACTTCAGCTTCCAGTGCGGCTACTGCACGCCGGGCTTCGTCAACGGCGCGACGGTGCTGGTGGAGCGCCTCAAGCGCCAGCCGGTGGCGCGTGAGCAACTGGACGAGACCATCACCGAAGCGCTGAACGACCACATTTGCCGTTGCACCGGCTACGTGCGCTACTTCGAGGCCGTCAAGGACGTCGTCCTGAGCACACCCGGACTCGTCAAGGACGGCAAGTGATGACGATGACCATGGCTCAACCCAACCATCGCAATCTGTTTCGCCTGGCTCGCCTGGCCGTGTTGCCGCTGCTGGCGGTCGCCACGCTGGCCGCCTGCGGTGACCGCTCCACCGACATCCCGGCCGCTGCCGATCAACCATCGCCCACCAAGCTGACCGGTGCAGACCTGATCAACCGCGGCCGCTACCTCGTGCGCGCGGCCGACTGCGCGGCCTGCCACACAGCCAAGGACGGTGCGCCGTTCGCGGGCGGTGTGCCGCTGGCCTCACCGTTCGGCACGTTCTACGGCACCAACATCACGCCCGACAAGGACCACGGCATCGGCAAGTGGAGTGCCGACGAGTTCTACAAGGCGCTGCATGACGGCGTATCGCCCGACAAGCATTTGTATCCGGCGATGCCGTACACGTCGTATCGCGGCCTGTCGCGTGGCGATACCGATGCGATGTACGCGTATCTGACGCAGCAGGTGAAGCCGGTGGCAGTCGCCAACCGCGAGCACGAGCTGCGTTTCCCGTACAACATCCGCATCGCCATGGCGGGCTGGAACGTGTTCTTCCTGAAGGACGCGCTGCCCGATGCATCGGTCGGCAATGCTGCCGCGTGGCAGCGTGGGCGGTATCTGGCCAATGCGCTGGGCCACTGTGCGGAATGCCATAGCCCGCGCGGGTTTGCCGGTCAGCTTGATGCCAGCAAACCACTCGCCGGTGCTGCACTGGGCCGTGTGGTCGCGCCGGACATCACGCCCGCCGGCCTGGCGGCTCGTGGCTGGACACAAGCCGATCTGCAGACGTTCTTTGGCGTTGGCATTGCGCCGCAGGGCTCGGCCTTTGGCGAGATGTACCCGGTGGTCCACCTGAGCACGCAGTACCTGAATCAGGCGGACCTGGGCGCGCTGGCAACGTACCTGCTGGGCGACAAGGCGCCCGCGCCGCAACCGCTCAAGCCGGTGGCCGCCACGGCGGACAACGCCGACCAGCTCAAGGCCGGCCGCGCGAGCTACCTGGCCGTTTGCGCCGGTTGTCATGGCCGCGATGGCGAGGGCAAGCCGCACGTTGCCGTACCGATGCTGGGCAACGCCACCGTGCGCAACGCTGATGCGCACAACCTGCTCGTTGCCATGCTCGACGGCATTGAGGCGCAGCGCTTCCCGGGCACGGAAGCCCTGCAGGAGATGCCGGGCTTCGCGCAGATGAGCGACACGGAACTGGCCGCACTTACGAACTACCTGCGCACGAACTTTGGCGGCCAGCCCGCTGATATCACCGCAGACAAGGTGAAGGGTCTGCGGCAGTAAGCGGCCAGCCTGAAGCGACAAAAGCCCGCCCCGGTGTCATGCCTGGGCGGGCTTTTCTTTTGGTGCGCATGCTGGCGCCTCCAATCAGCGGCCGTAGATTCGCTCGCACAGCGCCGCACTTGCACCGAGCTTGCGCGACAGGTCGGACGCCGCCTGCAGCTGCAGCGCGACGACGTCACCGGAGGTGCGCGCCGCTTCGAGCCGGGAGGCCGCGCCAGACAGCGTCAGCGCCGCCATGAACTTGTCGCCGGAGCCGAAGACGGGCGTAGCAAACGCCGCCGTGTGCTGGTCGCGCGCGCCCGAGGTGAAGAGCGGCAGGGCAGGCGCTTCGTCATACAGCGCTTCGCCCAGGCCCCAGTAGCGGAGCACGTGGCTGATGGCCGTGTCGTCCAACGGCAGCGAGGTACCGGGCAGGCGCGTCTCGCGCAGGCCCTCCGATGGCTCCGCGCGGAACAGGCACAGCCGCCGGCCGTGATCGATGACGTAGTACGATGCGCTCTCCCGTGTGGCCGCCGCCAGCGCATGCAGCACCGGTTCGACCACCGACGACAGGTGGAAGGACTGCTCATAGAGCTTGCCCAGATACAGCAGGCGAGGCCCGAGCGAATACGCGCCAGACTCCGAGCGAATGACATAGCTCATGCGCTCCAACGAGTTCATCAGCCGGTACACCGTGGTCTTGTGCATGCCTGAGGCTTGCGCCAGGGCTGCGAGTGACAGCGCTTCCGCCCCCGGCTTGAAGCAATCCAACAAGGCCAGCGCCTTTTCCACCGCGGCGACGCCGTCGTTTCCCATTCCCAACTCCCTGAACTGATGAACAGGATGATTGTACTGTGTACAACGCAGTTGTATAGGGCGGACGGGTAAACGCTAGTGGATGGCTTCGATTGCTATGGCTATAGTGGTTTCGCTCAGTACACCACTGTTGTACATAGTACAACGCTAAAGACAGAGGCAGGCTTTTCATGAGTACCCCTTCGCATACCACTTCCACCATCGTTCGCGACATCGAGCGCGTTTCCCCCCACCTTGTGGAGGCGGCTGCCCGCTTCCAGGCCGCCATCCTGGCCGACGTGGCTGGCCGCCGCGGCACGTTGAACAGCCGCGTCAAACCGCTCGCACCGACGATGAAGGTGGCCGGGCCGGCCGTGACGGTCGAAGTCCGCCCCGGCGACAACCTCGCCATCCACGCCGCCCTGGCCGTTGCCAAGCCCGGCGATGTGATCGTCGTGGATGGCAAGGGCGACCAGAGCTGCGCGCTCATCGGCGAGATCATGGCCACGCAGGCGCACGCCACGGGTATCGCCGGGTTTGTGATCGACGGCGCGGTGCGCGATTCGCACGAACTGGCGCACGGCACGTTCCCGATTTTTTCCGCCGGGCTCAACCCGTGCGGGCCGACCAAGAGCGTGGCGGGGCGCGTGAACCTGCCGGTGTCTGCTGCCGGCGCGACCGTGCACCCCGGTGATCTGGTGGTGGGCGATGCGGACGGCGTGGTCGTCATCCCGCGTGAAGACGTCGAGCGCATTCTCGTGCTCGCACAGAAGAAGGTGGATGCGGAGGCCGCGCGCATCGCAGCCATTCGCAAGGGCGACACGCGCCCGGGTTGGCTGGAGAAAGAATTGCGCGCTGCCGGCATGCTGGCCGAAGGCGAGGCACTGTGATGAGCGCGTCTGCACACAAGCCCGTTGTACTGGTGACGGCGGCCGATCTGGCGCCGCAGGCGCTCGATATGCTGAGCGACTTCGAGGTCGTGTTTGCCGGCAAGCAGCCCACCGAAGATGACATCGTCGCGCTCTGCGCGCGCCACAAGCCGGTGGCGATCATCGTCCGCTACGGCAAGGTCAACGCACGCATCATGGATGCGGCCGCCAACCTGCAGGTGATTTCCAAGCATGGCAGCGGTATCGATGTGATTGACCAGGACGCCGCCGCAGCGCGTGGCATTGCCGTGCGCGCTGCCGTGGGCGCCAACGCGGCGGCTGTGGCCGAGCATGCGTGGGCGCTGATTCTGGCGTGCGCCAAGGCCGTCCCACAACTCGACGCGCGCATGCGTGCCGGGCATTGGGATAAGGCGACGCACAAATCGGTCGAACTCGATGGCCGCACACTGGGCCTGGTCGGCCTGGGCGCGATCGGGCGCCGGGCGGCTGCCATCGGGGTGGCGTTCGGCATGAACGTGATCGCGTTTGACCCGTATGCGAAGGAAGCGCCGGCCGGTGTGAAGCTGGTCAGCCTGGGCGAGCTGTACGCACAGTCAGACGTGGTCTCGTTGCACTGCCCGCTGACTGCTGAGAACCGCAAGATGCTGAACCGCGATGCGTTCAGTTGCTTCAAGCCGGGCGCGATCCTTGTGAACACGGCGCGCGGCGGGCTCATCGACGAGGCCGCATTGGCGGAGGCACTGGCCAGCGGCCAACTCCGTGCGGCCGGGCTCGACAGCTTCGATGTGGAGCCGATGACCACGCCGCACCCGTTCCAGGACATTGCGAACGTCATCCTGTCGCCGCACATCGGCGGCGTGAGCGACGCGGCTTACGTGAACATGGGCAAGGGCGCGGCGGCCAATGTGCTCGCGGTGATCGAGGAACGCGCCCGCACGGCGGCGTGATAGCCATGTTCCTGCTCTCGCCACCTGTTGTGCGTGAAGCTGAAGTCTTCACGCGCATGCCGGCCAAGTTTCGCAAGCCCGATGTCCAGACGGACTGGGCACGCGCCAATCGTGGCGGGCAAGCCACCGACTCCTTCCTCGAAGGGCCGGTGTGGTGCCCCGATGGCCAAGGTCGCGGCCATCTGTACGTGACCGACATTCCGCATGGCCGCATCTTTCGCATCTCTGCTGCGGGCGATTGGGAGCTGGTGGCCGAGTACGACGGCGAGCCGAACGGCATGAAGTTGGTCGACGATGCGCACCTGCTCATCACCGACTACCGCAACGGGCTGATGCTGCTCGATATCAAGCGTGGGGAAGTCACGCCCTATCTGGAGCGCCGCAACTCGGAGCGTTTCAGGGGTGTGAATGACCTCACGTTCGATTCGCAAGGCAACCTGTATTTCACCGACCAGGGGCAGACGGGTTTGCACGACCCGACGGGTCGCGTCTATCGCCTGTCGGTGGACGGCAAGCTCGACATGCTGCTCGGCAATTGCCCCAGCCCGAACGGGCTTGTGCTGTCGCCTGACGAGAAGGTCTTGTACGTCGCCATGACACGCGGGAACTGCGTGTGGCGCGTGCCGCTGCAGGCCGATGGCTCCGTCAGCAAGGTGGGGCAGTTCTTCACGTCGTACGGCCCGAGCGGCCCCGATGGTTTGACGATCGACACGGCAGGCCGGTTGTTCGTGGCCAACCCTGGTCTCGGCCGTGCGTGGGTGCTGAACCACCGCGCCGAGCCCGAGGTGATCGTCACCAGCCCGGAAGGAGCCTCGCTCACCAACCTGTGCTTTGGCGGCCCTGACATGAAGACGCTCTTCATGACGGAGTCGGTGTCCGGCACCGTGCTGAAAGCCGAGATGGACGTCGCCGGCCCGCTGCCGCATCGGGCAAAGCAGGCCAGGCCCCAGCACTAGCGCATCGATACGTAACCCCTAGCGCTCACAGAAGCGCGATGGAGGAGACCATGCAAATGTCCCAGACCTTAGGCACCCTGCGCGCCACCAGACCCTCCGATGGCGCGGACGTGCGCGCAGCTGCCACGCTGCCCGACGCGGACTACCAGGCGAGCGAACGCACGCTCGCCAAGGCGTTCCGCCGCATCCTGCCGTTCATCTTCGCCTGCTATGTGATCAGCTATCTCGATCGCACCAACGTGGGCTTTGCGGCGCTCACCATGAACAAGGACCTTGGCCTGACCGCCGAGCAGTTCGGGTTCGGGGCGGGGCTGTTCTTCATCGGCTACTTCCTGTTCGAGATTCCGAGCAACCTGATCATGCAGAAGGTAGGTGCGCGCATCTGGATCGCGCGGATCATGATCACGTGGGGCCTCTTCTCGATGGCCACGGCGTTTGTGGTCGGGCCCAAGAGTTTTGCAGCCGCGCGCTTCCTGCTGGGCCTGGCCGAGGCCGGGTTCACGCCGGGCATCTACCTGTATTTCACGCACTGGTTTCCCGGCAAGTGGCGCGCCAAGGTGACGGCCGCATTCCTGGTCGGCATTCCGGTGGCGAACATGATCGGCTCGCCGATTTCCGGTGCGTTGCTGGAACTCGGCGGGCTGTATGGCCTGCGCAGCTGGCAGTGGCTGCTGCTGATCGAAGGGCTGCCTGCCGTGGTGCTGGGTATCGCGTGCCTGTTTGTGCTGGCGGATCGCCCGGAAAAGGCTACCTGGCTGAGCGATGACGAAAAGGCCGTGCTCGCGCGCCGCCTTGCGCTGGAGCAACGCGACATCGCCAGCAAGCACGGCGCGAGCCTGCGTGACGCCATGACCAACTGGCGCGTGTTCGTGCTGGCGTTCATCAACTTCTGCGGCATCGTCGGTTCCATCGGCGTGGGCCTGTGGATGCCGCAGATCATCAAGCAATTTGGTGTCGGCCATGCAACGGTCGGGTGGCTGACGGCCATTCCGTACGCCTTGGGCGCGGTCGCCATGCTGTGGTGGGCGCGCATGGCGAACCGCGCGCAGAGCTGCATCCCGTATGTGGCGGGCGCGCTGGTGGTGGCGGCGGTCGCGCTGGCGGCCAGCACGGCGCTGGATGCGCCCGCGCTCAAGCTCGCAGCGCTGTGCCTGACGGTGAGCGGCATCCTTGCATTCCAGGCCACGTACTGGGCGATTCCCTCCAACTTTCTGACCGGCCGTGCGGCGGCGGGCGGCCTGGCGCTGATCGTTTCCGTGGGCAACCTGGGCGGCTTTGTCGGCCCGTCGATGATCGGCGCCATCAAGCAGTTTTCGCATGGCTTCACGGCGCCGCTGCTGGCGGTGTCGGCTGTGCTGCTTATCGGCGCGCTGGCCATCGCCTGGCTGGGCGACCCGGGCGCCGATGCGGGCGAAGCGGTCGCCCATTGATGGCCTGATCGCAGTACCTTTCTTTCTGCACACCCAACAGCGCCGCAAAACACACGACGGCGTCAGGAGACATACATGCAAGTGACGGGCAGTACCGGTGTGACCGATCTCGAACAGCGCACCCTGCGCAAGGTGGTCTGGCGGCTCGTGCCATTCCTTATGGTCTGCTACCTGCTGGCTTTCATCGACCGCGGCAACGTGGGCATGGCCTCATTGCAGATGAACCATGACCTCGGGCTCACAGCCAGCGTGTTTGGGTTCGGCAGCAGCCTGTTCTTCGTGTCGTACTTCTTCTTCGAGGTGCCGAGCAACCTTGCGCTGCAGCGCTATGGCGCGCGTATCTGGATCGCGCGGATCATGATCACGTGGGGGCTGGTCTCGGCCGCAACGGCGCTAGTGCGCGGGCCGGCCTCGTTCTATGCGCTGCGCTTCTTGCTGGGCGCGGCAGAGGCGGGATTCTTTCCCGGCGTGCTGCTGTATCTGTCGTACTGGATTCCGGCCACGCACCGTGCGCGCATCGTGGCGACGTTCATGGTGGCGATTCCGGCCGCGAGCTTTATCGGCTCGCCCATCTCGGCCGCGCTGCTGCAGATGGATGGCTTTGCCGGACTGCGTGGCTGGCATTGGCTGTTCCTCCTCGAAGGCATTCCGACAGTGCTGCTGGGCATCGCCTGCCTGCGCTTGCTGACCAATCGGCCGGAAGAAGCCAAGTGGCTGTCGACCGAAGAGCGCAATTGGCTTACCAACACGCTGGCCGGTGAAGCGCGTGGGCCCAAGAAGGTCGCGCAGATGTCGCTGGCCAAGCTGTTCTGCAACCGTTATGTGCTGTGCCTGGCGCTGGTGGATGTGTGCGCGTCGGCCGCCGGCAGCACGCTGTCGGTGTGGCAGCCGCAGTTGCTCAAATCATTCGGGTTGACAGTCATGCAGACGGGGCTGCTCAATTCGGTGCCGTATGCGGTGGCATCGGTGCTGATGGTCTACTGGGGCCGCCGTTCGGATCGCCTGAAGGAGCGCCGCTGGCACACCGCCATCCCCATGCTGCTGATCGGGCTGGGTCTGTTTGGCACGTCGCTCAGCGGGTCGTTGATGCCGACCATGATGATGTTGTGCGCGGTACTGGTGGGCGCGTATTCGTTCAAGGGGCCGTTCTGGGCACTGGCCTCGGGCATGCTCTCCAACAGCGCGGCAGCAGCCGGGCTGGCCACCATCAACGCGATCGCCAACCTCATCGGCGGTGGCCTGATGGTGAACGTGTACGGGTGGGTCAAACAGTCCACCGGCAGCTATGCATTGGCGTTGATGCCGTTGGCCGTGCTGACACTGGTGAGCGTGGCGACGCTGCTGCTGTTGAGCCGGGCGAAGCCCGAAGGGCAGTTGCTGAACAAGACGGAGACGGCCTGACCATGCGCGCGTTCAGCAGAAGGCAGTTCCTGCAGATGGCAGGTGCGGGTGCCGTGGCAGCAGCGATGCCAGCGTTCGCAGAGGCCGACGAGGTGTGGTCCAGCGGCAGCGACAAGCCGGCATTCAAGCTGCCGGCCGGCGCGGTGGACTGCCACATGCATATCTACGACGACCGCTTCCCCAGCGCGCCAGGCACCACGCTCCAGCCACCCAACGCGAGCATCGAGCAGTACCGCAAGGTGCAGGCGCGCCTGGGCGTACAGCGCAACGTGGTCGTCACGCCATCCACCTACGGCACCGACAACCGCTGCACGCTGGACGCGCTCAAACGCTTCGGCCCCAACGCACGCGGCGTTGCGGTGGTCGATACGTCGGTCACCGACGCGCAGCTCACGGAGATGCACGCGGCGGGCGTGCGCGCCATCCGTTTCAACCTCAGCTATCCGGGGGCCACCACGGTTGACATGCTCGCGCCGCTGGCCGCGCGCATCGGCGCAATCGGGTGGCATATCGAACTGGTGGTGCAGGGCGCAAAACTGCCGGAACTGGAGCCCCATCTGCGCGCGCTGCCATGCCCGCTCGTCATCGACCACATCGCGCACGTGCCGCAGCCGGGTGGCATGCAGTCCGACGCCATGCGGACCGCGCAGCGCCTGGTCGACAAGGGCAACACGTGGATCACACTCTCCGGCCCCTACGTCGACACAAAGACTGGTGCCCCCGCCTATGCCGACGTCGAGCCGGTGGCCAAGGCGTTCATCGACATGGCACCCGAGCGGATGCTGTGGGGCACCGACTGGCCGCATCCGACCGAGAAGACGCACAAGCCTGACGATGCCGCACTGGTCGACACGATGGCCGTGTGGATCGGATGGGCCGATTGGCAGGAGATGATCTTCGTTGCCAATCCGGTCAAGCTCTACGGGTTTGTGTAATGCCGGAACTGCGCCGGCGGTGGCCAAAGCGGTCTCAATGTCCACCTGGCTTCCGGACCGCGGAGTTCGCCCGACGGCGGTGGTGGCAGCACCACGACCCTGGCCAGACCGAAATGGTGCTGGGTACCAATGTGCAGAACCAGAAGTCGTGGGTGATGGTGCGCATCAGCGGGTTGCCGCATATCGTTGATTTCAATACCGCCGCCATCAACGCTAACTCCACGGCAACAGGCATGTGCTTCTGAGCGCCGTACGGCGTATCGCAAACAGGCCACTGTCGACTCTCACTTGACAGTGTGTTTCGCACACCGGGGCTGTTCGCGACGGATGGTGTCGATACCATGTGCTCCAAATAGGTGCAGCCACTGGCATGCACCCACAACAAAACACACCAGGAGACACACATGCACGCACGCCGCGCCACGGCTGCGGTGGCTTTGGCCATCGCCTCAACCTTCGCTCACGCACAGGTTTCCGACGACAAGGTCAAGATCGGCTTCATTACCGATATGTCCGGTGTCTATGCCGATCTGGACGGCCCCGGCGGGCTGGAAGCCATCCGCATGGCGGTGGCGGACTTCGGCGGCAAGGTGCTGGGCAAGCCCATCGAGATCGTCTCGGCCGACCACCAGAACAAGGCCGACGTAGCAGCCTCCAAAGCGCGCGAGTGGATCGACCGTGAAGGTGTGGACGTGCTCTTTGCCGGCCCGAACTCGGCGGCGGGCCTGGCGATGAACCGCATCGCGGCAGAGAAGAAGCGCGTGTACATCAATCTCGGCGGCGGCACCCCGCGCCTGACCAACGAGGAGTGCACGCCCTACACCGTGCACTATGCGTACGACACCAACGCGCACGTGCGCGGCACCATCGGCGCATTGCGCAAGCAGGGCGTGAATTCGTGGTACCTGCTGTCGGTCGACTACGCCTTCGGCAAGGATATGGATGCCGAATCGCGCCGCGTGATTGCGGCGGGCGGCGGCAAGGTGGTGGGCGGCACCAAGCATCCGCTGGGCGCGCCGGATTTCTCATCGTATCTGCTGCAGGCGCAAAGTTCGGGTGCACAGGCCGTGGCGCTGGCCAATGCAGGCGGCGACACGATCAACGCCATCAAGGCCGCCAAGGACTTTGGCCTGGACAAGAAGATGCGCGTGGTCGGCCTGGTCATGACCATCGACGAGATCCACTCACTCGGCCTGCAGACCGCGCAGGGCATGCAACTGATCGACCCGTGGTACTGGAACTCCAGCGACGCCGCGCGCAAGTTTGGCGAACGTTTCTACGCCAAGTACAAGAAGATGCCGAGCGCCCTGCAAGCTGCCGATTACTCCGCCACGCTCACGTACCTGAAGGCCGTGCAGGCCGCCGGCACAGATGACTCCGATCGCGTGATGGCCAAGCTCAAGTCGATGAAGATCGACGATATGTACACCAAGGGCGGCTACGTGCGCGCTGACGGCATGATGATCCACGACATCTACCTGTTCGAGGTCAAGAAGCCGTCGGAATCGACGCGCCCGTGGGACTACTACAAGCTCGCGCAGACGATTCCGGGTGAGCAGGCGTTCAATACGCTGGCGGAATCAGCTTGTCCGTTGGTGAAGAAGTAGAGTGGGGTTTCCGGCAAAAAAAACGCGAGCGTGGTGCTCGCGTTTTTTGTTATCCGGCGTAGGAATTGCTGACTACTTCTCCAGGAAGTAATCGACCGACACCACCACGCGTACCTTCTTGTTCGGGTCCGACGCCGGACCACCACCACCTTCGCCGCCGTCCGGGCCTGTCCGGTCACGGTCAGCGATGGAGAAGAGCCCCTGGCTAGCACGACGTATGGCCCCGACCTTGCTGCCACTGTCCGCCGCAAACTGGGTGGCGGCTTCTCGCGCAGATTTGGTGGCTTCGGCCATCATGCCCGGCTTGATGGCGTTGAGCTGCGTGAAGAGGAACTGGGGCGACGTCTTGTCCCACGTGCCCTGGGAAGACAACACCACGCCAGCCGCAACCAGCTTGTCGGTCATCTGGCTGATCTTCTGCACCTTATCCACTTCAGCGGACCGCACGAGGATGGTGTGCTCGACCATGTAGCGCAGTTGCGTGTTCGCCTGCGCATAGTCGGTCGCCTGGCGGTCGACGACATGAACATCCCGTCCGACGATGTCCTTTGCGTTGATGCCGTTGTCTTGCAGGAAGGCCAGAACCTTGTCGCGGGCGGCATCCGCCGATTGGCTGGCCGTGGCCAAGTCGTTGCCGGCAACGCGAACCTTCAGAGGCCAGATTGCCAAATCTGCCGTCACCTGTTTTTCTGCGACACCGCGCACGGTGACAAAGCGCTCGCTCGGGCGGATGTCGCGCAGTGAGTGACCCAGGATCGCCGCGCCGCCGAGCAGGCCGACAGCCAGTCCAATGGCAATCGCAGTCAGTCCGGTTCTTTCGGCAGCCATGTCGACTTCTCCTTCAGGTGGGTGATCGGTTATGCGGGGCGGACGGGCAGTCTGGAGCATAAGCCACGCATCAGGCTGCCGCGAAGTTTCGAGGTAGGAAAAGAATAAGCAAAGACAAAAACGATCGTTTGTGCGCCGCAGGGCTGCCCATATGCTCGCCGGATCAACCCTCCGGAGACGCAACGATGACGCAGCCCACGACGTCCACCTCGCCCAACTGGAAACTCGACACCCTCGCCGTCCACGGCGGCTACAGCGCCGACCCGACCACGCGCGCAGTGGCGGTGCCGATCTACCAGACCGTCGCCTTTGCCTTTGACGATACGCAGCACGGTGCTGACCTGTTCGACCTGAAGGTCCAGGGCAACATCTACTCACGCATCATGAACCCGACCAACGACGTGCTGGAGAAGCGCGTCGCGGCGCTGGAGGGCGGCATCGGTGCGCTGGCGTTGGCCTCGGGCCAGGCGGCCGTCACGTATGCGATCCAGACGATTGCGGAGGCGGGCGACAACATTGTCTCTGCCAGTACGCTGTACGGCGGTACCTACAACCTGTTTGCGCACACGCTGCCGCTGTCGGGCATCACCACGCGCTTTGCTGACCCGCGGGACCCGGCCTCGTTCGAAGCACTGATCGACGATCGCACGAAGGCCATCTTTGCCGAGACGGTCGGCAACCCGTTGGGCAACATCACCGACATTGCTGCGCTGGCGGAGATTGCGCACCGGCATGGCGTGCCGCTCATCGTCGACAACACGGTGCCGACACCGTATCTGGTACGGCCGATCGAGCACGGCGCCGACATCGTTGTGCATTCGCTGACCAAGTACCTGGGCGGACACGGCACCAGCCTGGGTGGCGCGATTGTCGATTCAGGCAAATTCCCGTGGGCGAAGCACAAGGCGCGCTTCAAGCGCCTGAACGAGCCGGATGTGAGCTACCACGGCGTGGTCTATACGGAAGCGCTGGGTGATGCGGCGTACATCGGCCGGGCGCGCGTGGTGCCGCTGCGCAATACCGGCGCGGCGCTGTCACCGTTCAACGCGTTCCTGATCCTGCAGGGCATCGAGACGCTGGGCTTGCGCATCGACCGCATCACGCAAAACGCCGCACGCATTGCACGTCATCTTCAAGGGCACGCCAAGGTGGAGTGGGTCAACCATGCCAGCCTGGATGATCACCCCGACTACGCGCTGGCGAAAAAGTACCTCTCCGGCAAGGCACCGGGGCTGCTGACGTTTGGCGTGAAGGGGGGGTTTGCGGCAGGTGCGCGCTTCCAGGATGCGCTGCAACTGTTCACGCGATTGGTGAACATCGGCGATGCGAAATCGCTCGCCACGCATCCGGCATCGACCACGCACCGGCAGCTTTCAGAGGCGGAGCTGGCCAAGGCCGGCGTGCGGCAGGAAACCATCCGGCTGTCGATCGGTATCGAGCATATCGATGACCTGCTGGCGGATCTGGATCAGGCGTTGGCGCAAGCCTGATCCGTGGGCGAGGGCGGGCATGCCTTGTGCTGCCCGTCGCCCTCGCGGCTTATCGTGCGGTCAGTTGATACGACTCCAGCTCCGCCGTGAAGCGCTGGCTGCGTACGCCGCCGCTGTTGTAGTACTCCTCGATCGACTTCACCCAACGGCCCACTTCCGGCACGTACCACATGGCCTTGTAGGTGCGCCCGGTTGCCTTGCCTGGCTGGGTGCGTTGCACCTGCGTGACCATCGTGGTGCCACCTGCTGAGGTGTTGGCGGCTTGCGTCACGTTGCTCATCGGCGCCAGTTCCGCATTCCACTGGCCTTCGGCTTCGATCTTGATGGCATTGAATTTGCCAGCAGGCACTTCCACGGTTTCGTAGCCGATCACCTTGTAATGGGTGTCCAGCTGCTCAACCGTGTGGGCCTTGTTGGGGTTGTGTTCGGTGAAGGACACGTCCCAGGTCTTGCCAGGTTGCAGGGGGAACGCGAGCGAGCGGTTGACCGTGGTTTCCTTGCCATCCACGTTGCGGATGCGGCTCCAGTCCGTGCCGGCAATGACTTCAACCGGCCCGGTCGGTGCGCCCTTGGCCTGGACGGTGTAGTAGATGCTGGATGACGTGGTTCGCACAACGGTGATCGTGTCGTGCGATTGCTTCCAGCCGGAAGGCCCGGTCTCGACGGTGTTCTGATACGTCCATTGATCACCACTCTTGACGACCGGCGCATCGGCGGACTGCGCCGCGGCAATCAGCGGCATGGAGAGGGCAAGAGAGGCGACAACCAGCTTGGCCGAGATCATGGTCAGGAGTGCGCTAAGCGTTTCGTAAGATTGCGATCCTATCTCACAACCCCGCCAAACGCGTGTCAGCCGGGCCATCAAGAAGAGGGGTGTCGCGCCCGAGCGACTACTTGCGCCGCACCCAGCGGAACACCACCGCCATCACCACCAGAAACGGCACCCCCACCACCAGCGTCATGCGGAAATCTGCCATCCATGCCGTGCTGACGATGATGACCACCATGGCGACGGCGCCAATGAGGGTCAGCACGGGGTAGCCCCACATGCGGAACCGCAGCGTGCGCCCTTCACGCTCCACTGCACGACGGAAGCGCAAGTGCGTGACGAAGATGACGAGCCACGTGAACAGCGCGCCGAACATCGCCAGCGACATCATCAGCAGGAACGAGTGGCCGGGCAGCACCACGCTCAGCACCGCCGCCAGCGCCGCGCCGGAGCTGGATACCGCCAGCGCGCGCAGCGGTACGCCGCGATTGCTCACCACACCCAGCGCCCCTGGTGCCTGCCCGCCGCGCGCGAGGCTGAACAGCATGCGCGTGGACACATACAACTGCGCGTTCATCGACGACAGCGCCGCGGTCAGCACCACGAAGTTCATCACACCCGCACCGCCGGCAATGCCCAGGATTTCCATGACGCGCACGAACGGGCTCTTGCCGGTGCCGGCCTCCTGCCAGGGCACCACGGCCAGCATCAGCGCCAGCGTGCAGAGGTAGAAGAACACCAGCCGGAACAGCGTGGAGCGGAACGCGCTGGTGGCAGCGGCCTCGGGCTCGCGAGCCTCACCGGCGGCCACGGCAATCAGCTCGATGCCGAAGAAGCTGAAGATGCTGACCACCGCGCCAAACCACACGCCAGACCAGCCGTGCGGCAGGAAGCCGCCCGCATCCACGTAGTTGTGGAAACCGATCGGCCCGCCATCCGGTGCGCGATAGATGGCATAGCTCGCCACGGCCAGAAACGCGACGATGGCCACCACCTTGATCATCGAGCACCAGTATTCCGCCACGCCAAACACGTCGACGCTGCTCGCGTTGATCCACACCAGCACCGCCGAGAACCCGACGATCCACACCCACGCCGGCACGCCCGGAAACCAGTACGCCATGTACACCGCCACCGCTGTCACTTCCGCGCCGATCACGAAAACGACCGCTGCCCAGTACGCATAGCGCACCAGGAAGCCGGCGAGCGGGCTGACGTAGTGCTCGGCATAGGCACCGAACGAGCCGGTGGTGGGGTGCGCGACGACCATTTCGGCCAGGCAACCCATCAGCAGCAGCGCGATGACCGCGCCGATGGCGTAGCTGGCAATCACGCCGGGGCCGGCCAGTTGGATGGCTGCACCACTGCCCAGGAACAGGCCGGTGCCGATCGCGCTGCCGATGGCGATCATGGTGAGTTGCGCGGAAGAAAGACGGTGCTGCAAGCCGCCTTCGCGTGCGGCGAGTGCTTCAAAGCTGCCGGAGGCCTTGGTCATGGTGCGAGGCTCGGTAAAAGGTCGGGATGATACGCCCTCATGCAAAACGCCCCGCTCGGGGCGGGGCGTTTGTTCAATTGCATGCCGGTTGGGCGGATCAGCGCGCCACGGGCTTGGCGTACTGCACCGGCACATCCACCCGCGCTTGTGGCAGCAGCTTCTTGAGCAGCGCACGTGCATCCACCGCGTCCTGGAACGATGCAAACCGCAGCGTGCTGATGCTCGTGTGGCCGTAGTACTCCGCCGATACGGGCGTGACTGCCAGCCCCGCCACCGCCTGGCGCACGCTGTCGACCGCCACCTGCGAGACGACGACCTCGTTGCGGCTCTCGCCGACCACGCCACGCTCGTTGGCCACTTGCGTGACGGCTGCAGAGGTGGCGCCTGCCGACTTGGTGCGTGTACCACTGGAGAGCACCTTGAACGACTGCGATTCGATCTGCACCACCGGTGCGCTTGCATATTGCGCCAGCTCCTGCGTCGTCAGGTGCTTGCCGACCACCAGGTCTGCCGCCTGGCATGCCGAACCCATCGAAAGGAGCGCCGCCAGCGCCACGGTTTTCATAACAGTTGGATTGATCATGTTGAAAGGTCTCCGAGCATGCTTACTTGGCGGCAATCACGCGATACTCCACGGCCAGCGGCGTGGCCAGGGTCACGGTGTGCGTACCACCCTGCGGCTGATAGGTCGAACAGGTATTGGTTGGCACGCCGCTCACGGCGTAGACCTCCCACGTGCCGGCCGCGTTCTCGCCATAGAAGGCATAACTGCCCAGGCCGTACTTGTTCACGGCACTGGCGCCGTTGTTGTAGTAGCCGTTGTACGGCAAGGACAATGCCGACACCGTGCCTGATGGCGATTTCACGAAGAAGCCGACACTGCCGACACACACCGAGCCCGACACGCGCAGTTGCAGCGCATCGACCTTGTCGCTGCCCGACACGTTGAATTGGCCCAGCTTCTGCACCGAGCCGTAGTTCAGTTGGTTGACGTTGCCAAAGGCCGCTGCAAAGTCCGGTACCGAGAGGGCGGCAGGTTTGTACGCGGTGTATGCCTTGGCCATCTTGACGGCTGCCGAAGCATCCACCAGGCCGAAGCCGTACCACGTGGAGTAGGCGTAGCCGGCACCATTGGTTTGCCAGCCGTAGTCCAAACGCGCCGTGGTTGCGCCGTCGACCAGGGTGGTGCTGGTGTCGGCCGTCAGGGTGCCGCTGGTCAGATCCACCTTGGCGTTGCGGTTGTCGCGGCTGCCGTAGTTCGGGTCGATCTGCCTGGCGGTGGCGCGCAGGATCTCACGCACATCGCGCCAGGTCAGGTTCGGGTTGGCCGACAGCATCAGCGCGACCACGCCGGACAGTGTGGGTGTGGCCGCCGACGTGCCGTTCATGCTGGAGTAATCGCATTTGGCATTGTCTTTGGTGTTGGTGGCCGATCCGCCGGTCGCAAACTCATTGGTTCGGGTCACGCCATTGCGGCTGTAGCCGCGCGCGCAGCCGGAAAGATCGGTCGAGAAGATCTTTGGGCCCGATCCGACCTCGCCGTACTTGCCGCCTTCCCCGAACTCACCGCCCAGCCCCGTGATCCAGTTGACGGAGCCTGCGTTGGAGTAGCTCGACTTGACGCCAAGTGCATTGGCCGCGCCGACGACGATGACGCCCGGCTCCAGCGCTTCAGGATCGTTCGCCGGATTTTCGCAGCTGATCAGGCCGGCCTGACCGCCCAGCGTGGGGCACTGGCGTAGCGGCTGACCCGTCACGCTAATCTCTTCGTACTCGTTGCCCGACGCCTTGAGCATGACCAGTCCTCGCCCGCCACGCAGATTCGGGAAGGCGCGCACGGCTGCTTGGGTGGAGGTTGCGGTGTCGTACTCCAGGGGCGCGATCGGGTTCTCGCCATACGAGGCATTGATGATGTGACCGTTCTTCGACCATGGAGCGCCGCCGTACGCCTTGGGAATGTCTTGGTCATTGACCAGAAACCGCGCACCACCCAGCGTCGCGCGCGGTGCGATGCCCATCACGCCCTTGCCGTTCTGCGCACCGGCAATGATGCCTGCCGCGTTGGTGCCGTGTGCAGCGTCCACGTTGGCGGGAATATCTGCCGGCGTTGGGTCATTCGAGCCATCGTCGAAGTTGTACGTCATATCCGAGTTGGCATTGGCGTACAGGTCTTCGTTGTGCACGTCGATGCCGTCGTCCAGCACCAGCACGTTCACACCCTGGCCTTTGATGCCGGCCCTGTGTGCATCTTCCACGTTGATGTCGGTCGTGCCGTTGGCGACCAGGCCGAATGCCGCAAAGAAGCTCGTTGCCTGCTTGAGCGCCCATTGGTAGGCGTACAGCGGCTCGGTACTGCCGGTCTGGCAGGCGTACTTGGCGTCTACGCCGGTTTCAGCGCAGGTGGATGCCGGTGGCGTATTGCCGCCGGTGTTGCCGCCGCCATTGGTTGCCGTGTTGGTTCCCGAGTCCCCACCGCCGCATGCGGCCAAGGCCACCGTGGCGAACAGCGTCAAGGCAAGCGTCTTTCCCGTTATGTCTTTCACGAGACCCTCGTTTTGTCGTTGTGTGTTGTGCAAGGCGCAGATGCTTGCGCCGTTCCGACCTGTTCGACGAAGCGAGAGCACGAGGGCCGTATTTGCCGCAAGCGCGCAGGCGCCAATCAGGTCGGGCCGGATGCTCGCATGCACGCTGGTAGCGGTTCAATGAAGAACGCCGCGCCGGCCGTGAACTGGTACGGCCGTCGCGGGAACCTGTCAGCGCGTCTCAGGGCGAGCGCGCTTCAAGTCTTGGGATGGGATTGGGAGGGAGGGGTAGCTGCGCGTGTGTTTCAGCGCATCTGTATGACCCATGTCCGCCAGTCTTTGTGCTGCACGAACGGCAGCGCAGCGGCACGGCCTTCCTGAGCCAGCATGCGCGTCTCACGTGGCGACATGCCCGACGCCCGGCGATACGCGCGTGCAAAGTTGGATGCGTCGGAAAAGCCATAGGTCTGCGCGATCTCGGCCACCGAGCGATGTGCCTGCGAGCGATTCGCCAGGATCGCGTGACATTGCCGCAGGCGCTGCAGGCGCAGGTAGTTGAAGAAGCCGCCTTCGCGTTCAAACAGCCGGTAGAGCGTGGCGCGCGAAACACCAAACTGCGCGGCAACTGCCTCGGGCGTGAGGGTGAGGTCGGCCAGGTTGTGCTGTATGTGCCGGCAGATCGATGCGAACAGGCTTTCCTTGACGGCCGTGGCATTGGCTTCTGTCACCTGGCAATTGATGGCTGCGGCCGCCAGTTGCAGCGTGCCCGGAATGATGGCTTGCGCTTCTGCGGCACTCAGTTGTCCGGCGGTTCGATACAGGGCGCACAGGTGGTCGCGCAGCAGGCCGACCATGGGCGCATCGCCGCGCAACAGGCGCATGCTCAGTTCGTCAGGCGACCGCAGTTCCGGCGCCAGCAGGCGCCGCGGCACGACCAGGCTCAGGAAGCGGCTGTCGCTGGTGCTGGTGGCCAGTGGCTGTGCGGCATCGACGATGAACAGATCTCCTGGCCGGGTGACGGTGCCACCGTCACGCTGTCCGCAACTGCCTTCGAGGTAGTACTGGAGCACGTAGACGTCTACGCCGTCACGCCCGAGCTTGGAGCGCGAGCGGTCGTAGTGTTGTGCCTGCGCGCTGATCATGCCCAGCCCCGCCTCGCCGCACAGATAGGCATCCACGCTGGCGCGAAAGCCGTGCGATTGCGGTGCGGCAGACCGGGTGTCGAACAGCACGTTGATGGCCTCTCGCCACGCGGCGAACTGATGCTCGCGCGGGAGTGCACTCGTATCGAAATGAGAATGCGGGGGTTTGTTCATGGCCGGTTCCTCGGAGCCACCATTGTGCAAAACCCTTGCGTGATGGTGGCATGCCCCCAAAGTGGGGGGGCCTACGGTACGGGCATCAGCGCCTGCTACGCAAGCGGCTGCGTCTACACCACCGCCAGCTTGGGCCGCTCCTGGCGCGGGATGACCGTGTTGCGCCCGGCGGCCTTGGCTTCGTACAGCCGCCCGTCGGCCAGTCGCAGCAGGTCTTCGGCGGTGTCTTCGGCCGTGACGATGCCCGTGTGCACGGCCACGCCGATGCTCACCGTCAGCTTGCCATGCGCGCTGCCCGCGTTGGGCTCGTCGGCGGCCAGCACGGCGGCGCGGATGTTCTCGGCCACGCGCACCGCGCCGGCCAGATCGGTACTGGGTAGGATGGCGCAGAACTCCTCACCGCCGTAACGGCCGGCAAAATCGCCCGGGCGCTTGATGTTGTCGTTCACGCAGCGCGCGACAGTGCGCAGGGCCGTGTCGCCGGCGGCGTGGCCGTAGCGGTCGTTGAAATGCTTGAACTCGTCCACGTCAATCATCAGCACAGCCAGCGGCATGTGGTTGCGATTGGCGCGGCGCCATTCCACGTCCAGCGTGGCATCCAATGCGCGGCGCGTGCCCAGGCCGGTCAGGCCATCCGTGTTGGCCAGCCACTGCAGTTGCTGCTCCATTTCCAGCCGCTTGCGCAACTGCTTGGCAAACAAGACCGACAGTGTCATGAACACCGCATCGAGCAGCAGCACGATGCTGCCGATCACCCATGCGCGCTGCCGCCATTCGGCGTAGATGTCTTCGGTGGCCAAGCCCACCGCCACGATCAGCGGGTGCTCGCCGATATGGCGGAAGCTGAACAGACGCTCGATGCCGTCAGTCGCGGCCATCTCCACGTAAGACCCTTCGGGCGACAGCAGGCGCCGCTGGAAGGCCGGGCTATCGGCCAGGCTGCGGCCGATGAGTGTTTCGTTGTAAGGGCGGCGCATGAGCAGCGTGCCGTCGGAGCGTACCAGCGTCACGGTGGCGCGCGGCCCGAGGTTGAGGCCGTCAAAGAGCCGCCGGAAGTAGTTCAGCCGCAGCGTGCCGACCACGATGCCCTTGAATTCGCCATGCGGCCCGTTCAGGCGCCGGCTCAGTCCCAGTGATGCATCGACGCCGTTGATGCGCGGCTTGAATGGCTCGCTGATATACAGGCCGACATCCGGGGAGCCCTGATGCACCTGAAAGTAATCGCGGTCGCCCACATGGATATGCCGCGGCGGTACCGCGTGCGAATCGATGATGACGTCGCCCGCCGGGTTGGCCACCAGCAGCGAGCCCAGGTCCTGCGCGTTGGTTGAGCGGTCGAACAGCACCAGCTGCCGGATGTCCTGGGGCAGGGCAACGATCTTCGGGTCCCGCATGCCGTCGATCACGGCCTGCAGCGACAGGTCGTACACCTCGATGTTGCGGGCGATGTCGCGCTGCAGGATCAGCGAGAGGTTGTCGGCGGCGTCGCGGGCACGTGCCAGCGCATCGACGCGCATTTCCCACAGCGACAGGGCTGTGAGCGCGGCCAGCAGCAGCGACAGCGCCGAGGCACCGATGATCAGCAGGGGAGGGTGCCGCAAGAGGGCGCCGATGGTGCGCTGGAGAGGCATGCGCGTGAGGTGAAAACAGTCAATGTGGAGGGTTTGAAAAGGTTGTCTTGATTGTGTACCGGACTCCACCTGGCTACGCAATATCGCCTAGAGCGTTTGTCGGGTTTGCAATCGTTTGCGCGGCCGCGGCGACGCAGCAGTTGTCGTATTGATGTCGCGACCGGGTCCGCCACTTGCTGAGCATCCCCTGAGTATCGTGCACGTCGCGCCCGACTGTGCACGGTCCAGCGACACATGCCCGTGCCACGCTGCACAGCCGCCTTTGCTGGTTGCCGATCGCCCACCGCTGATTGCCGGTTGCCCGGATTGTCTATGCTGGGTGAGCCCTCTTGGAGAACGCCATGCCAGATGACCGTGTCTCGTCCGCCCCTGTGCCCGCCAACCCGCATCCGCCTGTGCCCGACTCGCACGAGGAGGCCCTGCTGGACGAGGGCCTGGAGGAGACATTTCCCGCCAGTGACCCGGTTTCCATCGACACCGGCAAGCCGGATGTGACACCAAAAGCGCCGGGGAGCGCGCCCGCGCCGTAAAATATGTGTTTGCGTGTCAACGAAACGGCGGTTTTGTCCGTGTTACGTGGCATCAGAAACAATCGTGCGAATTCAGCGCGCGCATTGCAGGAGCAATCGGCAGAGCAACCGGTGCGCCGGTCGGACGCTGTTCCGGCCCGGACGACAACACGCCAGCACCGGCAAGTCGGGGTCAATTCATGATGTCGATGCCGCACATGTGGCAGCCGGGTGCTTTGCTCGCCACCGTCTCCCGTCTGCGCGCCTTGGGATTCGCTATAGGCACATCGCCGGCGCTCGTATTCCGTCTATCAGGTTGGGATCCGGCGCCGCCTGACCCAAACCAGCCAAACCAGCCCAGCCAGCAGGATCTCGTTTCACACCATGCCTGACGCCGCGTCCCACGACGCCAGTCCCAAACCTCACCGATCGCCGGTCAAGCAGGCTGCGCCCGCGCCTGCTGAAACTGCGGTTGCTTCCCGCCCTGATGCCGATACCGGTCGTGGTTTTGGCCTGGGCAACTGGACCGTGCTCGGCATCGTGCTGATCGTCGGCGCGCTGGTGTTCGACAGCCTGTACGCGTTGCTCGACCACGTGCACTACGCCGATATGGTTGCCGCGTTGCATGCCACGCCGCGCTCGCACGTGTGGCTGGCGATTCTGGCCACCGTGCTCAGCTATGTCGCCCTCACGGGCTACGACGCCTCCGGTCTGCGCTATGCCGGTGCGCAGGTGGCGCCCGGCACGGTCGCCACGACGTCCTTCATCGCTTATGCGCTGGGCAACACCGTTGGCCTGGGTTCACTGACAGCCGGGGCGGTGCGCACGCGCCTGTACACCGCGGCCGGCCTGGACGCAGCGCGGGTGACCGAGGCGGTCGCCTTTGATGCGAGCGCGCTGGGCGTGTCCACCACGGCTTTCGGCGCGATCGGGTTGCTGTGGGGCGCCTCTCATATTGCCGGCATCACGCACCTACCGGCAGCGTTGCTGGAAGCGGTTGCGCTGCTCGTGCTGGCGGGCGTGTTTGCGCTGCTGGCGCTGTGCATGCGCCAGCGCCACGTCACGTTGTTCGGCCGGTGGGAGATCCGCCCGCCGCCGCCGGCGCTGGCGGCGCGCCAGTTCGTGATTTCAGCGGCAGACCTGAGTGCGGCGGCCGCTGCGTTGTGGGTGCTCATGCCGGCGGGTGCCGTTGACTTGCCTACTTTCGTCGCCTTTTACGCACTGGCTGTCACGCTGGGCGTGCTGAGTCAGAGCCCGGGCGGCCTGGGCGTGTTCGAGGCGGTCATCCTGCTGGGCTGCAGTGGTCAGGCGCCACCGGCCGAGGTGTTCGCCGCGTTGCTCCTCTACCGCGCTATTTACTTTCTGCTGCCGTTGATCGTGGCTGCAGCCATGCTGGGCGTGTTCGAGTTGCGCTCGGGGGCGGGGGCGCCCTTTGCTGCCCCATTCGGTCGCGCGGCAGTCAAACTGTCGCCCGGTTTGCTGGCTGCGCTGACCATGGTGGCGGGTGTGATGCTGCTCGTCTCCGGCGTCACCCCCGCCACGGATGAAGCGGAAGACCTGCTGCGTATGCATGTGCCGCTGTTTGTGGTGGAAGCGTCGCACATGATCGGCAGTGTGGCGGGGCTCATCATGCTGTTTGTCGCACGCGGACTGCTGCACCGGCTGGATGCCGCATGGTGGGCGGCGCTGGTGCTGTCGCTGCTCACGGGCGTGCTGGCGCTGCCCAAGGGCATTGCGGTGTCGGAGATGGTGGTGCTGGTCACGCTGGCGGTGCTGCTGATCATCTCGCGCCGGCAGTTTGATCGGCCGTCGTCGCTGTTCTCGCAGCGGCTGGAGGTGGGTTGGCTGGCTGCCATGGCGTGCGTGTTTGCCGCCTGCGTGTGGATCCTCTTCTTCGCCTATCGCGAGGTGGCTTACGCCAACCAACTCTGGTGGCAGTTCACCTTTGATGGCGATGCGCCGCGCTCCATTCGCGCGCTGATGGCGGTGGCGGTCACGGGCCTCGGCTTCGGTATGTGGCAGCTCTTTCGCCGCGAGCCCGGCGAGACCATTTGCCCGAGCACGGAAGAACTGGCCCGCGCCGCAGAGATCATCCGCAAGCAACCTGCCGCAGACGCCGCGCTGGCGCTGATGGGTGACAAGAGCCTGCTGTTCTCGCCGTCGGGCAACGCGTTCATCATGTATGCCAAGCAAGGGCGCTCGTGGGTGGCGCTGGGCGACCCGGTGGGCGCGCAGCAGGAGTGGCCCGAACTGATCTGGCGGTTTATCGAGATGGCCGACGCGCACGGTGGCCGCGCGGCGTTTTACAAGACGCGCCCGCAAACGCTGCCGCTGTATCTCGATGCCGGCCTGCGTGCCTACAAGCTGGGTGAAGAGGCTTATGTGTCGCTGCCCGAGTTCAGCCTCAAGGGCTCGCGCCGCGCCAACCTGCGTCATGGCGTGACGCGCGGTGAGCGTGAAGGGCTGTCGTTCGAGATCGTGCCGGCTGAAGGGGTACCGGCGGTGCTGGAGGAGTTGCGCGCCATCTCCGATGAGTGGCTGCACAACCAGAACGCGCGCGAGAAAGGTTTCTCGCTCGGCGCGTTTGAAGACCGCTATGTGCTCAGCCAACCGGTGGCCATCGTGCGGCGCGAAGGCGCCATCCTCGCGTTTGCCACGCTGATGTGCCCCGATGTGCTGCGCATTGAAGCGAGCGTCGACCTGATGCGCCAGCGCGGCACTGTGCCGCCGGGCACCATGGACTTCCTCTTCGGCAAGCTGATCCTGCACTTCCAGGCCGAGGGCTATCAGCGCTTTGGCCTGGGAATGGCGCCGATGTCGGGCATGGTCGAGCATGAGCTTGCGCCGCGCTGGCACCGCTTCGGACGGATGATGTTCCGCCACGGCGCGCGCTTCTACAATTTCCGTGGGCTGCGCAGTTTCAAGGACAAATTCGAGCCGGTGTGGGAACCCCGCTACCTGCTCGCGCGCGGCGGGTTGGCGCCGCTATTCACATTGACAGACGTTGCCGCACTGATCGGCGGCGGGCTGAAGGGAGTGATCTCCAAATGAGTTGGCAAGTACCGCGCACGCAAGAGGCGCGGCATCGGGGAGTGCGACGTATCGGACAGTACGTGGTGGCAGTGGCCGCCACGGCAGTCGTGTGCTGGCTGACGACATCGCCGGCCGTGGCTGCGGATGCGCCTGCGGCAGCTTCGGCGCCTAAGCCCACGCCGGTGCAAGGGCCGGTGCTGGTGCCGCAGGTGGGCATGACGGGTGCCAGTGGCGTGACAGCCGCGCCGCCGCAAGGTGACATGCCGCCGCGTCTGCAGATGAGCGCCGCCGCCGTGACCGCCAACAAGGCAGCCAACGGCGGCGTGCTGTCGCTGCCCGTGGTGGCGCCGGCTACACCAGCTGCCGCGCCGGGTGCCGTCGAGTTCGTCACGCACGGGCGTTTTCGTGATGTGCCGGTCTACAAGCCGAAGGGCGAAATCCGCTCTGTCGTGCTGATGCTCTCGGGCGACCAGGGCTGGACGCCCGCCACCTCGCGCATGGCGCAGAGCCTGGCGGAGCAGGGCGCGCTGGTGGCCGGCCTCTCCACGCCCGCACTGTTTTCAAGCCTTGAGGCAGATCTGGGCGACTGCGCCTTCCCCGACGGTGACCTGGAGAACTTCAGCCGCTTCCTGCAAGCCTACGAGAAGGTGCCGGGCTACTACCCGCCCATCCTCGTGGGTGACAACGAGGGGGGCGCACTTGCCTACGCGATGATTGCGCAGGCACGCCCGAACATCTTTGCCGCAGCCATGTCGATGGAGTTCTGCCCGGTGCTGGAGCTGCGCAAGCCGCTGTGCAAGGGCGAGGGCGTGCACTTCAGCCGCCGCCAGAGCGAGAGCCGCACCACGGCAAAACGTACTAAGCCACCGGAGAACGCAGGCGTGGTGCTGCTGCCGGCCACGAAGCTGTCGGCGCCGTGGGTGGCGCTGCAGTCGGGCACGCTCACGCCATTTGCGCGTCGGTCGGGTCCGCTGTGCGAGGCACGCGCCACGCAAGCCTTCATCGATACGATTTCTGGTGCGCAGTCGGTTGCGCTGCCCGCTGTGCAAACGGCTGCGCCGAGTGGGGCCAACGTGCCCCCCGTGACGGCAAGCGAGCCGTTCAAGGCCGCCTTCGCCAAGCTGAACGCGCAGCGCAAACCGCCGCCCCCGCCGCCGCCTGCAGCCGTGTCGGATCTGCCGATCATCGAAGTGGCTGCGCAGCCCGGCACATCGTCGGAGCTGTTCGCGATCCTGCTGTCGGGTGACGGCGGCTGGGCCGGGCTCGACAAGGAGGTGGCGGCCGCGTTGTCCAAGTCCGGCGTGCCTGTGGTCGGCATCGATTCGCTGCGCTACTTCTGGACCCCGCGCACACCGGCCTCGGCTGCGGCCGACATGGACCGCCTGGTGCGCTTCTACGCCGCGCGCTGGAAGAAAAGCAAGGCGCTGCTGATCGGCTATTCGCAGGGTGCGGATGTGCTGCCCTTCATCGTCAACCGGTTGCCTGCCGCATCGCGCGAGCATGTGGCATTGGCCGTGATGATGGGCCTGGGCAAGCGTGCCGACTTCGAGTTTCACATGACCAACTGGGTGTCGAGCAGTGCGTCGGGCCTGCTGATCCTGCCCGAAGTGCAAAAGCTGCCGGCCGGCCTGGGGATGTGCATCTACGGCAAGGAAGAGAAGGACACCAACTGCCCTGGTCTGGACCCGAAGCAAGTCCAGCTCGTGAAGCTGCCCGGCGGGCATCACTTCGATGGCGACTACGCCAAGCTGGCACGCATCATTCTGGAAGGTGCGCGCGCACCCGGCGCGGCTGTGCGCTAGGCCATCGCTTCCGGGGGCGTGCTACGTCGTGCGGCCCCGGGCGTCACCCCATTGAACCGTTTGAACGCCCGGCTGAACGCCGCCTCCGATTGGTAACCCAGCCGGCTGGCGGCCTCGGCCAGCGGCAGGCGGTCTTCCTGCAGCCAGCCCAGCGCAATCTGCATGCGCCAGCGTGCAACGTACTGCATGGCCGGCTCGCCTACCAACCGTGTGAAGCGTGCGGCAAATGCCGAGCGGGACATCGCGGCCGCTTCGGCCAGCGCACCGAGGGTCCACTCCCGCGCGGGCTCACGATGGATCAATGCCATCGCGCGGCCAATCTGCTTGTCCTGCAATGCGCCCACCCAACCGCTGCGTGCAGCCGGATCGCGTTCAATCCAATCGCGAATGGCGAGGATGACGAGAATGTCCGCCAGCCGCGTCACCATGGTTTCGCCGCCGGGTTGAGGCATGCGGGCCTCGGCGGCCATGAAGCGCAGGGTTTGCTCGATCCATTGCGCGTGTGGTGATTGCCGGCTGTCAATGCACAGCGCCGCCGGCAGCAGTGCCGCCAGCCGTTGCGCGGCCGGGTGGCCGAAGCGCACAGCGGCGCAGATCATCTGTGCGGGCTCGCCGCTGCCGCCGTGGCGCAGCACTTCATAACGCTCGCTCATCAACTCGCGCGGCAGATCGAACAGGCCCGCACACGCCACACCCGGCTGGCTGGTCAGTCGGTGCCCGGTGCCACGCGGCACGATGGCCAAGTCGCCGGGGGAGAGCGCGCGTGCCGGCTCACCATCCACCTCCAGCCAGGCACGGCCGCTGGCCACCACGTGCAGCATCATGCAGTCGGGCATGGGCGGCAGCGCCAGCCCCCATGGCGCGGAGAACTCCGAGCGGCAATAGAACACGCCGCTCATGCGCAGAAAGTGCAGTGCTTCGCCCAGCGGGTCGATGTGGGTCCAGGGAGGTGGCGTGTTTGTCGAAGTCATGGCGACATCCTGAGCAACAACGTGCCGATTGTGCGCTGATCTGGACGATTGAGCATGAACCACGGACGCCCGGTCACACCTGAAACGGGCCCGTTTTCCATACTGGAGGCGTTTTCCACCCCAACGCTTTCAGGAGTTTCACCATGCAGATCGTCCAGGCTTTCCCCATCTCCTCCGTCCTCGTTCTGGGCGCCACCGGCAAGACGGGTGCGCGCGTCGCACAGGGTTTGCGTGCGCACGGCGTGACTGTGCGTGAGGGCTCGCGCAATGCCAACCCGGCCTTTGACTGGGAGGCCCCGACCACCTGGCCCGCAGCATTGGCCGGCATGGACGGCGTCTACATTACCTACCAACCCGACCTGGCCGCGCCGGGCGCCGAGGCAGTTATCCACGCCTTCGTAGTGGCGGCCAAGGCAGCCGGCGTGCGCCATCTCGTGCTGCTCTCCGGCCGTGGCGAGCCTGCTGCGCAGCGCTGCGAAGCCATCGTGCAGAAGAGCGGCCTTGCGTGGACGTTGCTGCGCGCCAGCTGGTTCAACCAGAACTTCAGTGAAGGCCATTTGCTGGAACCCGTGCTGGCCGGTGTGATTGCGCTGCCAGGCGGCAACGTCGCCGAACCGTTTGTTGATGCTGGCGATCTGGCTGATGCCGCCATCGCCGCCTTTACCGACGCGCGCCATATCGGTCAGTTGTACGAGATGACCGGCCCGCGCGCGCTGACCTTTGCCGAAGTGGCTGACACCCTGAGCGACGCGCTCGGCCGCGACATCCACTATCAGCCGATGGAGACGGATGCATACGTGGAGATGCTCTCCGACTATGTGCCGCGCGAGTTTGCGGTGTTTCTCGGTGGGCTGTTTGCCGAAGTGCTCGATGGCCGGAACGTGCAGGTGGCCGATGGCGTGCAGCGCGCGCTGGGCCGGGCGCCGCGGGATTTTGTGGACTATGTGCGGGAGGTGGTCAAGACGGGCGTTTGGGATGTGGCAGAGGCAATCTGATAGTCGTGGCACTGGATGCGTGTGGCACCCGTGCTGTCACATCTGCAAAGAGGGGTATTGGTCGGGCTGTTTCCGGTCACGTCGACTACTGATGTGGTGATATAGCATATGTGTATTTGGTCGATTTGATGGGTGCAGTGGCACGATCCTGTTTCAATAGTGCCTGGAAAATGGCGTCGTCATTATGGTGACATGAAAATAAATGATTTAATTATTGATATTTTATCGTTTTCATTCTCGCCCGAAATTAGGGAGATTGAAATTCGGTTTGATGATCAAATTGTAGTAATTCGCGAGGAGAAGTTGCCAGGATCGGATATTTGGATTGTTCCAAGTGCGAACTTGGAAGCTGTCCTGTCAGAGAGATTTCTGCCTTTTTACTCTATGTTCTTTGGGATGCTCTTGGCAGCGCTGCACGAGAATAAAACCCAGGTTCCGATTTTCGGAATTGTATTGAAAGACGTGGAGATGGCGTTCGAGGATCCGGATGCGAGACAAGGGTTTGTTAATTGTATTGCGTCCGGAATCTACCCTTCGAAAGGACAATAAATGAACGAGATCAGCGTTGATCCCAATCTCGTCGACCTGTTTGTCGGTATGCCGATCCACAAGCCGGCTACGTTCCACACGGCTGGCGTGACGGGCGGGTTTCAGCTGATCTATCAGTACTAGTTGCGCGTGCTGCCAAATACCGCCGACCAAGACCCCGCGGGCGTTACGGACGCATAACGTTGCGGGCCACGACGGCGCGGCATAATGACCGCGCCTATTAGCGCGATTCGGGGGGATCGGATGGCAGCACTCCAAACCGGGGTCATTGTGGTCGGCCTGGTTGCCACGCTGGCCGCACTTTCAGTGCGAGGGCGCTTCAAGAGCGAACAGCGTGAAGTGTTCATCCAGAACTACCGCTGGCCGCCAGGCCTGCTGGAGCGCTTTGCCGAAAAGCATCCCGATCTGACCCCTGCCCAGCGCGAGCAGGTCGTGCGCGGGTTGCGGCAGTTCTTCCTGGTCCACCTGCGCAGTGATTGCGACTATGTGTCGATGCCCTCGCGCGTGGTTGACGACCTGTGGCACGAGTTCATCCTCTACACACGCGAGTACCGCGATTTCTGCCGGCGCGCATTCGGCAAGTTTCTGCACCACTTGCCCTCCGCCGCACTCTCGCCGTTGCGCAAGCGTTCCAACGTCGGGCTGCGCCGCACGTGGTGGTGGGCTTGCCGGGAGGAGTCGATCAACCCGCGCAATCCCGATCGGCTGCCGCTGCTGTTTGCCATCGACCACCAACTCGCCATTCCCAACGGCTTTTACTACGTGCCGGATTGCGCCGCCATCCTGCCCGGTGGCGAGGTCATGCAATGCGGCGCCGATTTTGCCAGTCGCCGCATTGACGGCACCATCGAGGGCTTTGGCAGAAAGCGCGACGGTGGCTGTGGTGCCAGCAGTGGTTGCGCCGGCAGTGGAGGCGATGGCAGCGGTTGCGGCGGCGACGGTGGTGGTTGTGGAGGCGACGGCGGTGGGTGTGGCGGTGGCGGCGGTGGTGGCGACTGAGTCCGCTGTCAGCGGCTGGTGCCGTTCTCCGTCAACGACTGCACACACTCATCCACGCTCAGTTCATGCAGCATCTCGGGCCGCAGCGTGTCGTCCGTGGCACGTTGCAACACCGTCAGCGCACGCGGCTTGAGCCGTACGAACATCAACTGCAAACCACGCGCCGCACATTCCGCCGCAAAGATGCGCAGCGCCTCGATGGCGGAGCCATCCACGTCGGGCGTTTCTTCCAGGCTCAGCATGACGGTGCGCAGCGGTGGTTGCTGCGGGGCTTGCAGCAGCGCGCGCACCTTGCCCAGCACACGTTCGGTGTTGGCGAAGAACAGTGGCACTTCCGGCCGCACGATCAGCACGCCGGGCAGCGGTTTGGCATCGGGGTGCAACGACACGTCCACAAAGTCATGGCTGTCGCGCAGACGGCCGAGCAGGCTGACGGTCGGCTCGGAGAGTTTGCGCAGCGTCAGCAGCAGGCTGACGCCAATTGCGGCCAGCAGCCCGTGCAGCACGCCCAGCACCAGCACGGCGAGCAGCGCGGCAATCACCACGAGCCGATCCCGGTGCCACGACCAGTACGGCTTGAACACGCTCGGGTGCAGCGAGTGGCTGACCGCAAAGATCACGATGGCCGCCAGCACCGGCTCGGGAATACGCGCCAGTTGCGGCAGGAACAGCCAGACGATCAGCGCCACCACCACCGCTGCGCACAGCCCGGCCAGGCGTGACTGCGCGCCTGCGGCCTCGTTGGCAGAGGTGGCGGAGTAACCCGCGCCCACCGGCATGCCGTGCAGTAGGCCCGAGAGCAGGTTGGCGCAACCCAGCGCGATGAGGTCTCGGTTGGCGGAGATGCCATCCCCATGTTTGAGCGCGAAGTTGCGGATGGACCCATACGACTCGGCGTACAGAATCAGCATGAGCGCGAAGCCGAGTTCGATGCTCTGCATCCACTCCGCACGGCCAAGATCCGGCACGCCGAAGCTGATGTTTTGCAAGTCGATATGACCGACCACGGCAATGCCATACGCATGCCAGTCGAGCCAGTAGCCCGCCGCAATGGCCAGCACGATGACGACGAGCGTGGCCGGAATGCGGCCCCCCCAGCGCCCGAGGCCAAACAGCAAGGCAAGCGCCACGGCACCCAACGTCGTGCTGTAGGGGTTGGCGCTGGCTGCGCCGCTGAGCAGGTCTAGCGCAACGCGCGGCGTGTCGCTGTGGTGGACCGCCACGTCGAGAATCTTCGGCAACTGCTTGATGGCAATCGTCAGCGCCAGCCCGAAGGTGAAGCCGCGCAGCACCGGCCGCGCGATGAAATCCGACATACCGCCCAGCCGCCCCACGCCTGCGAGGATGAACAGCAAGCCTGTGGCAATGATGAGCGCCGACGCCAGCGTGAGCGCCGTGCCTGCGTTGCCGGGTTCCGAGAGCACCGTCGCAAACAGCACCGCTGCCGACGACGATGTGGCCGACACAATCGCAAAGCGGCTCGACCCGACCAGCGCATACACCACCAGCCCTGATAGCAGTGCGATCAACCCGGCCTGCGGCGGCAGGCTGGCAATCCCTGCATACGCAACGGCTTCGGGCAGCAGCAGGCCCGCGATCGAGAACCCCGCAATCACGTCACGCAACACGCGTTGCTGCGCAGGCAGGGGCGGTGTGCTCAATGGCGCGTAGTGGTCGGGGCGCTGGAGGGCGGCGGAAGGATGTTCGTAGCGGGGGGGCATGCGGTGCAACGGTGAGGCAGAAAAGGAATACGCCGCAACCCAAGTGGGCCGCGGCGTGCGGGGCGCGCTCTAGACGTTCCGAGCGCGACGGGTTCGGCTTACTTGGTACAGGCCTTGCCGTGGCTTGCGTGCAGGCCCTGGGCCTTGGCATCGGCCTCGGTCATGTACGAACCTTGCTTGGTCTTGCCGTAGTAGCGGTCGCCCGGGCAGTGGTAGACCTTGGTGCTGGTATTGGCCCACACCTTGTCGGGGCCGCCGCCGGGGGCGACAGCGCCGGCTGCTGCTGCCGGCTTGGCAGCGGCTGCGGGGGCAGTAGCGGGTGCGGCCGGCGCAGCAGGTGTGGCCGGGGCGGCTGCGGCGGGCGCGGCGGCCATCGGTGCTGCAGCGGCTGGTGCAGCAGCGGAAGCGCCTGCAGCGCTGGCCTTCTTGTCTACGCCGCCGTGGCCATGGCAAGCCCCCTTGAGCGTTGCACCGGAATAAGGCGTGCCGTCCTTGCAGACCGCGTGGACAGCGGCGGGTGCTGCGGCAGGTGCCGTGGCTGGCGCGGCAGTGCCCTGCGCAAACGCCGAGCCCATCATCAGCGCGCCCATCGAAAACATCAACGCAGACAGTTTCATAACGAGACCCTCAACGAGGCACGGAGATACGTGCGTGACCGATTAACGCCGGGGTAATGCTTGCGTTGACCAAACCGAGGGTTTGTCTGAGGGAAAATGCCCCGGTGTTGATCATTCCGCAACAGTTGGCGGCCTGTGGATGGTGCGCCGGTTTTGTGCGATGCGGCGTCGGCGCCATCCCAGCATAGGCGAGATCACTCGGCAGGGCGAATCTTCAGGCGAAGGCGTCGATGCCTTGCACGAGGCGTTTTGCCAGGCGCGGTTGACGCAATTGCTCGAGCCACCACTGGAGCGCCCGGCCTTCGCCAAGTCCGTCGCCGCTGCGCCAGCCGACGTAGAGCAGATTGGGCTCGCGCGGGTCGGTGGTGCGTTTCTCCACCAGCTCGCCGCGTGCAAGCAGCGACGTCACCCGATGTTTCGGCAGCCAGCCCACACCCAGGCCGTCGCGCTGCGCGAGCGTCTTGGCGTGCATGCTCGGCACGGCCAGCGTGGGTTGTCCGCTGAGCATGCCGTAGGCGCGGCCCGCGGTTGTTCGTGCGGAATCGGCCACCACCACGCCGCGGTGCCGGGCGATTTCTTCGCGCGTGAGCGGCGCCTGGATGGCCGCCAGCGGATGTCGCGGTGACACGGCAAACACCCACTCCACCACGCCCAGCTCAAACCACCCCAGGTTGGGGATGGCCGGCGGCTCGTTGGTCGCCCCGATGACCAGATCGGCACGGCCATCGCGCAGGGCTTCCCACGTGCCCGCCAGCACCTCATGCGTCACACGCAATGCCACGCCTGATTGCAGCGCATCAAACGCATGCATGACCGGCATGAGCGATTCGAACTCCAGCAGCTCGTCGGTCACGATCCAGAGCCGGTCTTCCCAGCCGTTGGCCACCTGCCGCACGCGCTGCGTGATGCGCGACACGTCCTGCGCCAGTCGCGCCGCTTCTTCGGTCAGGAGCAGCCCGGCGCGCGTGAGCTGTAGCCGGTAGCGGCGCCGATCAAACAGCAGGGCGTCGAAACGCTGCTCCAGCTGCCGCGCCGCATACGACACGGTCGATGGCGCCTTGCCCAGTTGCGCCGCCGCGCGCGACAGGCTGCCGGTCTGGCGGATGGCCTCCAGCAGGGCCAATTCTTCGTCCGTCAACATGTGCAACTCCTTCGAACGTGTTCATCGTTTGGATCGTATGGCAAACCGCCTGCCCGCGTCCACACTGCAGTCACGCGATTGTTCAAGTTCAACTTTCCTACTGGAGGACATCATGAATCGCTTCGAAGGCAAGACCGTTCTGGTCACTGGCGGCAACAGCGGTATTGGCCTGGCAGCCGCCCAGGCATTTGTGCAGGAAGGCGCCCGCGTGGTCATCACGGGTCGTGACGCGGCGGCGCTGGAAACGGCACGCGCCACGCTTGGCAACAAGGCGATTGCCATCCGCAATGAAACCGGCACCGTGGCTGCGGCACGCGAACTGACGCGCCAACTGCAGGAAGCCGGCGTGCGCCTGGACGCCGTGTTCATCAATGCCGGTATGGCCAAGTTTGCGGCCGTGGCAGACGTGGAGGAGGCCATGTGGGACGCCACCTTCAACGCCAACGTGAAGGGCGCGTTCTTCCAGATTCAGGCGCTGCTGCCCATCCTGAATCCGGGCACCTCGATCGTGCTGAACGGCTCGATCAACGCACGCATCGGCATGCCGAATTCGTCGGTGTATGCGGCGAGCAAGGCGGCGTTGATCTCGCTGGCCAAGACGCTGTCGGGTGAGCTGCTCAGCTCGGGCATCCGCGTGAACGTGGTCAGCCCCGGCCCGGTCAGTACGCCCATCTACGGCAAGCTCGGCCTGGATGCGGACACGCTGTCGGCCACGGCAGCGCAGATCCAGAGCCAGATCCCGCTGGGCCGCTTTGGCCAGCCGGCAGAGATTGCCGCCACGGTGCTGCATCTGTCGGCGCCCGAGTCGGCGTTCATCGTTGGCACGGAAATCATTGCCGACGGCGGCATGAGCCAGCTCTAAACCCATCCCCTTGTTCCTGCGGGCCGCACTGATGCGGCCCGCGCTGGAGACCACCATGAAGATTCTTCCTACTCTGGCGCGCCACCTGGGTGCCGCGCTGATCGGTCTGGCTGCGCTGCAGGCGCAGGCCGCCCCTGCCGTGCAGGACCGCATCGTCGATGCCGCCGGCCTGCAGATCCATACGCTGCAAGCCGGTAGCGGCCCAGAAACCCCGGTCGTGCTGCTGCATGGCTATACCGAGACCAGCCATATGTGGCTGCCGCTGATTCCGCGCCTGGCCGATCGCCGCGTGGTGCTGGCGCCAGACCTGCCGGGTGCCGGCACGTCGTCGATTCCCGCCTCGGGCTTCGACAAGAAGACGCTCGCGCAGGACATCCACGCCATGGTGCAGGCCATGGGCTATCGCAAGGTCAAGCTGGTCGGCCACGACATCGGCCTGATGGTGGCGTACGCCTACGCCGCGCAGTACCCCGATGAAGTGGAAAGCATCACCCTCATGGACGCCTTCCTGCCCGGCGTGGGTGACTGGACGAAGGTCTGGCTGTTGCGCGACCTGTGGCACTTCCACTTCTACGGCGATACGCCGCTCAAGCTGGTGCAGGGCCGCGAGCGCATCTACTTCGAGCACTTCTGGAACGACTTTGCCGCCGATCCGAAGCACTCGGTGCCCGAGGCGGACCGTCAGTTCTATGCGCGCACTTACGGCCAACCGGGCCGCATGGCTGCCGGGTTTGAGTACTTCCACGCCTTCCCGCAGGATGCGGAGGACTTTGCCGGCTTTGCCAAGACGCCGCTCAAGATGCCGATGCTCGTGCTGGCCGGTGAACGGGCGTCTGGCGCGTTCCTGATCGAACAGGCCAAGCTGGTGGCGACCAACGTCAACAGTGTGACGATGAAGGGTTCCGGCCACTGGCTGATGGAAGAAGCGCCTGAGGCGACCATGAACGAACTGGTGCGCTTCATCAACGCGTCCGCCCAGTAACCGAAGGGTTGAGTAGGCCACATGGTGTTGACGAAATGTCATTTATTGACGTATCGTCATCGCCATGACACACGCTGAAGAAAACCACCTTCTGCTGCGCGAAGGCCGCAAGATCGTCGAGGCGCTGGGCAAGACCCTGGCGCCGCTGGTCGAGGTTGTGCTGCACGACCTGACCGACCCCGATCATTCCGTTGTCGCCATCGCCAACAACCTCTCGGGCCGCCAGGTGGGCGATGCCGTGACCGAGCTGGGCTTGGCGCGCATGGCCGACCCGGACTTCCCTGAAGTCATTGAAAACTACGCCAACCGGTTTCCCGACGGGCGGCCCGCCAAGAGCACGTCCATCGGCCTGAAGAACAGCCGTGGCGACTACGTGGCCGCCATCTGTCTGAACATGGATGTGTCGATGCTCGGCGCCGTGACGGCGGGGCTCACCCAGTTGATGCGCGTTGATGTGGCGGCACCGCCGGTGCCCGAATCGCTCACCTCCCGCCGTGTGGAAGACGTGCGCGCCGCACTCGAACGCTTTGCTGCCGCACGCAACACCACGCCCATGGCCATGACGCTGGACCAGCGCCGCGAAGCCATGCGTGAGCTGGAAGCCAGCGGCCTGCTGAACCTGCGCCGCGCGCTGTCGGAAGTTGCGCAAACGCTGGGCGTGGCGCGCTCCACCGTCTACACCTACCTTCCCGAAAATTCTCCAAACTGAGCCCGCCATGAGCCTGCCCATCTCCTACGACGACGTTGTTGCCGCCCATGCCCGCCTGCAAGGCGTAGCCCACAAGACGCCCGTGCTGACGTCCGCCACCGCCAACGCCATGACCGGCGCCGAACTGTTCTTCAAGGCCGAGACCTTCCAGCGCATGGGCGCGTTCAAGTTTCGCGGCGCGTACAACGCGCTGTCGCAGTTCACGCCGGCGCAGCGTAAGGCGGGTGTGATCACGTTCTCGTCGGGCAACCATGCGCAGGCGATTGCACTGTCGGCGCGGCTGCTCGGCATGCGTGCCGTCATCGTCATGCCCAAGGACGCACCGATCATCAAGGTGGAAGCCACGCGTGGCTACGGCGGCGAGGTGGTGTTTTTCGACCGCTACACCGAAGATCGCGAAGCCATCGGGCGCAAGCTGGCCGAAGAACAGGGCCTGACGCTGATCCCTCCGTACGACCATCCACACGTGATGGCCGGGCAGGGCACGGCCGCTAAGGAACTGATCGAAGAGGCTGGACCGTTCGACGTGGTGCTGGCGCCGCTGGGCGGTGGCGGACTGCTCTCGGGTACGGCTACGGCAGTGCGCGCGCTGAACCCCGCGTGCAAGATCGTCGGCGTGGAGCCCGAGGCCGGCAACGACGGCCAGCAGAGCTTCCGCAAGGGCGAGATCGTCCACATTGATACGCCCAAGACGTTGGCCGATGGCGCGCAGACACAGCATCTGGGCAACTACACGTTTGCCGTGATCCGCGAGCTGGTGGACGACATCATCACTGTGAGCGATGCCGAACTGGTGAGCACCATGCAGTTTTTCGCTAGCCGCATGAAGGCGGTGGTCGAGCCCACGGGCTGCCTGGCGGCGGCTGCCGTGCTGAATGGCAAGGTGGACGTGCGTGGCAAGCGTGTCGGCGTGATCCTGTCGGGCGGCAATGTGGATCTGCAGTTGTTCGCCAAGCTGGTATTGGGTGCCGCATGAGCGAAGCTCGCTACCTGAACGCGCCCGATTTGCGCCCGCCCGCCGGGCATTACTCGCACGCGGTTTGCGCCAACGGCTTCGTATTCGTGGCTGGGCAGATTCCGGTCACGCCCACTGGTGACAAGCTGGTCGATGCGCCGTTCGAGGTGCAGGTGCGGCAAGTCCTCTCCAATCTGGATGCGGTGCTTGCCGCTGCCGGCACCGACCGTTCACGCCTGGTGCAGGTGCGCGTGTACGTGACCGATATGGAGACGCACTGGCCCGCGTTCGACGCGCTGTATCGCGCATGGATCGGGGAGCTGCGCCCCGCGCGTGCCGTGGTGCCGGTGCCGACGCTGCACTACGGCCTGGCCGTCGAGATCGAGGCAACCGCGCTGGCCGGTTGACGCAAACGCTTGGCGTTGATGTGTGTCAGGCAGGAAGCAGGGCGCGGTGGTTGATCTCCGCGCATTTGCCATCCATTGTTGCAAAATGGTCGACATACCTGCCAAGGCACGAGCCTTGGACAAGACCCTGACGAACACGCCCCCAACGCCAGCCATGACCCAGCCTACGCGGCAACTCACGCAGGAAGATGTACCGATCGGCCAACCACTGCCGTTTGCACTGGCAGACAGCGGGGGCAGGCTGCTGCTGCCGGCTGGGGTGGTGGTGCCCGATGCGGAAGACGCGCGACTGCTGTTCCACCACGGTCCGGTGATGGCTTCTGATCAGCCCGGCGCGGCCGCAGTGGCTCCATCCGTTGATGCCACCGAGGGCAAGCCGCGCCTGGGTGCGACCGGCCTGACGATTGGTACGGTATTGCAGGTTCAGGAAAAATCGGCCCCGGTGCGGGGCCCGTTGCCGTGCCGCTTGATCGGCTATATCGAGGGCGAGGCGCTGTTCATTACGCAGCCCACCGATGCCAAGCGCACGCTGCGCCCCGAAGTGCGTGACGTGCTGCTGTTGCGCGGATTCTCCGGCCGCGCGGTCGTCAGCATGCTATGCAGCGTGGTGGCGTCAGGACAGTTTCCCTCACCCTACATCGTCCTTGCGATGCCCACCAAGGTACATAAGGTGCCGCTGCGCAAGGCAAAGCGGGTGCAGGTCCGCATCGGCGCCACGATGCGCGCGGAGGGGCAAACGGCAACGGCGGCCGATCGCGTCGTCATCATCCGGGACATTTGCTTGAACGGTGCCCTGGTACAGAGCGTGGGCGCAACGTGTCAGCCGGGCGATCGGCTGATCCTGGATTTCAGCGCCTATGTCGACGGCCAGCAAGAAGATTTCTCGATCACGGGGCGTGTTGCCAGCGGCTCGCCGGCGCTCGGTGCGCGCGCGTCTGCGTTTCCGTCGTTCGGCGTGGAGTTCTCGCTCTCGAAAGAACAGACGGCACGGCTCTCGCGCCTGATCATCGAGCGGCTGGACGAGTAAGCCCCGCCTACGCCGTTTCCGCCAGCATCGTTTCCAGCAGCCACGCACCGGCCTGGCCGAGCGTGCGTTTGCGTGACCACACCACATCGACCGGCACATGCCGGGGCCAGCCGCGCGCGCACACTTCATGCAGGCGATCCGCGGCGAAATGGTCGACCAGCCAGCGCGGCAGCTCTGTCCAGCCGAAGCCCAGCACCGCCATTTCCAGCAGCATCAGGTAGCTCGGCGCAGACCACCGGCGCAGGCTGCGCACGGGCGTGGTCTCTGCGCGCGGCCCCACCGGATCGACAAAGGTGTTCAGGCGCAGTTCACGCGCCTCGCGCAGCACCGCGTGCGGTACTTCCGCGTCACCGTATTGCGCAAACGGATGCTGCCGCCCGACGAACAGGCCGATCTCCGACTGCTCGGCAATGGTGGCCGCGCCAATGTCGGGCGGATAGGTCGGTTGTGTTGCCACCAGCCCCAGTTGCGCACGGCCCTGCTGGATGATGTCGAGCACGTCTTCGTACTCGGCGATCAGGCATTCGAGTTCCAGGTCGGGAAACCGCTGCTCAAGCGCGGCAAGGGTCTGCTCGTAGCGGTCGGACTGGTACGTGTCGGACACCACCAGGGTGAGGCGCGCCTCCAGGCCGCCGGCCATCTGCGCGGCCAGGCGGTCCATCTGCTCACCGGCTTCGAGCACGCGGCGCACCTGCGTGAGCATGGCGCGGCCCGCTTCGGTGAGGGTCGGCTGGCGCGTGCTGCGGTCGAACAGCGTCAGGCCGAGGTCGATTTCCAGGTTGCCGATCGCCTCGCTGATGGTCGATTGCCGTTTGCCCAGTTTGCGCGCCGCCGCCGAGAACGAACCGAGCGTGGCGGCCTCCGCAAAGGCCAGCAGCGCTTCAGGGGAGTGACGCATGGTTGGCTCCAGATGACGGTATCCGCTCAATATATCGGAAAAACCGATGCTATCGAACTGGATAAACCGGCTTCCACCGATGAAAATTGCGCCCATTCATCGGAGTCCTTCATGCAAGTCCCAGCCAAAACCCCTGTTGAGCGCGTCTTCCACGCGCTGAGCTTCGAGCTTCTCGCCACCATCATCTGCGCGCCGCTGTTTAGCTGGCTGATGGGCGTGCCGCTTGCACACATGGGTGCGCTCACGCTCATGTTTGCCGGCGTGGCGATGGTGTGGAACATGGTCTTCAACGCGCTCTTCGAGCGCGTGGAGCATCGCTACAAGCTCTCGCGCACCTTGGCCGTGCGCGTGGTGCACGCCTGCCTATTCGAAGGCGGTCTGGTCGTGATGCTGGTGCCGCTGGGCGCGTGGTGGCTGAACGTGAGCCTGTGGGAAGCCTTCGTGATCGACATCGGCATCATGCTGTTTTTCCTGCCGTACACGTTCTTCTTCAACCTTGCGTACGACCACCTGCGGGCCCGGTGGATGGCGCGCCGTGCGCTGGCCTGAGATTCCGGCCTAGGGCAAACGACGCAGCGCGCTGTCGGGTGCGCTTTCTATAATGAAATCCTTTTCCGAAAAGGGTCTATCGGGGCGTATCAGTTGCGAGCCCCGATGCCTGCTATGCCCGGATTTCATCCATGCCGCGTTTTGCCGCCATGCCCTCCCATGCCTCGGCAACCGTGCTGCGCCGGTGTTACGAAGCGGCGTGCGCGGGTGATGCCGTGGGCATCATGAACGTGCTGCGCGATGTCTGCAGCGCGGATCATGCTGCGGCCATGGTCCGCTGGCGGGTAGATGGTCGCCTGCATTGGGCGGCCTCAGGCGGTGCGCACACAGCGGATTTGCTATTACATGCGGCACGCTGCGACGGGGTGGATGCCTGGCCGCTGGCCGATGCGGAGGTGCGTGGTGCGGTATGGCTGGACTATCGCGTGCGCGGCGTGCCGCTGTTGGCCAAGCGTTCTGCGCCGCGGGATCTGCTGCCGCATCTTGCGCAGGCGTTGCCGCTTTGCTGGCAACGCATTGCCGCCCGCGCCGGCATCGCGCCTGCGCAATCCCCCAGCCTGTGGCTGACCGACGCGTTTCGGCTGACCCCGCGTGAAGCGGACGTGGCGGATCTGCTCGCGCGTGGTGCGGACCCGGCATGCATTGCGCGCACGCTGGGTATTTCGCTCGACACGGTGCGCACGCACCTCAAGCACGTCTACCGCAAGACCAATACACATAGCCAGTGCGATGTGGTGCGGTTGATGCTGGCGTCATCTGCGCATCGCTAGGCAGACCTTTGCGCGGCAGCGCAACACACACCTGCATCGGCTGCAACGCATCCGGAATGGGCTGCACCTGTATCACGCGGTTGCCATTGGCGGCCGCTCAGTGGTGGGGCTGCCATCCTTGAAGAGGGTTTGCAGTTGCGCGCGCAGCTCGGGCGAGTCGGTGTGCTTGTGTACGGACACAGCGTGCTGCACGGCGGCCTCCAGCAACTCGGCATCGCTGTCGGCGCTGATGGCGACCGAGCAGTTGTTCTCGCTGGGGAAGGCACGGCAGTCAATGTAGCGGCGGCCCATGATGGAGCTCCTGAAACGACAACAGCGTGACGCGGCAGGGCGCCGGTCGCGCGTGTCTTCGTTATAGGTCTGCCCCAGGGATGCGGCGTCACCCATGCAGGGTACCGTGCGTATGGCGCGTATGGCGCCGATGGTGATGTCAGTCGAGGAAGACGTACTGCGCCAGGTACGGGCTGCGGCCTTCCTGGCCTTCTTCCGTGCAGGGTTGTGCAGGCGCGATGCCGCCGTGTGTCTGCAGCCGCTGCACATAGTGCACGGTACTCAATAGCCCTGCGCCGCCAACGTTGGTCGCTTGCAGTAAGAGCAGCGGAATAGCGCCGGCTTCTGCCGTGTTGGCAGCCTGCTGCATGACCTTGCCCGTGATCTTGCTGCCGTCCGGTGCTTCCCAGCTCGGGCCGGCGGCATGCTTGATGACCAGTTTGCCGGACGCGTCATACAGATCCGCCAGCGGTGCCTTGAATGCCCATGCGAGCGGCTTGTCGCCGTCGCGCTTGCAGACGTAGATCTGCACACCGGTTGCCGACAGGCTGGCGATGGTGCGGTGTGCGCCGGCGGGTTGAAGCGTGTCGGGTACAGTTTGCGCGACGGCTATTTGCGCGGCGCTGAATGTCAGAGCAAGCGTGATGCTGTAAGCCAAGGGGCGGAACAATGTGCGAGCAATATTAGGCATGATCTTCCTTTGACAAGAGCGACAGGCAGGATTTAGCTCGGCTTCGGGTTTTCGTGTTGCTGAGACGGAAGCCTAATCGCAAGGCCATACGTGAACGGTTTCGTTGTTCTTCCGTAAGAGCGCTGAGCGCAGTACACCGTTGGCTTGCATCTGGAAGAACAGCGCAAAGTAAGCTGCCTCGAGTGCGGGCCACGATTCGTACTCCCTAGGCGTGTCGTGGGCATGTGGGCTGTTGCACCAGAGATCACCTTTCGCGTGGCCGGCGAACATGGGTCGATCGGACCAGTTACCAACCAGCGGCGCCTTCCATGCGGAGCCATGTGAGGATGTCAGCAGAGGGCCAGAAGTGTCCTCTGGTGTGAAGGTATGAAGTTCTCGATCAGGCCCCTCAACATACAGCCGACCGCAGCTTTCGCATTGATAGCACGCGCGTGTGAGTGTCCGATCGATCTGTGCGCAATCAACTACGGTATTCGCAAAGTCTTCCCAGTCTTGGTCGGCAATTAACCGTGCTTTCCCAGGTAGAAAGTCGGTCTGATCGTAGATCACAGCACCGCACTTGCAGCCAATCTTCATGGGGATGAACTCCAGATAATCGAAGACGGGACTGTATCTCACGCCATTTCAGTCAGCCACCTTCGCGCCCCGCTCCTTCAATAGCTCGCGCAACACCGACCGATGGCAATGCGCTTCCTCTTCGCAATAGCAGCCGACTGAGAGATTGGTCTGATGGGACAGCGCGGCCAGCATGTCGAGGGTGCGTGCCGCATCGCCATCGCGCATCTCGGCGCGGAAGTGGCGCACGAAAGTCTGCCAGCCCTTCTCGTCGTGCTCGGCTTGTGCCGTTTGAGCTTGCTTGACGAGTTCGGGTGTGGGGGAGAGTAACGGCATCCAGACGTCGTAGAAATCGCGGCTGGCGAATTCTTCCTTGGGCACGCCGCGCGGGGGGCGCCGCACGGTGCCGATGCGCAGGCCTTCATCGGGGGAGCGCGGCGCGCCGAGCCGGACGATGCGTAGGGTCATGGATGCCTCCGTGCGGATGCCGTGTGCGGCGCGTTGTTGCGTTGTCGTTTAGGAGCCCTGCCGGTTCTGCACCGTCGGGAAGAACAGGTCCTTCCACGATGCCGGCTTGTTCTTCAGCGTGCCCACGCGCTGCATGAACTCAGCATAGTGCGCGACGCCCACCGGCGTGGTCGTGAAGCGCGAATCCGGGTCGTCGAGGATCTTCTTCACCTCGTCCGGCGAGCTCTTCACCTTCGATTGCGCGATGTAGATCTGCGCGGCCTTCGTCTTGTCCTTGGCGATGAGCGCGTTGGCTTCATCCAGCGCCGCCACGAATGCTGCTGACAGCTTCGGGTTGGCGTCGTAGAACTTCTTGCTGGTGTAGGTCATGTCCAGCGTGATGTTGCCGAGCACGTCGACGGTGTTGAACACGCGGTGCAGGCCAGGTGCGGCGGCCTCGGTGTACGAGAACGGCGGCGAGGCCATGTGGCTGTTGATCTGGCTGCCGCCTGCCAGCATGACGGCGGTGGCGTCGGGGTGCGGCAGCGGTACGGTGATCGGGTCGAGCTTGTTGAACTGCTTGTCGCCGAAGGTTTTGGCGGCGGCCATTTGCAGCACCACGGCGGGCAGTGAGGTCTTGATGCCGGGCACGGCAATGCGGTCCTTGTCGGAGAAGTCGGCCAGCGTCTTCACGTTCGGGTTGCGCGTCATCAGGTACATCGATGATGAGCTGAGCGACGACAGGCCGCGCACTTCCATGGCGCTGCCGCGGGTCTTGTCCCATAGCGTGAGGAAGCCTGGGACGCCCAGGGAGGCGATGTCGAGCGCGCCCGACAGCATGGCGTCGTTGATGACGTTGCCGCCGTCCAGAATGCGGTAGCTGACCTTTACGTCGCCCAGGCCCGCCGCCTTGGCCTGCTTCTCTAGCAGGTGCTCGCTGGACATCACCATGATGGGCAGATAGAGGATGCCGTAGCCGTGGGAGATGCGGACTTCGTTGGCTTCTGCGTGGGCAGTGGTGATGGCGCCGCCGAAGAGCGATGTTGCCAGGGTGGCGGCCATGGTCAGGCGTAGGACATTGCGGCGGGTTTGCTGCATGGGGTGTCTCCTTGTTGTTTGTTGGTGGTGCATTCTGGGTTTCGTCCCCTGCCGGGGCCGACTCACTTTCTCTGTCTTGCCAGAGAAAGTAAGCAAAGAGAGGCGCGCCCGAGATGGCGAAAGACTCCTTGAATTTCCGTAACCGTGCGGAGACGGGGAAAACTCGCTTCGCTCAGACAGTTCCCCGTCTTTTTTCCGCCCGCTTACAAAAATTCAAGGCGCCATCTAGGGCAGGAACGTCAAGGGCCAAACCATCGGGGCGCTTGTGTGGGCGCCAATGCTTAGTTCTGCATGCCCCAGCGTTTGATGGTGCGGGCTTCCAGCGTGCGGAACACCAGGTTCTCCACCAGCAGGCCGATGATGATGACGGTCAGCAGGCCGGCAAACACTTCTGGAATTTGCAGCTGGTTCTTGTTTTCGTAGATGTACCAGCCGAGGCCGCCTTGGCCGGAGCTGACGCCAAACACCAGTTCCGACGCGATCAACGTGCGCCATGCGAATGCCCAGCCGATCTTCAGGCCGGTGAGGATGGACGGGAACGCTGCCGGAATCAGGATCTTGGTCAGGTACCCCATGCCAGAGAGGCCGTAGTTGCGGCCCACCATGCGCAGCGTGTTCGAGACCGACAGGAAGCCGGCGTGCGTGTTGAGCGACACCGCCCACACCACCGAGTGCACGATCACGAAGATCAGGCTGCCGTTGCCCAGGCCGAACCACACCAGTGCGATTGGCAGCAGGGCAATGGCCGGCAGCGGGTTGAACATGGCGGTGAGCGTTTCCAGGAAGTCCTGACCGAGGCGGTTGCTGATGCCTAGCACCACCAGCGCACACGACAGCGCCAACCCCAGCGCATAGCCGGCGAGCAGTGTCTCCATGGACGTGCCGATGCGCGCAAACAGCGTGCCGCTGGCGAGGCCTGCCCACAGCGCTTGCACGGTGTCGGAGAAGGTTGGCAGGAGCAGCGGGTTGTCGAGCCAGCGTGCGCCACCTTCCCAGATGAGGGCGAGCACGACGAGGATGACGAGCTTACGCAGCCACACCTGCTCGTATAGGCGTTCAGCAATCGACAACGGCTTTTCGACCACGCCGATGCGCTCGAACGCCACGGGCGTGCGATACACGGGCTCGCGCTCGCTGATGTTCGTGGTGGGCATGGAAAGGGTTTCAGTCTGCATGGGTTTCCTCCACTGCGCGGGCGAACAGCATGTCGTGGATCTCGGCTTCGAGGGCCTTGAAGCGCTCGGGATCATCATCGCCGCGTGCGAGGCTCGGCAGTTCTGCACGCACTTGGCCCGGGTGCGGCGAGAGGATGAGGATGCGGCTGCCGCAGCGGATCGCTTCCGGAATCGAGTGCGTGACGAACAGTACGGTGAAGCGCGTTTCGTCCCACAGTTGCAGCAGTTCGTCCTGCATCTTGCGGCGGGTGAGCGCGTCGAGCGCGGCAAAGGGCTCGTCCATCAGCAGCACGTCGGGTTCCATGGCCATGCCGCGCGCGATGGCCACGCGTTGCTTCATCCCGCCCGAGAGCATGTGCGGATGGTGGTCCGCAAACTTGGTGAGGTTCACCTTGTTGATGTAGTGCAGCGCGCGTTCTTCTGCCTCGCGTGCACCTAGCTTGCCGGTGGCGAGCAGCGGGAAAAGCACGTTCTCCTTCACCGTCTTCCACGGCAGGAGCTGGTCGAACTCCTGGAACACCATCATGCGATCCGGCCCGGGCTTGGTCACAGGCTGGCCCTTCAGGCGGATCTCGCCTTCGGTGGGCGTGAGGTAGCCGCCAATCGCCTTGAGCAACGTCGATTTGCCGCAACCCGACGGGCCCAGCAGGATGTAGCGCTCGCCGGGGTAGACCTGGAAGTCGACGCGGTAAGTGGCCGTGACCAGATGCTGGCGCGTCTTGTACTGCAGCGTCACGCCGCGTACGTCCAGCAATGGCGGTGAGGTCGCCTGCATGGTGTTGTCTCCTGTGTGTGCTTTGTAGGTATAGGTGTGCGATGCGGGCGGCGTTACCGAATATCGACGTGGTACCGGAAGTGCGCCGCCGCACCGCGTGAGCGCCGCCATTCGAGCGGCACGCGGTCGTAGCCGCGCGCCACGCGCTCGATCACCATGACAGGGTCACCGGCCTGGATGCGCAGCAGGCGCGCGTAGGTGGCGTTGACGGCCTCGGCGGTGAGCGTTTCTTCGGCGCTTGCGATGATCTGGCCGCAGTGCGATTCGTACAGCGGATAGAGCAGGTCGCCAAAGGCGCCGAGGTCCAGCGTGGCCAGGTCAGCAAAGCGGTCATGCGGCAGCCAGATTTCTTCGGCCAGCAGCGGGGCCCTGTCGAGCAAGCGCAAACGCGTGAGGCGGATGACCGGTGCGCCGGTCTCGATCTGCAGGCCCGCAGCGGGCGCAGAGGGTGCATCGAGCACATCGCGCTTGAGGATGCGGCTCTCGGGAATGCGGCGCTCGCCGGCTTCGCTCTGGAAGCGGAAGAAGCGGAAGAGGGAACTGGCAAAGCTGGCACGCCGCACGAAGGTGCCGCGCCCCTGGAAGCGCTCCAGCAGGCCCTCGGCCACGAGCACGTCCACGGCTTTGCGTACCGTGCCAACGGCCACGTTGTAGGTCTTGGCGAGTTCCGCCTCGGTGGGGATGGCGTCGCCCGGGCGCCAGTGCTGTTGGGCGATCTGCGCGGCCAGGTCATCGCGCAATTGCTGGTAGCGGGGCAGGCGGAGGTCGGCGGGCATGGGCAACAATGCAGGTCAACTATTCATCTATATGACCACACATTGTAGGAGGATGACTCTGATGCTGCAGTTCAGGAAAACCCGCGCCTTTGCTCGCTGTCTGTCGACTGCCTTAGCTCGGGTGATAGACGCCCTGCGCGTCCACTTGCACTCGGCCGTCGGCCAGAAGTTCGTCCAGGTGCTGCGAGATGGTGCGGGTTTCTGCACTCACTGCCCATAGGCTCTCGTAACCGGGCGGATACAGCAGCCGCTGCTCGACCAACTGTTCCAGCGTCTTGGGCGATTCGTTCAGCAACGTCAGCAGGCGCAGCTCGCGCGCATCGAGCTTGGCCGCGTATGCCGCAAGATCGCGCAGGAAGTGCGCGCGATCGGTGTACACGCCTCGGTGGTGCGACGTGACCCACACTTTTGCCGGAATCTGCGGCAGCAGCGCGAGGCTGCGGCGGAATTCGCGCAAGCTGGAGCACGCATCGCCGTAGTAGGGGCCGAAGCCGGTCAGGTCGATGTCGCCGATGAAGGCCACGCCCTCCGGCTCGACCAGCAGCACGGTGTGGCCTGCCGTGTGGCCAGGCATGTGGATGGCGCGAATCTGCGTCTGGCCAACGTCCCACGCGGCGCCGTCCACGTAGCCCAGTGCGTCGGGGCGCGGTGCGTAGAAGAAATCGCGCTGGATGGCGGCCAGCATGGCCGGCGCATGTGCCTCGTCCAGACCGTAGTGGGCAACCATGCCGTCCCAACTGTGCACGGCGGTCAGATCGGCTTCATTCACATACACGCTGGCATGCGGCAGGCGATGCAGGCCGGCCATGTGGTCTTCGTGCGCGTGGCCCATCACCACCAGTTCGGTTGCATCGAACTCGGGGCCGATGTGGTTCGAGACGATGGGCGTGTCGAACGCAGCGCGGGTGTCTGAGCCGTGGATCAGCACCTGATTGCCGTCGGGGTACTTCCCACTCTTCTCGCCAAAGAAGACCGACACGCGGCCGAAGTCGACACGCTGGACGGGGACATGCGGAACGGCGTTGCCGGCAGTCGTGCTCACGTTGATCCTTCCTTCCATGGGCGATGGGCGCCGTGTGCTCGATCGCGCTTATGATCCCGCCATGGAGGCATGGCGATGCGCATTTCGAAGGTTGACCTGAATCTGTTTGTTGTATTTGAAGCGATCTACCACCACCGCAATCTGACGCGGGCGGCAGAGACGCTGTGCATTACACAACCCGCCGTCAGTAACGCGCTGGCGCGCATGCGCAAGACCTTCAATGACCCGCTGTTCGTCAGCACCCCTGCCGGCATGGTACCGACACCGACGTCGGAAAACATCATCGGCCGCGTGCGCGAGGCACTGCAGTTGCTCGACGCCAGCGCGCACGAAGGCGATGTGTTCGACCCGGCCGCGTCGGAGCGCGTCTTTCCCGTCAGCATGAGCGACCTGACCGAAGCCCTGGTGCTGCCCGCGCTGGGCGAACGGCTCCAGCAGCAGGCGCCCGGCATGCACATCCGCAGTTACTACACCGACCGTGCCGAGGTGCCCATTGCCTTGGCGAACGGCTCCATCGCCCTGGCCATCGATGCGCCGCTCATTGCGGATGCGCAGCTGTGCCAGACGGCGCTTGGGCGCGACCGCTACGCCTGCATGATCCGCCACGACCATCCGTTCAAGGGCAACGTGCTGTCGATGGAGGACTACCTGGCGATGGGGCACATTCACGTGTCGAGCCGCCGCAAGGGCAGCGGGTACGTGGATGCAGAACTCACGCGGCTCGGGCAGCGCCGGAACATCCGCATACGCGTGCAGCACTACATGGTCGCGCCGTTGATCGCCATGCGGACGGATCTGGTGCTGACGGCGCCGCTCAGGCTGCTGCAGCGCTATCCCGTGCGCATTCTTGAACTGCCGTTCGAGATTCCCGATCTGGAATGGCACTGCTACTGGCACCGCAGTGTCGATCGGGACCCCGGCAACCAGTGGCTGCGCGAACAACTGATGACCCTGATGCGCGACGCAGCGGACTGACCCGCGCTGGCGGGCCATCCACCATGCGTCATCAGACCGTCATGCCGCCATCCACGACGATGCACTCGCCGTTGGTGTAGCTCGCGGCGTCGGACACCAGATAGAGCACCGTGCCGGCCATCTCGCGCGGCTCAGCATGGCGGCGCAGCGGGATCTGGCTGATCCAGCGGTCGTAGGTTGCCTTGTCTTCAAACAACGCACCGGCGAACTTGGTCTTGGTCAGACCCGGCAGCAAGGCATTGACGCGGATGCCGAACGGCCCGCATTCCATGGCGAACGCGCGCGTCATGTGGGCGACCGCTGCCTTGGTGATGGAGTAGATGCCTTGCTTGTCGCCCGGGTGGAGCGCGTTGACTGACGCAGTATTGACGATCGCACCGCCGCCTTGCGCCTTCATCATCTTGCCGGCTTCGACCGACATGAAGAAGTAGCCGCGAATGTTCACTTCCACCGTCTTCTCGTACGCACCGAGATCGGTGTCGAGGATGTGCCCGAAATGCGGATTGGCGGCCGCGTTGTTGATAAGGATGTCGAGCCTGCCGTGCGTGCGGCGGATGGTGTCGAACGTGGTGGTGATGTCTTCCATGCGGCCGACGTGGCAGGCGAGTGCTTCGGCCTTGCCGCCGGCTGCGCGAATGCTTTCTGCCACGGTTTCGCAATCGGCCAGCTTGCGGCTGGAGACGATCACGTGCGCGCCCTGCTGGGCGAGCAGTTTGGCGATCTCTTCACCAATGCCGCGGCTGGCGCCGGTCACCAGGGCGATCTTGCCGGTCAGGTCGAACAGGTTCGTGCTCATGCTGTGCTCCTCCAATGGTTGGAATGTCGTTGACCGCGGCGGTGTCAGTGTTGGGTGTCGATCAGGCGCACCGCCGCTTCTGCCAGCGGCCCGGTCATGTCGCCGGCCTTGCTGGCTTGTGTGCTGGAGGCGTTGCCGTTGAGCGCGCGCCGTTTGACGCCCTGTGCAATGGACGCGAGGCGGAAGAAGCTGAACGCCAGGTAGAAGTGCCAGTTCTCGATGGGCGGCAGGCCGCGCAGCTCGCAATAGCGCGCGACCATCTCCGCTTCTTGCGGAATCCCCAAGGCATTGCGGTCTTGTCCGGCAAGGCCCGGGATGTGCGAGCCTGACGAAGGCAGCCGCAGGCACATGCAGAAGTACGCCAGGTCTGCCAACGGATTGCCGAGCGTCGACAGCTCCCAGTCGAGCACCGCCTTCACGCGTGTGCTGTCCGGCTCGAACATCATGTTGTCGAGGCGGAAGTCGCCGTGCACGAGGGCAGGCTTGCCGTCATCCGCGGGGCAGGCCGAGGGCAGCCATTCAATGAGCCGCTCCATCGCATCAATCCGCTCGGTTTCCGCCAGGCGGTACTGCTTGGTCCAGATGCCGATCTGGCGCTCGAAGTAGTTGCCAGGTTTGCCGTAGTCGGCCAGCCCCACGGTTTCCACGTCAATGTCGTGCAGTGCGGCCATCGTGCGCAGCATGGCGTCGTAGGCGGCGGTCCGGTCCGTTTGCGACAGCTCGGGCAGGGCGGGATTCCAGAAGATGCGCCCGTCTTCGAAACTCATCACGTAGAACAGGCTGCCGATCACGGTGCGGTCTTCGCACAGGTGATACGGGCGCGCCACTGGCACTGCCGTGCCCGACAGCGCGGTCAGGATGCGGAATTCGCGGTCGACTGCGTGGGCGGATTTCAGCAGCTCGCCGGGCGGCTGCCGGCGCAGCACGTAGCGGGTCTTCGGCGTGCGCAGGAGAAAGGTCGGGTTTGATTGGCCGCCGGAGAATTTCTCGGCCACAACGGGGCCTTCAAAGCCCGGAACGTGGTCTTGCAGATACCGCGCCAGTGCGGCGATATCGAGTTGCTGCGGGTCGTTCGTCATGTGTTGAAACTGAAACGCGTTGAGCGCTGGTTGGCGCCTAGCCGTAGGTCTGGAAATCATGCCGCTCGGAATGGTCCAGATGCGGAATGCCGTTGAAGGTGGCGAGCTGGAACGCGTCGGCGTTGAAGAAGTACTGCGAGATGCTGCAGTTGCGCACCTGTAGGTTCAGCGCGATGGCGCTGGCCGCCGGTGCCGCCAGCACCTGTTGTGCAGTCACTGCAATCGGGCCGCCTGAACTGACCGCCAGCACACGCTGCCCACCGCCGCGTTGGATGGCGGCGCGCGCATCGGCCACGCGCTGCTGGAACTGGGCCCAGGTCTCGGAAACGGGCCCGCGAATCTTGTCTTCGGACCAGAGTTGCAGCACCTGCTTGAGCGCGCGGTAGTGGTCGCGCATCGAGCCGGTGGCCATGCGCGTCAACTCCGGGTGGTCGTCGCCAAGTGCGGCGAACAATCCTTGGAAGTCGTACTCGTTCAGGCCGGCGTGCTGTTCGTAGCTGAGGTTGGGGTGGCCCATGCCAAGCCGGATGCCATCGACGGTCTGTTCGTGCCGGCGCAGCGTGCCGCAGATGACCCGGTCGAAGGTGATGCGCCGCTGTGCGAAGTACTCGCCCAGCCAGACGCTTTGTTGCACGCCGCGTTCGGAGAGCTGGTCGTAGTTGGCCGCACCAAACGAGGCCTGTCCATGCCGTACGAGATAAAGCTCCGCCATCGTCTGCTCGCTGAGTTGGGGGAGCCAGCTTAGCGGCAGGACATCTATTTTTGAAATTTATTGTTTTAATGGCTGGTCATTCATGTGGGGAATGACTTGTGGCTCGCGCTGGGGCCGCGTTTTGGTGGGCTGCATTGAAGAGCCCGTGGTGCTTCATGCGCTCTGCGCTTCACGCAGCGTTGGGTAGTTTGTGTCGCCCTGCGCCGTGTCGCCAAAGAGGTCGTTGTGGTTCGCTTCGTTCATCGGGGCGTCGGCTTGCAGGCGGGGCACGAAGTCCGGGTTGGTTTGCACCATCTGGCCGTACGCTTCCACGTCGACCAGGCCGGATGCGACATCGGTGCCGATCTCCTCGGCAATGGCAGTGGCCACCTCGATGGCGAAGCGCGCACCGTTCTCGATCGTCGTGGCACGCGTGCTCAGTACCTGAACGCTTATCACTGCAGCGCTGTCAGTGCCGCCGCCATCCGATCCGCCGCCAGCACAAGCTGCGCATCCGACGTCGCATACGACAGCCGCAAGAAGCCCGGCATGCCAAATCCCGACCCCGGCACCACGGCCACGCCCTGTTCCAGCAGATAGGCCGCCAGCGCGACATCGTCGTCAACCTTGCTGCCGTTCGGTGTTGTGCGGCCGATGAAGGCGCGCACATCCGGAAACAGGTAGAAGGCACCTTCCGGCGTGGGTGTACGCAGCCCATCGATGGTGGCGAACTGCTGCAGGAGGAAATCCCGCCGCGCCTGGAAGATGCCGCATCGACGCGCAACCTCATCCTGCGGACCATCCAGCGCCGCCACCGCCGCTGCTTGCGACACGGATGACGTATGCGAGTTGATCTGCATCTGAATTTTGGTCATCGCTTCGATCAGCGTGCGCGGCCCGCACGCATACCCCACGCGCCAGCCGGTCATGGAGTACGCCTTAGACACCCCGTTGACCGTCAGGATGCGCGGCGCCAGATCCGGAGCAATTGCTGCCAGCGTGGCCGGCTTGCGCCCGTCGTACAGGATATGCTCGTAGATGTCATCCACGAGGATGAAGAACCGCTGGTTGGCGCTCTTGCGCAGAACCTCCGCAAAGCGCAGCAACTGGTCGGCCGTGTACGCCGTGCCGCTCGGGTTGCTGGGCGAGTTCAGCACCAGCCATTTGGTGCGTAGCGTGATCGCGGCTTCCAGGGTTTCGGGCTGGAGCGCGTAGCCGGTCTCGGGCGATGTGAGCAGCGGCCGTAGCGTGCCACCGTTCATGGACACGATGTCTGCGTAAGAGGCCCAATACGGCGCCGGAATCAGAACCTCATCCCCGGGGTTCAACGTAGCCAGGAACGCTTGATAGATCACCTGCTTGCCGCCACAGCCCACGCTGATGTCAGCCGGCGTATAGATCAGGCCGTTCTCACGCAGCAGTTTGCGCACGATGGCCTCACGCAGTTGCACCGTGCCGTTGATGGCGGTGTAGCGGGTCTGCCCCTCGGCAATCGCGCGCATGGCAGCCTCGCCGATGTGCTCGGGCGTGGGAAAGTCGGGTTCGCCCAGTGTCATGTCGACGACGCTGTGGCCGGCTTGCTGTGCCTGACGCGTACGTTCCGCCATGACCTGGATGGGGGAAGGGCGAAGGGTGGCGACGGTCTTGGAAAACATTCGGGTGGCCTTTCGACGAGCATGGTGCGTGGGAATGCTCGTAATCTAGAATTCATGTTGTTCAATCTCAATTGAGTTTTGCTTCAACATGAAAAATGCCCTTGCGCCGCACCCCCCGACGCTTCGCCAGTTGGAGCTGTTGCTGTCACTGGCCGGTGCCGACGGTATCGCCAATGCCGGCGCCAGGATCGGCATGACGCCGTCGGCAACAAGCCATGCGTTGCGCGCATTGGAAACGGCGCTGGGCACGGCGCTGGTGGATCGCAATGCGCAGGCGGTTGAGCTGACGCATGCGGGGCAGCAGATCCTGCCGCATGTGCGGGATCTCTTTGCAGCGCTGAACCTGATTCAGGCCACGGCCAGTGCCAGTACGGGTTTGCAGAGCGGTGTGCTGCGGATCGGCTCGTTTGGTGCCAGTTCATCGCTGCGGCTGCTGCCGCCGTTGCTGGAGCGCTTTCAGGATCGTCATCCGGGCATTGAGGTGTATGTCACGGAAAAGCCCGATGCGGAAATCGAGCAGGCGCTGGTTGAGCGCCGCATCGAGCTTGCCGTGGTCACCTTGCCCAAGCCGCAGTTCGACACACTGCCGCTGGCCGTGGATGAACTCGTGGCGGTCGTGCCGGCGCGGCACCCGCTGGCGCAGGCCGATTCCGTCGACTTGCGCGCGCTGGCGCGGCATCCGCTGATCCTCACCCATGCCGGCTCGCAAGATTTGGTGGCGCGCATGTTTGCGCGGGCCAACGTGCAGCCGAAAGTCACGCACGAACTGTCGCAGTTGCTGTCGATCCTGGAGTTTGTGGCGCGCGGCCAGGGCGTGTCGATCTTGGCGTCTTTAGCGCTGCCCGAGCGGCATGAGGGCGTGGTGGTGCGCAAGATCACACCGCGCACGTCGCGCCGCGTGGGGCTGGCCTGCCTGAACCAGCGCAGGCTGTCGCCTGCGGCTGCCGCATTGTGGCGGCAAGCGCAGGCCATCAAGCTGCGCCGATAGCGTTTGCGCGTGCGTGCGATGCGCTATCCTCGTCCGATCGAATCTCGCTCCTGACCATGTCTTTACGCGCACTGAGAACGCTCGTTGCCATTGCCCGCCACCGCACGTTTGCCCGCGCGGGTGAAGCCATCGGACTGACGCAATCGGCCGTCAGCCTGCAGGTCAAATCCTTGGAGGAGGAGTTCAACGTCCGCCTGTTCGACCGCTCGCGCCGCGAGCCTTCGCTTACAGAGGCGGGGCGCATTGTGCTCGCGCAGGCCGAGCAGATCCTGGCCCTGTACGACCGCATTCCTGATGCACTGAGCGATGAAAAATCGCTGGTCGGCCGGTTGCGTATCGGCGCCATCCAGACCGCGTTGTCGGGCCCGCTGCCCAATGCGCTGCTGACCTTGCGGCGCGATCATCCAGGCCTGCGCGTGCATGTGGCGGCCGGCATGTCGGCGGAGCTCGCACAGCGCGTGGCCGATGGTGAGCTGGATGCGGCCATCACCTCGCAGCCCGTACGGCCGCATCCGGCAGAGCTGGTGTGGTCAACGCTCTATGAAGACCGCTTCTGGTTGTTGGCCCCACCGCAGTATGCAAAGTACGACGCCCGTGCGCTGCTGACCGAACTGCCATTCATCCGGTTTGACGCGCAGGCGTGGGCCGGTCGCATGATCGCCTCAGAGCTGCGTCGCCTGGGCGTGCGGGTGCGTGAAGAGATGGTGCTCGACAACAAGGACACCATCGTGCAGATGGTGGCGAGCGGCCTGGGCGCTGCCGTGGTGGCGCTGTCCGATGCCGTGCTGACGCAGCTGCCGCCCATCACACGCCTGCCGTTCGGCCAGCCGCAGACGCGCCGGGCCGTCGTTCTGCTTGAACATCAATCGCGTCCGGCAGAGCGCTTCACACAGGCATTGGCCGACGCGGTGGTCGAATCTGCCATGAGTATTTCTCGTTGATTGCACGATCAATCACAATGATTGCTGCTGTTACCGCGTGATAGCTTGGCGGTGTTCCTGTTCTGATCGAGCATCGCCATGTTGTTCCGCATCCTCTCCCTGATCTCTTCCACGCTACGCGCACATTGCCTAGCAGGAGTACCGCGATGACCGCCGCAATCCTGCTGGCGCTGGCGCCGGTCGCCCTGCTGGTAGCGCTCGGCTACGGGCTCAAGCACACCGGTTTCATTGCAGATGCGTTCTGGCCGCAGGCAGAGCGGCTCTGCTACTACGCCCTGCTGCCAGCGCTGTTCACGCACGGGCTGGCCAGCGCACACCTGCAAGCCTTGCCGGTGCTGCCGCTGGCCGGCACGCTGATCGTGGCAACGGTGGTGGTGGCGGTGGCCCTGGTGCTGACCCGGCCGTGGATGCGTGTGGACGGCGCGGCGTTCACGTCGGTGTTTCAAGGTGGCGTGCGCTTCAACAACTACGTGGGCGTGTCGCTTGCAGCAGGGCTCTTTGGCGCGAAGGGCATTGCGTTGGCTGCCGTGTGCAACGCGGCCATCGTGCCGACCGTCAATCTGCTGTGCGTGCTGGTGTTTGCGCGCTTTGGGTCGGTGCGCCTGAGCGGCAAGGCGCTTGCGCGCCAGATCGTGACGAACCCGCTGGTGGTGGCGTGCGTGTTGGGCATCGCCATGCAGATCGCCGGCGTGCAGGTCCCCACGTTGATCGAGCCGGCGGTGCGTTCGCTCGGCGTGGCGTCGATGCCGCTCGGCCTGCTGTGTGTGGGCGCGGCGCTGAACTTCAGCGGCGTGCGCGCGTGGGTGCAGCCGGTGGCTGTGTCGTCGCTCGCCAAGTTTCTGGCCATGCCGGTGCTGACACTGTTGGTGGGCCATGCCATCGGGTTGACCGATGTGGCGCTGATGGTCGCGCTGCTGTTCCAGGCACTGCCGACGGCATCGTCGTCTTACATCATGGCGCGCCAGCTCGGCGGCGATGCGCCGCTCATGGCGGGCATTACCGCGGCGCAAACCGTGCTGGCTGCGGCCGCCATGCCGGCGGTAATGACACTGCTGGTAGTGACGCGCGGGTTGCCGCAGGGGTTGATTTCCGCCTTGTGAACACGCAACCCGGTGATCGGCTTCTCGTGCATCACCGGATTGCTGCCATCTTCAAAACCGCACCACATCCAGCATCGCCTGCACAAATGCCTTCGGTGCTTCTTGCGGCAGGTTGTGCCCGATGCCACCGCCGATATTCCGGTGCTGGTACTTGCCCGTGAACTTCTTCGCATAGGCCGATGGCTCTGGATGCGGTGCGCCGTTGGCGTCGCCCTCCATGGTGATAGTGGGCACCGTAATGGCTGGCGCGGCGGCCAGGCGCTTCTCTAGTGCATCGAACTGCGATTCACCCTGGGCCAGCCCCAGGCGCCAGCGGTAGTTGTGGATGACGACGGCTACGTGGTCCGGGTTGTCGAACGCCGCGGCGCTGCGGTCGTAGGTGGCGTCGTCAAACTTCCACGTGGGCGAGGCGAGCTTCCAGATCAGGCGGTTGAAGTCTTTGCAGTTGGCGGCATAGCCCTGCGCGCCGCGCTCCGTGGTGAAGTAGAACTGATACCACCACGCAAACTCCGCGGCCGGCGGCAACGGCTTGCGGTTGGCCTCCTGGCTGCCGATCAGGTAGCCGCTCACTGAAACCAGCGTCTTGCAACGTTCCGGCCACAGCGCCGCGATGATGTCTGCCGTGCGTGCCCCCCAGTCATAGCCGCCAAAGTGGGCTTGCTCTATCTTGAGCGCGTCCATGAACGCGATGATGTCGACCGCCAGCGCCGCCTGCTGCCCGTTGCGCGGCGTGTCTGCCGAGCGGATGCGCGTCGTGCCATAGCCGCGCAGGTACGGCACGAGCACGCGATAGCCGGCAGCCGCAAGTGCCGGCGCCACCTCCGCATAGCTATAGATGTCATACGGCCAGCCATGCAGCAGGATCACGGCGGGGCCGTTCTTCGGCCCTAGGTCTGCATAGCCGATGTTGAGTACGCCCGCATCAATCTGATGCAGCGTGCCAAACGGATTGGTTTGACCGCCGGACAGCGCATTCGATGTGTTCGACGTGGATGGTGCGGGCTGCGCATGCACAAGCTCGGCCAGCCCGAGATCGAGCACGCCAATGCTGGCGATGGTGGTGCCAAGAAGACGGCGGCGACGGAGGTTGACGGCGTTCGACATGGGGGGGCTCCCCTCAGGTGTTTGGTCGGTTGGGTGAATGTGCTTACCGGACGGGTTGGACGAGCGGCTCGCCTTTCCTGACCACGTAAGTCGCCAGCTCCGATGCCTTGCCGCTGCCGACGTTTCTTGCCGAATGCGCGACACCGGCCGGAATGAACAGCGACTCACCGGCTTGCAGCGTTACGGGAGGCTTGCCGTCCAGCCGGTACTCAAGCGACCCGTTCAACACGTGGGCGATCTCTTCGCCTGGATGCGCGTGGTTGGGGGCGAACGCCTTCTCATCAAAATCCACCCGTACCTGCAGGGTTTCGTAGCCATTCGCACTCAGGTCTTGGTGAACGAGGTCGGTGCGTTGTACGCCGCCTGAGTGGGCCAACGCGCTGTGGGAAGCCACGGCGCCGCTGAGCACGAGCAGGGCGGCGGCGATTCGAATCGGTTGCATGGGAGCTCCTGAAATCAAGGATGGATGACGAGGGAGGGTCCAGGAGTGGTCCGGCCGGCCTCGTTCCCTGCATTAGGCAACTGCGGTGTATCCCGCATGTTTCACGGTTCTGCCGATTTGTATCGCTGTGTACCAACGGGCTTCGATGACTGGGGTTTTGTATGCGCATGTATCCAGCCATGACGGCGGTACACGGCCAGACAAAACGGGCCGCCTGCTGCTACGTACGGGATACGTCCGCCCGCTTCAATGCATTCCGTGGCCCGACGCTGAACCGATACGAAGCAACGCCGGGCTGCGCAACCCCTAACTCATCCTTCTGAGGAAAACGATCATGACCCGCAATCTCGCCAAGTCTTTTGCTGTTGTTGCACTCGCCGTTGCTGCTGCTGGTGCACACGCCGCCACTGCGTTTGGCGGTGCACGCGAGCCGTACACCGAAGGTGCACGTTCCGTTCAAGAGGCGCGCGACGTGTACACCAAGGGCGCTCGCTCGACCGACATCTATACCGACGGTGCCCGCACGGCTGATGTCTATACCGACGGTGCGCGTAACGCTGACCCGTACTACGACGGTGCCCACGCCTGAAGGCCCCACCCACCACACGCTCGCTCAACGACTCAGGAATCGACATGTTGAAACGCAACGCTGTCTCCTTCGCATTGCTTGCACTGGGCACGGCCACCAGCGCACCGCTCCTGGCGGCAGACGCCGACCAGCCTTCTGTGGTGATCGTGCATGGCGCCTTTGCCGATGGCTCGGATTGGTCCAAGGTCATTCCGCTGCTGCAGGCCAAGGGCGTGAAGGTGCAGGCCGTGCAGAACGGGCTGAACTCGCTGGCCGACGACGTGGCGGCCACACGCCGCGCCATCGGCAACCAGGCCGGCAAGGTCGTGCTGGTGGGGCATTCGTGGGGTGGCACGGTCATCACCGAGGCCGGCGCGGACAGCAAGGTGGCCGGGTTGGTCTATGTGGCAGCCTTTGCGCCGGATGCCGGCCAGTCGACGGAAGAGGTCGGCAAGGACTACGCACCGGCGCCCGGTATCGGCAAGCTGGTGGCGGATGCCAATGGCTATCTCTCGCTACCCGCTACGGCACTGGCGAGCGACTTTGCGCAGGATGTGCCGGCCGCGCAGGCCCGCGTGATGGCGGCCTCGCAAGGGCCCATCAAGGCAACGGCATTTGGTGAGCGGACCACGGTGGCTGCATGGCAGAGCAAGCCGTCATGGTTCATCGTCAGCGAGCACGACCGGATGATCCAGCCGGACCTGGAGCGCGCCATGGCCAGGAAGATCGGCGCCAAGGTGACGAGCCTGCCGACCAGCCATGTGCCGCAGCAGTCGCGGCCGCAGGCGGTGGCGAAGGTCATCCTCGATGCCGTGCAAGCGGTCGAGGTGCGTAACTGAGGGGCGCGTGTGGTGCGCGTGTGGTAGGAAGCGGTGACGGACAGAGCGTCAGCTTGGCCGCTCACCCATCGCACGCAGAAAGGTCTGCTGTGCAGCCAGGAGTTCTGGATAGGTGAGCGTGCGGTAGTCGAGCGCATGCGCGCGTGCAACCTCCGCCACGCGCGCGGCCAGCGCCGGATAGTGGCGGTGGCTGTAGGTCGGAAACAGATGATGCGTGAGGTGCCAGTTCAGGCCGCCCAGCCAGTAGCCGATCCACGTCGGTTGCGGCTTCCAATCACATGCAGTGTGGAAGGCGTGCTCATGCCACGTGTGCGGCAACTGGCCGGATTCGGGCGGCAGATAGAACGTCACGTCGGCCCAGTGCGTGCCCAGGATCAGCGCCACCAGCACGCACGACGCCAGCATCTGTCCGACAAAGTAGCCGAACGCCACCCAGCCGCAGCCGAGGCCAAGCTGATGCGCCACCCAGGCCGGCGCGGCCACGGCCATCAGCAGATGCAGCGCCTTTGCACACAGAAAGGTTGCCCATCCACGCAGGCCGGGCAGCACGCGGTCTGCTTTGAGTGCGGTGAGCCCGAGTCGGTCTGACCAGTCGTAAATCCAGTTGATGTACGGCAGTGATAGCGCAGCGATCAGCGGCCAGTAGCGATGCTGGTACTGAAACTGCGGGTACCACGGCTGAAACGGCGTCTGTCGCAGGAAGCGGTTGGCGGCAGTGTCGAGGTCGTAGTGCTCGATGTTGGCGTGCGCGTGGTGGTAGTGCACGTGGCGCACCGTCCAGTACGCGGGCTCGATGCCTAGCGGGATGGCGGTGAGCCGGATCATCGCGCCGTCCAACCACGCCCACGGCGACAGCGCTCGGTGTGCGCCATCGTGCAGCACGTTCATGGCCAGGAGCATCGCGAAGAACGGAAACGCGAGATACGCCAGCACGAAGACGACCGGGCTTGTAGCCGTGGCCATGGCCACATAGAGCAGCGCCGCGCAGGTCGCGAGGAACAGGCCTTTGGCGATCAGGCCGGAATCGGCAAAGCGGTGGTCGCCGTTTTCCTGCAGGTAACCATGTGCGGCGCGGCGCAGGTCGTCGGCCAGCGTGGATGAACGCGGCGAGGCGTAGCGGAGCTTACTGAGATTCGGCATGAGGTGAAGGTTGCAACGGTGTGCCCGTACGCAGCGCATGCCACAGGCCACAGGCGAGGCCATGCACACCCAGCGCAACGGCAAGGCCATTGGAGAGCGTATCGCCGGTACCGCAGACGCCGATCATCAGCGCAGGCAGCGCGAGCGCCAGCAACGACCACAGCCAGCGGCCCCACGTGCGTCCGTCAGACAGGCCGCCCAGCGCAACCGTCAGCAGCAGGATGAACGCGAACCACGCGGCCTGCCAGTGCGCTGGCCAGAAGCCGTCGGTGCGCACGTAGTCGATCACCACGCCAAAGAGCTGCACACCGCCGGTGGCGATCCAGCCGGCCGGTGTCACACGCGTGTCGCGCTGCAGATGCGGCGCACGCAGGCCGAGCCAGTGCAGTGCCGGCACGATGTTGGCCCAGAACGGGTTGTCGCTGTGCGTGGGCTTGTGCACGCCATAGCGGATCGGCACGCCGGGCAGGGCGCGCTGGTAGGTGCCGAACACCTTGTCCCACAGCAGCAGCGTGCCGCCGAAGTTGCGGTCGATGTATTCCGGGTTGCAGCCGTGGTGCACGCGGTGGTTGGCCGGCGTGACCATGAACTTGTCGAGCACACCCGAGCTACCCACCAGCCCGCAGTGGTTGTAGAACTGCACCGAATAGTGGATGCCCGACACTGCCACAAACATCTCCGGCGTGACGCCCAGCAGCGCCAGCGGCACGAAGAACGGCAGCGAGGTCAGCGACGACAGCCACGCATTGCGCACCCCCAGTGACAGGTTGAAGTGCTCGCCTTCGTGATGCACCGCGTGGATGGCCCACAGAAAACCGAACCGATGGTGCATGCGGTGCAGCCAGTAGAAGCCCAGGTCCCACGCCACGAAGGCGAAGGCCCAGCCGATGACCGGGTGCCAGCCATCCACCCAGTGCAGGCTGGCATTGGCATACAGCCACGTGAAGCCGGCCACCTCCAGGCCGCGGCATAACCACATCAGCACGTGACCGGAGTTCAGGTTGAGGATGACGTCGCGCCACGGCAGCGGCTGGCCGCGCCACCACTTGAGCGCAGCCAGTTCCAGCAGCACGCACCCGAGCATCAGGGCCAGCGGCAAGGCAAATGCATTCATGTCGATACGGTTTCAATCGAGAGGGTGGGAGCGCGCCGCCTGAGCCATTGGCGTACAGCTACGCCGGACAGCAGGCCGACCGCCACGCCAGCGGACAGATCGAGTGCAACGTGCCGGCGCGTCTGGATGGTTGCGTACAGCACGCCAAGCCCCCACGCCGCCGCCAGCACGGTGCGAACCGGCTTGCGCGCATCGGCCAGCGCCCAGACAGCGAGCACCGTGAGTGCGCCGTGCAGGGATGGCAGGCAGTTCTGGCTTGAGTCCATGGCCATCAGCATGCGTTGCACGCTGGCCGGCAGAGGCCCGTCCGCCAGCGGCGGGTAGTGCAGCGTGGTCGGCCAGAGCAGGAAGACTGCGCCGCTCACCAGCGCACTCATCTGCATGGCACGTTCCAGCCAACGCAGACGATGCATGTCGGCCAGCAGATACGCCAGCGGAATCAGCGCAAAGAACGACAGGTACAGCCAGATGCCCGACGTGCTGAACGGGATGGCGCGGTCCAGCGCCGTCTCGGGCACCACGGTGCCTGCGCCTTGCAGCACGCCGCAGGTGCCGTAGACGAGGCCGACGGAACACCAGCCCAACGCCATATGACGCAAGCGTGTGGCGAGCGGGCTCATTGCGCGACTCCTGATGCTGCAAGCCGGACGATGCGACGCCGCTTGGTGGTGAAGTCGGTCGCAATGTCTTGTGGTGCTGGGTGCCATGTCACGCGTGTCATGTCGATACCCTGGCAGGCAAAGACGTCCGCCAGATGCGCTTGGCATGCGCGGGCGATGTCGGCATCGGCGGGGTGGATGGAGAGCGCCAGCGTGTGCGTATCGGTCTGCACCAGGCGGTAGTCGGCCCGCAGCGGCAGCGCTTGTGCCAGGGCGCGCGAGCACACATCGGCAAACAGCGTGACGGTGCCGCCGCCGTGTGCGGGTAGGACGAGCGTGTCGTCGCAGCGGCCTTCGATGCGCTCGATGGCCATCGCTGGGTTGCCACACGGGCAGGGCGGCAGTGCAGGGTCACGGCGGATGAGGATGTCATCCAGCCGGTAGCGCACGATGGGCTGCGTGCTGCGCGTGAAATCGGTGACGATGGGTGCGAAACGACGGTCGTCCAGCCACTGCGGCTCGATGTGCACGTGCGCCTCGTTCAGGTGCAGCGTGCCGTGCGAGCAGGTGGCGCCCAGGAAGCCCTCGGTGGCCTGGTAGACCTCGCCGACGTTGCCGAAGGCCTGCGCCAGCAGTGCGCGGTCCATCGGTTCCAGCACCTCGGCGCCAGACAACACTTGCACCGGTGCGATGTCGAGCCGGCCTGCGAGCTTCTCCAGCGCCAGCGCGCGCAGCACTTGCGCCGGCCCCACGACAATGGTGGGCCGCAATGCTTCCAGCGGCGCACGGTGTGATTCGAATGGCGCGAACAGATCGAAGAACGCGAACGTCAGCCACGGGTTGCGCACCGCCGTGTACAGGTTGTTGTTGGCGCGCAGGAACAGGGCGACACGTTCACCGTGCAGCAGCCCGCGCGGCAGCAGCTTGGCCAGCAGGATGCCCGCCCACTGGGCGCGCTCCGCAGGGCTGACGACAAACACGCCGCGCCCGCCCGACGTGCCGGAAGATAGGCCCACCGAATACGGCCCGACCATCGGCCGGAAGTCGCGCGATTGTTCAGCCTGGCGGGCGCAGGCCAACACGTCGTCCAGGCGTAGGCCGGCGGTGTTCATGGTGTCGAAGTTGGCCATCATCGTGGCCTTGTCCATCAGCGGCCATTCGCGCATCGGCTTCGATGCGAAGGCGCGGAAGTACGGGCTGCGCGTGAGCACACGCTGCGTGAAGCGCGCAATCTGGCGCTGCTGATGCGCCTCCAGCGCGGCACGGTTGGCTGGCTGCAACCGGCGCGTCTGCCAGTACGACCACAGCAGGCGATGGAATGCCGTCACAGCGCACCCTCGTGCGTGAGCAGAATGCGCACGTGGCCGCCTGCGTCCAGCGCGTGCAGTTTGCGCAGCGTGTCGAAGTAGGCGCGGCGGTCTTCCATGATCGAATAGGCCAGCACTGACGGCCCGCGCAGTTCGCGATAACTCAGCGGAGACCACGCCGCATCCGCCGCCAGCAGCACCCAGCCCTCGTGCGTGCGGACGAAGGCGCCGATGTGCCCAGCTGCGTGGCCGGGCAGCGGTACGAGCAATACGTCGCCGTTGCTGTCGGGCAAGGCCCACGCAGACGTGAACGGCGCCAGCTCAGGCGGCAGCGCAACGTGCTCGAACTGTTCGACAAAGCGCGTGCGCGTTTCGAAATCTTCGGGAATCAGCCCCGGCACAAAGGCACGCCGCAATGCGGAGACACCACGCAGCGCGCGCAAGTGCATCCAGCCCTCGCCCGAGCAGATGACGGGCACCCCGGGAAAGTCGCGCAAGCCGGCCACGTGGTCGCCGTGGAAGTGCGAAACGATCAGCCCGTCCAGATCGGCCGGCCGCAGCCCCTGCTGCGCAAGCTGCGCCGCCGTCGATTCGGACGTATCGAAGTACACCGGCGTGACCTTGCGGTAGATCGCAAACAGGCCGCTGCGCGTGTGGTCGTGAAAATGCGACGCATAGCCCGTGTCCCACAGCCAGCGGCGGCCGGCCGTTTCGATCAGCCAGGCACGCGCCGGAAACGCACAGGTGCGCAGGCCCGCGCCGCGCAGCGCCACGCAGGCGGTGTGCGTGCAGTAGCCGGCTTCAAAGACCGTTAGCGTTGCCATATTCCATTGCCATGTTCACGTAACCAGTGGGCTGTGCGGCGGATGCCTTCTGCCATGTCGATGGGCGGCACGTAGCCGAGTTCGGCGCGCGCACGGTCGTTGGCGAGCGTCATGTCGTAGTGCAGGGCCGCGGCGCTGTAGCGCGTGAGCAGCGGCTCGCGGCGCGTGATGTGGCTGGCCGATTCCATCAGGCGTGCGGCCAGCGCCATGGCTGGATACGGCACAGCGCGAATGCGGTAGCGCAAGCCAAGCTGCTGCCCCAGCAACTGGTCCAGCAGATCGCGCAGCGTGGCGGGTGCGTGGTTGGTGATGTTGTACGCGGCGCCGCTGGGCACGTCGGCCGTGGTGGCGCACTGCATGGCGTGCACCACGTTCTCCAGATAGGTCAGGTCCATGCGCGCGGCGCCGCCACGCGGCAGGGGCAGCGTGCCGCCGCGCAGCTTCAGCAGATGCAGGATGCGCGGTAGCACCACGCGGTCGTGCGGGCCAAACAGCCCGCGCGGGCGCAGGATGACGAAGCGCGTGGTGTCTTGTGTGGCTGCCTGCTGCTGAATCGCGTCTTCCGCCTGCATCTTGGTTGCCGCGTAATGATTGGCGAAGCGGGCGGGGCGATAGGTCTCGGGCAGGTTCGCGTGGTGCTGGTAGTCGAAGTAGATCGACGGCGTGGAGATCTGCACAAAGCGCCGGACGCCGCGTTTGACCGCGCCGTCGGCCAGAGCTGTCGTTGCACGCACGTTGGCCGCGTAGAAGTCGTCATAGGCACCCCACGGCGACGACAGCGCCGCGCAATGCCAGACCGTATCGACACCCTCGAAAAGCGCATCCAGCGTGGCCGGCGTGAGGCGTGCGAGATCGGCTGGCACATAGTCGGCACCACGTGCAAGAAAGGCGTCACGCTGCGCGGCATCGCGCCCGGTGGTACGCACGCGCGCACCCTGTGCCAGCAACGCATCGACAGCGTTGCGGCCCAGCCCACCCGTGGCGCCGGTCACCAGTGCCGTCATGTCGTCAGTACCATGCCGCCAAGCGTCAGCCCCGCTGCGGTGCCCACCAGCAGCACTGGGCGGCCCGGCGCAATACGTCCACTTGTGATGGCTTCATGCAGCGCAGTGGGAATCGATGCGGCCACCTGGTTGCCGTGCTGCGCATAGATGTCGACGACGCTGGCCTCAGGCACGCCCAATCGTTTGCGCAGGTGCTGCATGCCAAGGTGACTGGCCTGGTGCGGCACGACCACGTGCATGTCGCGCAGCGTGTAGCGGCTGCCGGCGAACAGGCGATCGAGAAAACCATCCATCAACTGCGAGGCCAGCTTGAACACGCGCTTGCCATCCATGTGGAACAGGTAGTCAGACGCCTGCGCGCCCGTGCGCGGGTTACGGCGGGTGCCACCGGCTGGGATCTCGCAGAAGGTCTTGCCGGCGGGGTAGGTCTCCATGCGATAGGCATGGATGCCGGCGCCGGACGCCGCAGGTGCCGCTTCCACAATCACGGCGGCCGCGCCATCGCCAAAGATGAGTGCGGTTTCCGCATCGCTCCAGTTGATGCCGCGCGAGGCAAGGTCTGAAGCCACCACGGCAATGCGCCGGTACGCGCCCGTCGTCAGCAGATTGGCCGCCACGTGTAATGCGGTGATGAAGCTCAGACAGCTGGCGTTGACGTCAAACGCAGGCGTGCCGGCAGGTAGCCCAGCGGGCTCCAGGATGCGCGTGGCCGTGTTGGGCAGCGCCTGCTCCTGCACGCCCGAGGCGGAGATCAGCAGGTCGATGGAGGCAGCAGGCACATTCGCGCGGCGCAGTGCATCGCGTACGGCGGCGCCGGCAAGTTCTGACTGGTGCTCGGCAAGTGTGGCGTGGTGGCGCACGTCAATGCCGGACTTCTTGCGTACGTAGCCGGCCGAATGGCCCAGGCGCGTATCCAGCTCTGCGGACGTGACCCGTTGCTCCGGCAGCGCCTTGCCGGTGGAAAGCAGATGAATCGGCAGCATAGATGCAGGCGCGCATGTGTTGCGTCGCCCTGGTTCCTCTTCCGGCTGCGGGTAGCGCAGTGCGTGTGCCGCAGCGTAACGATCTTGTCTTGTTGTGCCGCGATTCTAGCGGCTGCAGGTCGTTGCGCTGAATGAAGATTCCATAACAATGCGGCAGGTGTGATCAGGCGCCGTAGCTGCGCAGCCGATCGAGGTCCACCACCGTCACGCCGCCGTATTCCAGCCGTACCACGCCGTCTTTCTCCAGCGCCTTCAATGACTGGTTGGCAACCTGCCGCGTCATGCCGGAGAGCAGGCCGAGTTCTTCCTGCGTGATCTCCAGATGGTCGCCCGCGCCGGGATAAAGCACCGGGTTGAAGAGCGAAGCAATACAGCGCGCCAGGCGCGGCGTGACATCGAGCAGGCGGTCGTATTCGAGCAGCGCCATGAAATGGCCAAGCCGCTCGTTGAGCTGCTTCACCAGGAAACGATTGAAGGCCACGCTGTTCTCAACCAGCCACATGAAGGTAGCGCGCTCCATAAAGGCCATGCGCGTGTCGCGCAGCGCGACGATGTCGTAGCGGCGCGGCTCGTTCTTGAGCACTGTCCCCTCGCCAAACCAGCCGCCAGCCGGTACGCCCGTGAACGTGACGCTGCGCCCCTCGGGCGATACCGTGCCGATCTTGATCAGGCCCGTGACCACGCCCGTCCAGCTTTCCAGCAGTGTGTTCTTTGGGCAGATGCAGGCGCCGCGCGCGTAGGTTTTTTCGACGATGCCGGCGCACGCACGGTCGGCCTCGTCGCTGGGCAGGTCGATCGACCAGGCAGCAATGTGCGCCAGCCGCGCGCGGCTGATGCCGGGGCGGGAGTCGCTGGGGTTTGCGTGGATAGCGTGTTCAGCCACGTTGAATGCCTACTGGCAACGTGCTCACGCGCAGCACTTCGGGTGTGGCAAGCCAATCGGTGGTGAGGCACTGCACGAACATGTCGGTTGCGTCTTCACCCCAGAATAACTCGCCGTTGTGGACCAGCGTGGGCACGCCAAACACGCCGAGTGCGATGGCGGCATCCGTGTGCGCACGCAGGGCGTCTTTCACGGCGGGTTGGTCGACAGCCGTCGCGCCCGCCGGAAAGCCGACGGCCTCGCACAGCGCGGCAAAACCCTCGGGCGATGCGACATCGTTGCCATCCCGCCAGATGTGCCGGAACACCGCGCGCACGGCATCGAGCGAGCCATCCATCGCAAGCGTCAGCCGCAATGCCTTGATCGGGTTGAACGGATGCGCGGGCGGCATGCGAAACGGCATGCCGAGTTGTTGCGCGCGAAAGAGCGCATGCCGATACGTGAACACCCGCTTGGCGCCGATCTCTGCCGGGCCCTTCTGGCCCCAGTGGTTCAGGAGTGCGCCCAGCACAATCGGGCGCGGGCGGATGACGATGTCGTGGTCTTTCTGCAGCCGGTCGAGCTGCTCGAGCTGCAGGTAGGCAAACGGCGAGATGACATCGAAGAACCAGTCGACGGTGGTGGGCATGAACGTTCCTCAGGCCTCAAGCGGTATGGGCGTCTGCAGCAGCGGCGCCAGTGTGAAGGGGGCTGCCGTCATGGCGCGAATGTCGGCGAGTGTCGCATGCGAGAGGATTTCACGCAGCACGAGCCCCGCGTCGGTCACATCAAACACCGCGTGCTCGGTCACGATGACCTTGACGCAGCCCTGGCCCGTGAGCGGCAGCGTGCAGCGCGGCAAGATCTTCGAGTTGCCATGCTTGTCGGTATGGGCCAGCGCGGCAATCACCTTGCGCGTGCCGTAGCACAGGTCCATCGCCCCGCCGATGCCGGGCCACCACTTGCCGTTGCGCTCGCACGCCCAGTTGGCCAGGTTGCCCAGCGCATCCACCTGCAGCGCGCCGAGGATGGTCACGTCGATATAGCCGTTGCGCATCGCGCCCAGCGACGTAGCAAGGTCCATGATGGCCGCACCGGGTGGCAGCGTGATCGGCTCGCAGCCGGCGTTGGTGACGTCGCTGTCGATGGCGTCCAGCGCTGGGCGTCCGCCAAAGCCGAAGGCGCCGTTTTCAGTGTGGAAGATGACGCCGGCATCGGCATCCAGATAGTTGGCCGTGAGCGTGGGGATGCCCAGGCCGAGGTTGACGACTTCGCCCGCGCGCAATTCCTGCGCGCAGCGGGCGGCAATGCGTTGTTTGGGGTGCTCGGGTAGCGGCTGCATGGCGGTCTCCTTGTTCGTGTTGTCGGCCGATCAGGCCTGCGCGGCGGCCGGCAGACGGCCGAGCTTGGTCCAGTGCTGCTTGTAGAGCGCATGCTGGTCTTCCAGCGACAACCCTTGCACCACGGCGTTGACGAACACGCCCGGGCACCCCACGCGCTCGGGCGGGATCGTGCCTACCTCTACGATCTCGTTCACCTCGACGATGGTGTAATCGCCCGCCATGGCGATGTCACGCTGGTTCTGCAGTGCCGTGCCGCGAAACTCCACATTGCCGAAGGTATCGGCGCGCCAGCCCTTGATGATCGATACGTCGGCGCGCAAGGGCGGCTCCACGAAACAGGTCATGCCATTCACGGTGAGCGTCTGCTTGGGGGCGCCACGCGCGGGGAACATCCCCGGCTGGTCGAGGATGCCCACGCCCACCGGCACGAGTGCGCCGCCCAGGCCCATCGCGCCCGCGCGCACTTTCTCGGCCCAGGTGCCCATCGGGAAGAATTCGGCCACGCGCACGCTGTCGCTCAGGTAAGCCTGTGTCGATTCATCCGTGGTGCCGACGTGCGTGCCGATGTACTCCGCCAACTGGCCCGAAGCAAACAGTCTGGCCTTGAGGAAGCCGCCGCGCAGGCCCGCCGTATTGGCGATGAGCGTGAGCTGGTTGGTGCCGCTGGCGAGTAGCGCCTCGATGCAGCAGGCGGGCTCACCGGCGCCGACGAATTCGCCCAGCATCAGCCGGCTGCCGCTGCGGACGTGGGCAATGGCCTCGTCCACGGAAAGGACCTTGTTGGCGTAGCGCATGTGTTGTCTCCTGGTCTGCCCGGCGGGAGCGGGTCTGCGGCGCAGTGTAGGAGCGACATTCCGGCGGCGATGTCTTCTGCATGACATTTGCTTCGTAAGGTTTGCCAAGCCGCATCCCTTATAGTTGTGACGCAACATGAACAAATCGGCGTCGCCGTTGTCGCACAAGGGCCCGCAGGCCCGATCCCGCTGTTCCGCTGGTCCACCCCGTCTTTCCATCCGCCCCAACTTCACAGGAACGCATGCACGTCGACACCCCGCTCATCTCCACCGTCATCGGTGGCCTGGTGCTGGCTTTCATCTTCGGCACCATCGCGCATCGGCTGCGCTTGCCGCCGCTGGTGGGCTATCTGGTGGCAGGTGTGGTTGCCGGGCCGTTCACCCCGGGGTTCGTGGCGGACCAGAGCCTCGCGCCGCAACTGGCCGAGCTGGGCGTGATCCTGCTGATGTTTGGCGTGGGGCTGCATTTCTCGATGAAGGAGTTGCTGGCGGTCAAGTCCATCGCCATTCCGGGGGCGCTTGGGCAGATCGCACTCGCCACGCTGATGGGCATGGGGCTGGCGTGGCTGCTCGACTGGAACTGGGGCCCCGGGCTGGTGTTCGGGCTGGCGCTGTCGGTGGCCAGTACGGTGGTGCTGCTCAAGGCGCTGGAAGACCGTGGCATTGATAGCTCGCACGAAGGCCATATCGCCGTCGGCTGGCTGATCGTGGAAGACCTCGTGATGGTGGTGACGCTGGTGCTGCTGCCGGCGCTTTCCGGCGCGCTGGGCGGCGCGGGTAGCACGACCGTGGGCGCGTGGGACATCATCAAGGTGCTGGCCATCACGCTGGGCAAGGTGGTGGCGTTTGCCGCGCTGATGCTGGTGGTGGGCCGCCGCGTGATTCCGTGGATGCTGGAGCGCATTGTCATGACCGGCAGCCGGGAGCTGTTCCGCCTCGGTGTGCTGGCGACCGCGCTGGGTGTGGCTTACGGCGCGACGGTGCTGTTTGGCGTGTCGTTTGCGCTGGGGGCGTTCTTTGCCGGCATGGTGCTGGCCGAATCCCCCTTCAGCCAGCGTGCGGCGGAAGAGTCGCTGCCGCTGCGCGACGCCTTCTCGGTGCTGTTCTTTGTGTCGGTCGGCATGCTGTTCGACCCGAGCGTGCTGGTGGAAGACACCTGGGCGGTGCTGGGCACGGTGCTGATCGTGGTGGTGGGCAAGTCGCTGGCGGCGTTTGCGGTGGTGCGCGCCTTTGGCCATGCCAACCGCACGGCGCTCACGATTTCTGCCAGTCTCGCGCAGATCGGCGAGTTTTCGTTCATCCTGATTGGTCTGGGCATCAGCCTGGAGATCCTGCCGGTGCGTGCCCGTGGCCTGCTGCTGGCGGCCGCCATCCTGTCGATCTTGCTGAATCCGTTGATGTTCGGCCTCATTGATCGTCTGAACAAACGTGCTGCGCTGGCCGAGCCGGCGCGGGCGGAATAGGGCGCTACCCCTGAACCTTTGTCGAGCGAGGAGTCCTCATGAGCAATCTGACTATCGGTGTCATCGTCGGCAGCCTGCGCAAGGCGTCGTTCAACCGCCAGCTGGCGCACGCGCTGATTGGCCTGCTGCCAGCCGGCGCCACCGCCAAGATCATCGAAATTGGCGAGTTGCCGCTGTACAACCAGGATCTGGACGGCAGCCTTCCCGAGCCGGTACAGCGCTTCAAGGCGGAGGTGGCAGGGGTGGACGCGCTACTGTTCGTCACGGCGGAATACAACCGCGGCATTCCGGGCGTGCTGAAAAATGCGATTGACTGGGGTTCGCGTCCGTACGGCCAGAGCGTGTGGGGCGGCAAGCCGGCGGGCATTGCGGGGGCGTCACCGGGGGCGATCGGTACGGCCCTGGCGCAGGCGCAACTGCGCAACGTGCTCTCGGCGGTGGGCGTGCAGATCGTGCCGTTGCCGGAGGTGTTCTTCCACTTTGCGGGGGAACCGTTCGACGCCCAGGGTGGGGTCACGGATGCACGAACGCGCCAGTTCCTGCAGGGGTTTGTCGATCGATTCGTCCAGTGGGCGGAGGCGAAGGGCGCCTGAGACGCGCCTGACGAACCCATCGACTTGAATACAAGGCCGGGCGGGAAGGGGTCCTGCTCGGCCGTTTTTGCTTCTGGGGCGGGGTCGAGCCCGATTCGGGCTTTAGGCCAGGAAGGAGGCTGCGCTGATGAGCCAGCCTGCTGCGACGCAGCTTGCGATCCAGGCAGCCATGACGGCGCCAATGTCGAACCATTTCATGATTGTTCTCCTTACAACACTTGCATGGATGTCCAGGCAATCGATGTCTGGACAACTGGAGCGAAGTTTAGGTGTTGCAATGCGGGAGAACAATATGGTTCGGGGTGAACAGACTGTTCCAAAGGTAACAACAAATTTCAAAGCTTGCGTGGCGCGGCCTACGCTTGTGCACTGGCCGGCCGACGCTCGTGGGAGTGATGTTGCCGCGCAACAAAATCCACGGCTTTCAGCGCGGCCTATTTCATGCGGAAGGTGGCGGCCACCGCTTCGGCAAAGCGGGATTCCTCGGCAAACGCGGGTTGGTTGTGCCCCGCCGCACCGAACACCCGCAGCAGATACACCGCACCGTTTCCAAAGAAGGCATAGCCCCGAACCATCGCGGTTTGGTTGTTGGCGGTATGCCACTCGCCTTCCCAGTAAATCACGCGGCGCTCGCCCAGCGAGCGTTGTGCGGGGGTTTTGCCGCGGATCAGGCGTGTGGCCCAGATGGGGCGGTCGCCATGCACGCGCGATTCCATATGGTTGAGCAGGATTGCCAAGTGGCGCGGGGGAATGCTCTCCAAATACTGCGGCGTGCCTTTTTCGAAATCGGATTTGCGCACCGTGACCAGACCAAAGCCCTCAGCGGGCGTCGCTTGTTGCGCAAACACCAGGCGTGACGGCCCGAATGGCGAGTTGATCGTCCCGGCAACCGAGGGGATGGGCGCGTCCTCGTTCAACTGAAGCGGCCCCCACGTGCGCGGCAGGGCAACGGTTGCATCCGTGTCAACGCGTACGGTGATCAGGTTGGCGAACTTGGGGCCAGCCAGCGCAGGGCTGCATGGCGCCAGGCAGGCAAGCGCAATCCACAGCGTGAAGGCATATCCACACCGGCCGTGCCGGCAAATCCACCCATTGAGCAATGGCGCCATGCGTGGGCTCCTGAAAGAAGACAGCTGGCCGAGGCGTTGGCCGATGAACGGTGCATCCGAATGCGGACGCGCGCTTGCCGTGCGGCAAAGCGCGTGCCCGCGCCGTTTCCTGGCGCTGTCCTCCCCCGGCCCTCAACATATCGACGCATGCTGTTGAGCGCTATTGCCACGTAGCGGGGCGCCGAATGGACTAATCCACTTCAGGCGCTGCCGGCCGTGGTTCCATCGCGCTGAGGGGGGATGGCTCTTTTCACAGAACCATGAGATTCGGTACGGTCTGCCGTATTGATGTCCGCACCCATGGTTTCGTATGACTGCCACCACGCTTAACCCCTACCAACAACCCATCGGCAACGCCTTGCCGAACTGGAGCCCCCGACCGCTGCCGCCGCATGTGCCGTTGGCTGGCCATTACTGCCGGCTGGAGCCGCTGGATGCCGCGCGCCATGCCGACGCGTTGTTCGAGGCCTTTGGCCACGCGCAGGATGGCCGCGATTGGACCTACCTGATGGAAGGCCCGTTTGCCGATGCCGGTGCGTTTCGTGCCTATATCGAGCGCATTGCGGCCAAGCGTGATCCGCTGCAGTACGCGGTGATCGACGCGCGCACCGATCGCGCGGTCGGCACGCTGGCGCTGATGCGCATCACACCGGATCATGGTGTGGTCGAGGTGGGTGCCGTCACGTTCTCGCCCTTGCTGCAGCGCACGCCGCTTTCAACCGAGGCGCAGTTTCTGCTGATGAAGCACGTGTTCGACGATCTTGGCTATCGCCGCTACGAGTGGAAGTGCGACACGCTGAACGCGCCGTCCCGTCAGGCCGCGCTGCGGCTGGGCTTCGAGTTCGAAGGCATCTTCCGTCAAGCGGTGGTCTACAAGGGTCGCAGCCGCGATACCGCGTGGTTTTCCATCATCGATGCCGATTGGCCCCAACTGCGCGCCGTGTTTGAACAATGGCTGCTGCCCGATAACTTTGACGCGCAAGGCCGTCAACGGGTGTCGCTTGCCGCGTTGCGCGCTGGCCAATCCGCGTGAGCGCTGTTCGACCAGTCGGATCCGCTCGGCCTGGCGCTCATGCGGATGGACGCTTGCCGCGTCCTGACAAGCAGGTGTGCCGGCAGCCTCTCTACTGAAGCGCTGGCCGTGCGCCGCCCGGCCCTCGGAAAAGAGGCGGTTACAAGTCTGGGGCAGACGTGGCTGCGTACATGCCGCGCAAGGCGAGTGCGCGTTCAGCTTCCGGCAGGGCCAGGATGGAATGCGCGAAACGGATCAGGGCCTGGCAGCGCTCGGCGGGCGGTGTTGTGTGCCGCAGCGCGGGCAAGGTCAGCACACGCTGCTCCTGCAGTGGCAGGGCCGCTATGGCCAGTTGCAGCGCGGGCAGCGCTTGCGCGCGGGTGACGACGGGCACATGTTCCGGGTCTGCCGCCTGTACCAGATCGGAGAACAGGGTTTGCTCACGCGCGATCAGTGCACGCGGCAAGCGTGCGGTCGCGGCGACGGCATCGGCCGTGCCATCCAGGTAAGCGACACAGGCTTCGGGGCTCAGGCGTTGCAGTGCCTGGGCCTCGTCAATGGTCAGCTGCGCGTTGGCAAACAGCAGCACGTCTGGTGCGGTAGGAATGAGTGCGCGATACAGCTTGGCCGACTGGGTATGCAGCAGTGCCATGACCTCGGCGTCGCCGGCATTGCGCTTGAGGGCTTGCCACACGGTGTCGAGCAGGCGGTTGAAGTGCGCCGGGTACTTGCGCTCCAGTGCCGCATAGAGCGCGACGCTGCGCAGCTCGGCGGCCCACGCATCGCGCGTGGTGAACTGCGTGTTCATGGTTGCGTATTCCCCACCGGGTGAGGCGCGCGTGACGACATGGTTGTCCAGCAGCTCCTGTGGGCTGGGGAACCACATGTGGTCAAACGGCGTGCCCTCCACGCGGCGGATGAACGCGTCGGGCAAGCCGGCGGCGGCATAGGCGCGCCATAACTCGCTGTCGGTGGCGCCGGGCATCTGGTCATGGTCGGCGCCCACCGCACGCGGGCGATGGAAGCCGAGGCGAGCGCCTGGCGCGGCGGCGCGGTCCTCGCCCGCAAGAAAGGCGATCGTGCAGGCCGAAGCGCAGGCGCGTTCCACATAGGTGCGCAGATGGTGGCGACGAATGACATCGGCCACCAGTGCGCCTTCGCGCAGCCAGCCGCCCTCGGAGCGCAGTACAACAGCGGTGGCGTTGGGCGCGCGGCGCAACGCAGCTTCCAGCGCATCGGCTGCGCCGTCGTTCATCCCGCCGGTGAAGAGCACCGCGCGGCCGTCACGTTGTGGCACCACGGTAAAGGGCGACGCGGCTTGCTCGCCGAGCGCCGTGCGCAGGTGTGCCTGCAGGCGCGGCAGGTCATTGATGACACGTGAGCCTGTGCCGATGGCACCCAGCGCAATCATCAGTTTGGCAACGAACGGCCACAGGCTCGTCATCCCCGCTAGCTGGTTACGCGCCTGTTCTCGGTCGGCCGAACGCCATGTGCCGACCACCGCCCAGATCCACAGCATCACACCCAGCACGTAGATCAGCAGCAGCGCCGACGAGGCCGCGCGTGCCGGCGCATTGTGTGCCAGGGCGTGCGTGACGCCAGCGCTCAGCGCCATCACACCAAATTGCATCAGCGCGGTGTGCAGCCAGTACGAGCGGACGAGGCTGTAGTCACCACGCCAGTGGCGGGCGAAGAAGTTGCGGGACGGCACGCGCGCTGGCTGTGGGTCGGCAGGCGCGTTCGGGTCTGTCGGTTGAGCGGGGGGAAGGGCGTCGCTGGCGGCGGTCATGCGGGTTCTCGATACCGCACCTATCGCGGCAGCGCGGCGATTGTCGCTGTTGCCGATGCATGCCGGCCTCCCCTCGTTGGGAGGGTGTGGCTGATGCGCGAAGTGGAGATCAGCAGGGGCGACATCAAAGCAGTGCCGCCGCCGAGCTCCTGCCGTCAGACCCTGACTGAAACCAGGGGGGGCTCTGCTGGTTCGATGGCTTCGGCGCTGGCCGGATGGGTTGCCTGGGCGGCTTTCTGCGCTTGCAGCCGGGCATCGGTCAATGACGACGAGCCGGTGACCTTGTCAGTCGTCCGTGCCTTGGCCGCAACCTCGGTCTGGCTGGAACTCGATTCGCTGTGAAGGTTTTCCAGCTGGGTCTGGGCCTGCTCCAGACTCTTCTGGGCCTGCAGGCGTGCGATCTGCGCCTGCACGATCTGGATCTGCTGGCTCAGGAGCTGGGCCTGCTCTTTGGCTTGGTCGGGGGGCAGCCCTTGGTTGGGCAAATCCGCCATCGACTTCTGCAGGTTTTTGAGCTGGCGCTGCAGGCGTTCGATTTCTGAGGCCGAACTCCCGCCGCCCGAGGCGCCGGTGCCCGCAGTGCTGGAAACGGAGGAGGAAGAGAGTTGCATCGCCATCTCGCTAGTCAGTACGTCCTTGAACGGGAGGCGGGCGGAAAACTTTAGGGCGGCTTAAAAATATTTCCCACCATCCGGATTGTTCATAAATTCTATTAGATAGAACTATGTTCCTTCAAAAAGAACATTTATGGGAAAATTTGCGTCATTATTGCGTGGTGCCCGGGGGGGCTTGCCTGGTTTACGGGTTTACGCGCCTTATTCTGGTTGATGTGTATGTATAAAATAGAACTATATTCCAGCACACAGAACGCACGGTGATCGGCGCGTTCAAGGAGACGCCCATGCTTTCCTCTTCCCAGGCCGCCAGCGGTCGGCTGCACGGCGGCCTGCCAGCGGTTCAGCTCAATCAGGTATCGGTACGGTTCGGCAGCTTCACGGCCGTGCAGGGCGTCGATCTGTCGATCGGTGAAGGCGAGTTCGTCGCGGTGGTGGGGCCCACCGGCTGCGGCAAGAGCACGCTGCTCAATGCCGTGACGGGGCTGCTCAAGCCGGCCGGCGGCACCGTCAACGTGTTTGGCGAGCCGCTGACCGGGCTGAATGGCAGTGCCGGTTTCATGATGCAGCAGGACTCGCTGCTGCCCTGGAAGACGGCGCTGGATAACGTCGCGCTGGGCCTGGTGTTTCAGGGCATGTCGGTGGACGAGGCCCGTGAACGCGCCCGCCCCTGGATGAAGAAGGTCGGCCTGGCGGGCTTTGAAGCGCGCTATCCGCATCAACTGTCTGGCGGGCAGAAGAAGCGCATCAGCATGGCGCAGACGCTAATCCTCTCGCCCAAGATCGTGCTGATGGACGAGCCGTTCTCGGCGTTGGACGTGCACACGCGCCACCTCATGCAGAGCGAACTGCTGCGCCTGTGGCAGGAAGACCGCAAATCGCTGCTGTTCATCACACACGACTTGGAAGAGGCGATTGCCCTGGCGGACCGCGTGGTGGTCATGTCCGCAGGCCCCGCCAGTCGCCCGGTCGGCGATGTGGAAATCACGCTGCCGCGCCCGCGCAACGTGTCTGAAATCAACATGTCCGACGCGTTCATCCGCCTGTATCGCGAGATCTGGTCGATCCTCGGCACCGAAGTGGAGAAAAGTCATGCCGTCCAGCACTAACGTTGCGCCTGCCATGAGCACGCCGCGCGCGGGTCTCGCGCACAAGACCAAGATCCGCCTGTTTCAGCTGGCCGTGGTGGTGGTGCTGTTCGGCGCGTGGGAGGGCTTCGGCCGCACGGGCGTGATTGATCCGTTTTACTTCTCGATGCCGTCGTCCATCGTCGCGCGCGTCTGGGAGTGGTTCACCGGCGGCGACATCTACACGCACCTAGCCATCACGCTGGCCGAGACGATTCTCTCGTTCGGCATCGGCACGTTGATGGGGATCAGCCTCGGGTTGTGGTTGGGTTTGTCGAAGCTGGCCGCCGAGGTGCTGGACCCATTCATCAAGATCGTCAACGCCATCCCGCGGATTCTGCTCGCGCCCATCTTCGTGATGTGGTTCGGGCTGGGGCTGACCTCCAAGGTGGCGCTGGGCGCGACCATGGTGCTGTTTATCACCTTCTTCAATACCTACCAGGGCGTGCGCGAGGTGAACCCGGTCATCCTGGCCAACGCGCGCCTGCTCAAGGCCAGCCGCATGAGCCTGCTGCGCCATGTGTATGTGCCGTCCGCCACGAGCTGGATTCTCTCCAGCCTGCGTGCCTCCGTTGGCATGGCGGTGATGGGCGCGATCGTGGCCGAGTACCTCGGTTCCTCCGCCGGCCTGGGCCACCTGATTGCGCAGGCCGAAGGCGTGTTCGATGCCACCGGCGTGTTCTCGGGGATCGTCGTGCTGTCCGCTTTCGTGATCGCACTGGACCGCAGCGTGGATGCGCTCGAAGGCAAGTTGCTGGTGTGGCGCCCGAAGGCGGACCCCGAAGTTGGCACATGAGCCGGCGCCTGACCCAATACAACATCTACGGAGACAACCATGAAGCGATGGATTTCGGCCCTGCTATGCGCGGCCGTCTGGTCGGCGGCCAACGCCGCCGAGCCGGAAAAGAAGGACGTGAGCCTGTCGGTCGGCTCGATGATCCTGAACTACATGCCGGTGCCGCTCACGCAGTCGCTAGGCAACTTCCAGAAGGAAGGTCTGAACGTGAAGGTGGAGAACTTCCAGGCCGGCGGCAGCAAGGCGCTGCAGGCGCTGATTGCCGGTTCGACCGATGCGGTGGTGGGCTTCTATGACCACACCATCCACATCCAGGCGCAGGGCAAGGACATCGTCTCGGTGGCGCTGCTCAACATCACGCCGGGCATCGTACTGGCGGTGCGGCCCGATCTCGACATCAAGAGCGGCAAGGATCTGAAGGGCAAGAAGATCGGCATCACCGCGCCGGGTTCGTCGACGGACTTGTTCGCGCGCTACTACGCCATCAAGAATGGCCTGCAGGTGAATGACGTGTCGTACATCGCGGTGGGGTCGGGCGCGCCGGGCATGGTGGCGCTCGATCGCAAGGAGATCGACGCGCTGGTCAACTTCGACCCTGTGGCGAGCCTGCTGGAGAAGCGCCGCGCCGCCAAGTTCCTGGTCGATACGCGCACCGATGCCGGCTCCAACGCCGTGTTCGGCGGCCGCTACCCGACGGCCACGCTCTACGTCACGCGCGACTTCATGACCAAGAACCCCGAGACCGTGCAGCGCCTGGTGAACGCCTTCATCCGCACGCTCAAGTGGATCGACGCCAACACGCCCGAGGCCATTGCCGACAAGATGCCCAAGGAACAGCAGGTGGGCGGTCGCGATGTGTTTGTTGATGCGTTGCGCCACTCCAAGCCGATCTTCTCCAAAGATGGCCTGATGACCGATGCCGATGCCAAGGTGGCCCTGACGGTGCTCTCCAGTTACGACGAAAAGATCCGCAATGCCAAGATCGACCTGGCGAAAACGTACACTAACCGCTTCGTCGACCAAGCCTTGAAGACGGTCCAGTGAGCCGCCTTCCCAACATCGTCATGACTGCAGAACGCCAAACCACTCAGAACGAGACCACGTCCGCCGCCAATGAGGGCGATGCGGTTACGCCGGGGCAATCGGGTGTGGCTGCGCTGGACCGCGCGTTCTCGATCCTGTTTGCGTTCCGCCCGGGCGATTACGCGCTCACGCTGGCTGAGCTGGCCGCACGCACCGGGCTCTACAAGAGCACGATTCTGCGGCTGGCCGGCTCGCTTATCCAGCACCGCATGCTGTTCCGCCTGGAAGACGGCCGCTACCAGATTGGCGCTGCGCCGTTGATGCTGGGCGCGCTCTACCAGCGCAGCATGCGCCTCGCCGACGTGGTGCTGCCGCACATGCGTGCGCTGGCCGAGGCCACGGGCGAAGCCGTGTCGCTCTACATCCGCGAGCGCGACGTGCGTGTGTGCCTGCACCGCGTGGATTCGAACCATTCGATCCGCGACCACGTGCGCGAGGGCGATGTGCTGCCGCTGGAGCGCGGCTCCGGCGGGCGCGTGCTGTGCGCGTTCTCGGGCATGCAGGGCGCCACGTACGACGCGATCCGGCGCGATTACTACTACGTGTCGATTGGCGAGCGCGATCGGGAAACGGTCGGCATCTCGGTGCCGGTGTTCGGTGCGCAGCAGGCGCTGCGCGGGGCGCTGTGCCTGGCGGGCCCGGCTTCGCGCATCGACGGTACGTTGCTGCAGTCGTGGCGCGCCCCGGTGCTGGAGCACGCCGCGCAAATCACCTCCACGCTGGGTGGCGACCCCGCGCCGTTGCGCCACGCCACTCAGCTCATCTCTAAACCCTAGGCGCCGCCAAGACGCCCAATACCTCCTGCATGGGTGAGAGGGGGCGAGGGGCGGAGCCACCGTAGTTGTAGGAGTTGTGTTCATGGCTTTGCCTCTCGCGGGTTTGCGCGTCCTCGACTTGTCGAACGTGCTGGCCGGGCCGTTTTGCGGCTATCAGCTGGGCTTGCTCGGCGCAGAAGTCATCAAGGTCGAGGTGCCCGGCAATGGCGATCTCGCCCGCCGCCTGGGTGCTGATCCGGAACAGGCGCGCCGCAAGATGGGCGCCTCGTTTGTCGCCGTCAATGCGGGCAAGCAGTCCGTCACGGTCAACCTCAAGCACCCGGAAGGGCGCGCCATCCTGCTCAAGCTGGTGGCACAGGCCGATGCGCTGATCGAAAACTACCGCCCCGGCGTGATGGATCGCCTGGATCTCGGCTACGACGTGCTGCGCGAGGTCAACCCGCGCCTCGTCTATTGCGCAATCTCGGGCTTCGGCAAGGACGGCCCGTTGAGCGGGCGGCCCGCGTACGACCAGATCATCCAGGGCATTTCCGGCGTGATGAGCGTCACGGGCGATGATGCATCGGCGCCGCTGCGCGTTGGTTACCCGATCAGCGATACGGTGGGCGGCATCACGGCGGCGCTGGCCGTCACGGCCTGCCTGCTCGGCGCGCAGCGCACGGGCGAGGGTTGCATGGTGGATGTGTCGATGCTGGAGTCGACGCTCGCCACCATGGGCTGGGTCGTCTCCAACTATCTGAACGCCGGCGTGAGCCCGCGCCCGATGGGCAACCAGAACTTCACGGCGGCGCCGTCGGGCACGTTCCGCACGGGCGATGGGCTCATCAACATTGCCGCCAACGAAGACAAGCAGTTTGCCGCGCTGTGCCGCGTGATTGGTCATCCGGAACTGGTGACCGATGCGCGTTTTGCCGAGCGCCAGTCGCGCAAGGAGCACCGCCACGCGCTTAACGATGCGCTGGAAGCTGCCTTGGCCGAGCGCCCGGCCGCTGAATGGGAGCCGCTGCTGATCGACGCCGGCGTCCCGGCCGGGCTGGTGCTCGATGTGCCCGGCGTGCTCGCGCATGAGCAGGTGACGGGGCGCGGCTTCGTCACCTCATTCCCGGAAGCCGGGCAGCACGTCACGCGCGCGGGCTTCCGGTTGTCGGGCGAAGACCCGTGCCCGCAGACGCCCGCACCGGCCCTATCTGCCCACACCGACGACTGGCTCGCCAAGCTCGGCTACCAGACTGACCAAATCGAAGTGCTGCGCGCTGAAGGCGCCATCTGACCATGACGACAACGCCTCCTCTTGACGCCGCCGCCCTCGCTGCCGACTACTGGCGCACCGACATCATCGACATCGAACCCGGCCGCATCCACGTGCGCGGCTACCCGATCCAGGAGTTGATCGGCAACATCGGGTTTGCCGAAATGATCTGGCTGATGCTGCGTGGTGAGCTGCCGACCAAGCGCCAGGCGGCGCTGCTGGAGGCGGCGCTGGTGGCCTCGGTCGACCACGGCCCGCACGCCCCCTCCATTGCGATTGCCAAGATGGCGACGAGCTGCGGCCTGCCGCTCAACGGCGCAATGGCGTCTGCGCTGAATGCGCTGGACGACGTGCATGGTGGGGCCGGGCAGCAGGCGGTCGAGCTGTTCCATGACATCGAGGCGCGCATGTTTGATGGTGCATCGCTGGAAGCGGCTACGGCGGCGGGTGTCGATGCCTTCATCGCCGCGCATGGCAAGTACCTGCCAGGCTTCGGGCACCGTTTCCACCCGGTAGACCCACGAGCGGGACGATTGCTGGCATTGGTGGACGAGGCAGCACAAGACAGCGTGGTCGGCGGTCACTACGCCGCCATCGGCCGCGCCATCGAGGCGCTGCTCTCCGCGCGCAAGGGCAAGCCGATCCCGATGAACATCGACGGCGCCACTGCCGTCATCTACGCGGAACTCGGGTTTGCAGCGCCATTGGCGCGCGGCGTGTTCTGCCTGTCGCGCGCGGTCGGCATCCTGGCGCACGCTTGGGAGCAGAGCGGTCGCAGCGAGCGCAACAAGGGACCGATGCCGCGTCAGCTGCCCTACCGCTATACCGGCACAGCCACGCGCCATCTGGCCGAATCCGACGCTGACGCCGTGCCCGCGCCATGACCTACTTCAACTGGCCGGTCATCGAAACCACGGTCTTTGCCGAGATGCCGGCCGAGCTGCGCCGCCCCGTGCCGACCGAATGGTCGCGCGCCAACAAGGGCGGGGGGCCGGTCGATTGCTTTTTGGAAGGCCCGTGCTGGGATGCGCAAGGCAATCTCTGGCTGGTCGACATTCCCCACGGACGCATCCTGCGGGTCTCGCCACGGGGCGATTGGGCCGTGGTGGCCGAATACGATGGCGAACCGAACGGCCTGGCGCTGCGCCATGACGGTACGCTGCTGATTGCTGACTATAAGAATGGAGTGCTGTCGCTCGATCCGGCGACGGGCGTGGTTGCGCCGCTTCTCACCCGCCGCAACAGCGAGCGCTTCAAGGGCCCGAACGACCTGATTGTCGCCCGCAATGGCGATGTCTATTTCACCGATCAAGGCCAGACCGGCCTGCACGACCCGACCGGTCGCGTCTACCGCCTACGCCCGGATGGCCGGCTCGATTGCCTGTTGTCGAACGGCCCAAGCCCGAACGGGCTGGTGCTCACGCCAGACGAGTCCGCACTGTTCGTGGCCATGACGCGCGACAACGCTGTCTGGCGCCTGCCGCTCTTGGCTGACGGCAGCACCAGCAAGGTCGGCCGCTTCGCGCAGTTCTACGGCACCAGCGGCCCGGACGGCATGGCGATGGACGCCGCCGGCAACCTGTTTGTGGCCCATGCCTCGCTGGGCGCGGTCTTTGTGCTCTCACCGCATGGCGAACCGCTGGCGCGCATCGCGTCGTGCCGGGGGCGGACCACCACCAATGTCGCACTGACACCCGACGGGCAATCACTCGTCATCACCGAATCTGCCACGGGCACGGTATTGCTGGCCCACTGGACCCCGCCCCAACACCCCTGAGCACGCCTGCATGCGCGGGCGTTGTCCTACAACAGCGCCCGCGCGCAATCGCAGAAATTCCGACGTTTCTCTCACGGTTGGTCGACCATGCCGCACTTTCCTGTGCGGCCCTGCAGGGTAAGTGCCGCTGCCTTCCTTCCCGGCCCCGACAAGCTTGTCGAAGCGGGCAATTTTGTATCTCTATAAAAGACATGTATTGGATAGAGATACATATAAGTAGGATGTGTCCTACAAAATTGCTGTTCCACTGTAGGACCACTCCTACAAAACCGGTCAAATCGCAGTCGGAACTGTCCTACACGGCCTGTAGGACGAGGTAAGAAGTGTCCTACAAACCGTTAACCCGGCATCCGATGCTCATAGTGGCAGAAGTGCGACGCCTTCTTTGTCGATTCATGGCTTCTTTAGGCAATAATATTGCTATTTTCGGCCAAACATTGGGGTAAAACCGTGTCAAACGACCGCTTTAGCGCACGGTCTATCCAGGCTTGCTGCGTCGGCAAGGGCCGTGTTTACAACATTTATTAACAACTTTGTAGGAAGTTTGCCTACAAGAAAATGGCTTACCTCACCCCTCCAATGTAGGGGGTCACCCTTCTTTACTTACCCCGGTCGTCAAACCACAATGTGTTCAACAGAAAACAACTTCACCATGTCTTAGCGACGTGAGTAAGAAGGAGGCAGGAAGTGCCGGCAACGGTACCGACTGCCAGGAACATCCGATCTGTGGGGATTGGTGACCGCCCGGCGAGGGTAGGCGCGAAACACAACGGCGCCACCGGGCAGCACCATGCGGGATCGGATGCAGGTTGTACTTTTACTGCACACGACGGGACATACATGGACACGCAAGAACTCGTTTCTGAGATCAGCGAGCTGAATCTCACCTATTTGATGCTTGCCCAGCAGATGCTGGCCAAGGATCGCGATGCCGCTCTGTTTCGCCTTGGCATCTCTGAAGAATTGGCTGACATCCTGTTGACGATGTCGCCCGCGCAGATCGTCAAGCTGGCCAGCACGAACATGATGCTGTGCCGCTTCCGCTTCGACGATCACGCCATCCTGGGTCTGGTGACCCAGCCGCACCGTGACAAGGGCCTGCAGCAATCGCAAATGTCGATTCTGCTGGCGCGTCAGGCGGTTGAGCAGATCAGCTAAGCCTTTTGCGGCGGGTTTTCCGTCGGGTTTAGCGTGATTCGGATGGGTAGCAGAAGCAAAGCGGGAGCAGTGCCATGCGTCATACCAGCGTCATGAACGAAGTTCAGCAGATCCACCTCGCAGCGGAATTGATTTCGCTCGGTGCGCGTCTGCAATTGCTGGAACAAGAAACCACGCTCAGCCGTGAGCGTTTGGTCAAGCTGTACAAGGAAATTCGTGGGGAATCGCCGCCCAAGGGCATGCTGCCCTTCTCGGCAGACTGGTTCCTGACGTGGTCGCCGAACATCCACTCGTCGATCTTCCTGAACATTTACCGTTTTCTGGGTGAGAACAGCCGCAGCACGGGTGTGCGCCGCCTGATCTCGGCCTACAAGCTGTACCAGGAACACATTCACGTTCACGAGCAGGAAGAAGTGCTTTCCATCACCCGCGCGTGGATGATGCTGAAGTTCTTCGAGGGAAAGATGCTGCACACCGTGAAGTGCACGCGCTGCACCGGCCATTTCGTGGCCCATGCAGAAGACTTGCACCATGGTTTCGTGTGCGGTGTATGCCAGCCACCTTCACGCGCAGGCAAGAAAAAGCGCGTCGCTGGCCAGGTAGATGCGGTCGCAGACAAGACGATCGACGCCTGAGCGGTACCACCGGGATTACGGGACGTACGGGAACGAACGCCGGGGAATGACGGGAAATACGGGAACACAACAACAATAGCCGGCAAGTTCGGCACATAACAAGACAGCACAGAACACAGAGCAGCAACAGCACAGGGGCTCAGACAGCACAAAAGGGGAAGGGGGTAGGCCGGTCGTCGCAGGAAACTGCGGACCGGCATTTTTTTTGCCGCCGCGCATGAAGGAAGGGACGGAAAGCAATTTCCGTCCCTTTTTTCTTTCGTTCGGCTTGGTTGCCCCCGCTTTTCGTGTCTTCCCGGGGCGACGTGGCGCTCAAGCCGCCCGTTTTGATGCCGTTCTTGGTGAAGAGGGGCGTGGCACAACGATTTTCGGTTGTCCTCGAGCGCCAACCCTTGCAGCAAAACCCGGCGCCAAGCCTTCAGGAAACCGGGGCGATGCCGTTAATCACCCTTGTATTGATCGCTCGAATTGATCGTGCGATGCCCATTCAGGAGTTCGCCCAGTGTTAGTCGCCATCGGTTACATCGTGATTCTCGCCTCGGTGTTCGGCGGCTACATGCTGGCCGGTGGCCACCTGGGGCCGCTGTTCCAGCCGACCGAACTGCTGATCATCTTCGGCGCTGGCATTGGTGCCTTCGTGGTCGGCAACGACAAAAAGGCCATCAACGCCACGGTCAAGGCGCTCCCGGGCCTGTTCAAGGGCTCGAAGTACACCAAGGCCCTCTATATGGAAGTGATGGCGCTGCTGTATGTGGTGCTGTCCAAGATCCGCCGCGAAGGGATGATGTCGATCGAAGCCGACATCGAATCCCCGCACGAAAGCGCGCTGTTCGCCAACTACCCCGCCATCCAGGCCGATCACCACGCGCTGGATTTCATCTGCGACTACCTGCGCCTGATGGTGGGCGGCAACCTGAATCCGTTCCAGATCGAAGCGCTGATGGATCAGGAAATCGACACCCACCACCACGAAGCTGAACAACCGGCTCGCATCATCACCAAGGTGGGCGACGCCATGCCGGCCTTCGGCATCGTGGCTGCGGTGATGGGCGTGGTGCACACCATGGGCTCGGTCGGCCTGCCGCCGGCAGAGCTGGGCAAGCTGATCGCCTCGGCGCTGGTCGGCACCTTCCTCGGCATTTTGCTGGCGTACGGCTTTATCGGGCCGCTGGGTTCGTTGCTGGAGCAGCGCGCCGAAGAATCGACCAAGTTGTTCCAGTGCATCAAGGTGACGCTGCTGGCCAGCATGAACGGCTACGCCCCGGCGATTGCTGTTGAGTTCGGCCGCAAGGTGCTGTTCTCGACCGAGCGCCCGTCGTTTGCCGAGCTGGAAGACCACGTGCGTGGCGCCAAAACAGCGTAGCGCTGAACCCCCTATGACACCGAGTGCGGCCCACGAGCCACGCCATTAACGACGCAGCACACACCGACGGGAACGGACCATGAGCAAGTCCAGCACACCGACCTTCATTGTCATCCGGCGCAACAAGAAGGCTGGGCACGGCCACCATGGTGGCGCGTGGAAGATCGCCTATGCCGACTTCGTGACCGCCATGATGGCGTTCTTCCTGCTGATGTGGCTGCTCAGCTCGGTCACCAAGGCCGAGTTGTCGTCGGTGGAAACGTATTTCCGCACGCCGCTGAAGGTGGCGCTGTTTGGCGGCGCCGGTTCGGGCGATCAGTCGAGCATCCTGCAGGGCAGCCCGTCGCTCAAGCAGAACGTGCCGCAGCCGAACCCGAGCCCCAGCCCCACGGTGCAGCGCCAGCGCAATATCCGCGATGAGTCCGACGACGCCGCGCTGAACAAGCTCAAGCAAAAGATTGCCGAGATGGTCGAGACCAACCCGGTGATGAGCCAGTTCAAGCACCAGCTGCTGATCGACATGACCAGCGAAGGGCTGCGCATCCAGATCGTCGACCAGCAGAACCGCCCGATGTTTGCCAACGCCAGCGCCGAGGTACAGCCGTACATGCGCACCATCCTGCGTGAGCTGGGCTCGGCACTCAATGACGTGCCCAACCCGATCAGCCTGTCGGGCCATACCGATGCCACGCAATACGCCACGCAACACGGCTACAGCAACTGGGAGCTCTCCGCCGATCGCGCCAACGCATCGCGCCGCGAGTTGATTGCGGGCGGCATGAAGCCCGAGAAGGTGAGCCGCGTGGTGGGTCTGGAGGCATCGGTGCCGCTGGACAAGACCAACGCATACAACCCGATCAACCGTCGCATCAGCATCGTCGTGCTCAACGCACGGGCCGCTGAAGCCGTCCGCTCGGGCGGGGTCGAGCCGGTGGCCGACCTGCGTAATGACGGTAAAGACACGCTGCCCGATGCAGCCGCACGTGCAACAGGAGTGGCCGCGGCTGGTGCCGATGCGGCTGCTCCAGCCAAGCCATAAGCGCCCAGGGGAGAACGGAGCCAATGAGCGAGAAACACATCCTGGTGGTGGATGACTCCACCTCGATCCGCCGCATGATCGCCGCATGCCTGCGCGAGTGCGGCTTTGCCGTGACGGAAGCCACTGACGGCGCCGCCGCGCTGGAAGCCGTGCGCAAGCAGACCGACGGCAAGCACGACCTCGTGATTACCGATCAGGTGATGCCAGCAATGGACGGCCTCACCCTGATCCGCGCGCTGCGATCGCTGTCGGCCTATGCCGACACGCCGATCCTGATGCTGACCACCGAGGCAGACGGCACGATCCGCGAGCAGGCGCGTGCCGCCGGCGCCACGGGCTTCCTGCCCAAGCCGTTCGACCCTGATGGTCTGACGGATTCGGTGATGCAGCTGTTCGAATGGCATGCGCAGACCCACGGATCTGCATCGACGCATTAAACGACCGAGACGACAGATATGAACCTCGACCTTAGCCAGTTTTTCGGCGCCTTCTTTGAGGAGGCGGAGGAGCTGCTTGTCGACATGGAGCGGCTGCTGCTCAATCTCGATGTCGCCAACCCTTCTTCTGATGATCTGAACGCCATCTTCCGTTGCGCACACTCCATCAAGGGTGGTGCCGCAACCTTCGGTTTCACGCACATGACGGAACTCACGCATGTGGCGGAATCGATTCTGGACCGCGCCCGCACCGGCACCCTGCAGCTGCGCGAGAACATGGTAGATGCCTTCCTGGAAACGAAAGACGTGTTGAAAAGCCAACTTGATGCCTACCGGCAAGAGCACCCCATCGATACGGCCACGCTCGAATACATGGTGGCCAAGCTCAACAGCCTGGCTGCCGAGGATGGCGCCGCGGCAGCGCAGCCTGCGCCGGCAGCACCCGTAGCCGCGCCGGCTCCGTCGGCTGTCGAGCCCGTTGCGGCCGCGCCCGCCGTGGTGGAGGCACCGGCCGCTGCGCCGGTGGTGTCGATCGACGGTGGCCTGGACATCAAGCTCATCGACGTCTCCAACGAAGACTGCGAGCTGATCGTTACCGAACTCAAGCACCTGGGCACGCTGGTGAGCCATGCGCGCAATGGCCGCAACAGCGACATCGTGCTGCAGAGCACCTGCACCGCCGACGACATCATCGCGGTGAGCTGCTTCATCATCGATGCCGACCAGATCGTCATCACGCCGCATGTGGGTGGTGCTGCGCCTGCTGCAGCCGCTGCAGCGGTGGTGGAAGCCCAGGTTGCCGCCCCGACGCCCGCTGCTGCGCAGACCGAAGCGCACGCACCGGCCGCGAATGAAGTTGCCGCCCCGCCGGCCGCTGCCGTTGCTGCGGCACCGATGCCGGCTCGCCCGGCCGCTTCAGAAAAGCCGGCTGTTGCTGCGGAAACGTCGATTCGCGTGGGCGTGGAGAAGGTCGACCAGCTCATCAACCTGGTCGGTGAGCTCGTCATTACGCAGGCCATGCTGGCGCAGACCGCGTCGTCGTTCGATCCGGTGTTGAACGAGCGCCTGTTCTCTGGTCTCTCGCAGCTCACGCGCAACGCACGCGACCTGCAGGAAGCCGCCATGTCCATCCGCATGATGCCGATGGACTACGTGTTCAACCGCTTCCCGCGTCTGGTGCGCGACCTGGCGCACAAGCTGGGCAAGCAGGTCGAACTGTCGACGTTTGGCAAATCGACCGAGCTGGACAAGGGCCTGATCGAACGCATCATCGATCCGCTCACGCACCTGGTGCGCAACAGCCTGGACCACGGCATCGAACTGCCCGAGGCCCGCGTGGCCGCTGGCAAGGATGCGACCGGCCAACTGCTGCTCTCGGCAGCCCACCAAGGCGGCAACATCGTCATCGAGGTGAGCGACGACGGCCAGGGCCTGAACCGCGACAAGATTCTGAAGAAGGCCCGCGAGCGTGGCCTGCCCGTGTCGGACAACATGACCGACGACGAGATCAACCAGTTGATCTTCGCACCGGGCTTCTCCACCGCCGACCAGGTGACGGACGTGTCCGGCCGTGGCGTGGGCATGGACGTGGTCAAGCAGAACATCCAGTCGATGGGCGGCTACGTCGAGATCCAGTCGCAGAAGGGCAAGGGCACGACCATCCGCATCGTGCTGCCGCTCACGCTGGCCATTCTGGACGGCATGTCGGTCAAGACCGGTGACGAGGTGTTCATCCTGCCGCTGTCGTGCGTGGCCGAATCGCTGCAGCCGCGTCCGGAAGACATCAAGGCCGTGCCGGGCGGCGGACGCCTGCTCAAGGTGCGCAACGAATACCTGACGCTGGTGCCGATGTACGAGCGCTTCCGCATTACGCCGTCGCTGCCCGATCCGTCGGAAGGCATCGTCGTCATTCTGGATTCGGAAGGCAAGAAGATCGCTCTGCAGATTGATGAGCTGGTCGGCCAGCAACAGGTGGTGGTCAAGAACCTGGAGACCAACTACCGCCGGGTGCCGGGCATTTCGGGCGCGACCATCCTGGGTGACGGTAGCGTGGCGCTGATCGTTGACGTGTCGGCGCTCATGCGCGAGGCACGTTCGGGCCATTCAGAAAATGCAGCGCGTGCCGTTACTGCCGAGAAGCACGAGATGGGCGAGGCACAGGGCCGTCGATTCTCGACCGAGGCGATGGCCGCGGCATAAGCGTCCACGCAGCTTTGGGTGGTGGGATGTACCGCCCGACAACGAATTCAATCTAGTGGCCCGACGGGGCCGAGGGGAACCGCAATGGCAGTCAAGGAACATGCGATCGGTGAGGAAACCGGCGGGGAGGAGTACCTGGCCTTCACCCTGGGTCGCGAAGAGTACGGCATCGATATCCTGAAGGTGCAGGAGATCCGCGGCTACGAGACCGTCACGCGCATTGCCAACGCACCCGACTTCATCAAAGGGGTGATCAACCTGCGCGGCATCATCGTGCCGATCGTTGATCTGCGCATCAAGTTCCAACTCGACCGCGTGGAGTACAACCAGTACACCGTGGTCATCATCCTGAACCTGATGGACCGCGTGGTCGGCATCGTGGTGGATGGCGTGTCGGACGTGCTGACGCTGCAAAGCCAGCAGATCAAGCCGGCGCCGGAGTTCTCTGGCGCGCTGGACACGGAATACATCCGTGGCCTGGGCTCGATCGACGAGCGCATGCTGATCCTGGTGGACATCGAGCGCCTGCTGATGTCGGCTGACATGGCGCTGTGCGACGAGGCCGAGGCGGCCTAAGTCCAGCGGATCCGTTTGGCCGGGGCACGCAAGTGCGCCCGGCAGGCGACAAGACACCTTGCGGCGGGCATTCAAATGCCCGCCGTATCACAGGTGCGGCGCTGAAAGGGGAGGAAAATCCATGTTCAGCAACATGACCATCCGGCTCCGGTTGGGGCTGATGATGGCGGGCATTGGTGTGCTTGCCGTCATCGTGGGTGTGACGGGCCTCGTCGGCATGCGTCATGCCAATACTCGCCTGCAGGACACGTACGCCGTGCAACTGGCGGGTGCGGTGGCATTGGCTGATTCCGATTCCAACCTGCTGAGCGCCCGCATCGTGCTGGATCGCGCAGCCATGGCGCCTGGTGCGCCCGGCATGGACAAGACGATCGAGCGCGCCAGGATGTTCCTCGACAAATCCGATGCGGCCTGGAAGCGCTACCGCGCACTGCCGACGTCATCGGAAGAGCGCGCGCTGGCCGATGAAGCCGATGGATTGCGCAACACGTTCGTGCGCGACGGCGCCGAGGTGCTGATGCGCGCCGTGCAGGCCGGTGACCAGGCGACCGTCACCAAGACAGTGATGGACGTGATGCCCGCCCTGTATCGCCCGCTGGGCGACAAGGTGGCAGCACTCAGCCGCATGCAGCTGGCGTCTGCCAAGACGGGCTACGAAGCCGGCCAGCGTGAACACGCCAGCCTGAGCGCGCTGACGATCAGCCTGCTGCTGGGTGGCATTGTGGTGGGTGGGTTGCTGACGTGGGCGCTGCGCCGCTCGATCACGCTGCCGCTGACGCGCGCCATCGAGCAGGCGGAACACATCACGCAGGGCGATCTCACGCACAGCATCCAGGTGAACCGTGCGGACGAAACCGGCCGCTTGTTGATGGCGCTGCAGCGCATGCAGGAGAGCCTGCAGAAGATGGTGGTGCAGGTGCGCTCGGGCTCGGATTCGATTGCCAGCGCCACGCAGCAGATCAGCGCAGGCAACGTGGACCTGTCGCAGCGCACCGAGCAGCAAGCCTCGTCGCTGGAGCAGACCGCGTCGAGCATGGAGCAGCTCACAAGCATCGTGAAGCAGAACGCCGACAACGCCCGTCAGGCCAGCACGCTGGCCGGCAACGCGTCGGACATCGCCGTCAAGGGCGGCGAGGTAGTGGGCCGGGTGGTGGACACCATGGCCGGCATCAATGAAAGCAGCAAGAAGATTGCCGACATCATCGGCGTGATTGAAGGCATTGCCTTCCAGACCAACATCCTGGCGCTGAATGCGGCTGTGGAAGCAGCACGTGCGGGCGAGCAAGGCCGTGGCTTTGCGGTGGTGGCGGGGGAAGTGCGCAGCCTCGCGCAGCGTAGCGCGACGGCCGCCAAGGAGATCAAGGAACTCATCAGCGATTCGGTGGGCCGCGTTGAAAATGGCACCACGCTGGTGGCAGAAGCCGGCAGCGTGATCGACGAAGTTGTTGTGGCCGTCAAGCGCGTGACCGACATCATGGGCGAGATCAGCTCAGCGTCGGACGAGCAGAGCGCGGGGATCGAGCAGGTCAACCAGGCCGTCAACCGCATGGATGAGGGTACGCAGCAGAACGCGGCGCTGGTGGAGCAGGCGGCTGCGGCGGCCATGTCGCTGCAGGAGCAGGCCGACGGGCTGCGTCAGACCGTGGCCGTGTTCCGTACGAATGCCGGCACGCAAATCGAACCGGCTCGGCCGGTTGCGAGCGCGCCGCGTGTGACCAAGCCGGCGGTGGTGAAACCGGCTGCGCGCCGTGCGGCAGCCAAGGTTGCGCCGGCCCGTAAAACGCCTGCCCCTGTGCAGCTGACCAACGAACAACCCAAGCCTGCCGTCGTGGAAGCGGCCGCAGAGGAACAACAACGTGTGCGCCCCGCAGCGGCCAAGTCGACAACGTCGGCGGCTGCACAAGCGCCCAAATTGCAAACGCCCAAGCTCGTTGCCGCCGGCGGCGACGATAGCGACTGGGAAACCTTTTAACCATGTATGCACGGGATCTTCGCTGCTCGCGAAAGCTCTCTCGTGTGTCTTTGTGGTGTGCAGCCTGCCCTTCGGGGCAGGTTTTTTTTTGCCTGGGCTAGGGCCTGCTAAGGAAGGGGCGATCCCCCTCTGAAGTGGCATGACCCCGAGGCGGTTCTAAAGAGCCGTCCCCTAAGAACCGATAGCGGTTACAGGGGCATACAAAAAAGAGAGGTAGACAAGATGGGTTGGATCAAGCGTTTGCCGGTGTCCACGGTACTGACCGGCGGATTCCTGATCGTGGCCGCCATGGGCGCGGCCATCGGCGGGTTGGGCATTTATACGATTACGCAGTTGACCCGCGCCAGTGACGAGCTGGCGCAAAAGCAGATGCGTGCCATCACGCAGATGGGCAGCGCGGCCAACAGCCTTGCGCACGCCAGCCGTGCGCAGACGGCCTTGCTGATTGCCACCACGCTCAATGAGCGCAAGACGCTGAGCGACGAGATCAGCAGCAACATGCAGCGCCTGAAGGACGGCGTGGAGAATGTGCGTCCGCTATTTGCGTCGGATGAGGGCAAGAAGATGATCCGCGAGGTGGATGCCATCTACCCCGTCTGGAGCAAGCGCATGACGGATTTCGTCGCGCTGATGGACAAGCAGGGCCTGGACCCGACCCAGTTCGACAGTCGCGTCACCGCAGAAAACGTGGGCCTGCTGGACGACACGGGCGCGTTTGAGAAGACGCTCGACAAGATGGTCAAGCGCGTGGAAGACGTGTCTGCCGCATCTACCGTCAAGGCCCGTGAAGATGCGCAGCGCTCGCGCTTGCTGATGATGGTGATGGCCGCCGTGGGTGCGGTGCTGGGCATCGTGCTGGGGTTTGTCATTGCGCGCCGGCTGTCGCGCCAGCTGGGTGGTGAGCCGTCTTACGCCGCCGATGTTGCCCGCCGTATCGCGGGCGGTGATCTGGCCGTGCAGGTGCAGACCCGACCGGGTGACCGCAGCAGCATGCTCTTCGCCATGTCGCAGATGCAGCAGCAACTGACCGGCACCATCAGCAACATCAAGAGCTCGGCGGATTCGATTGCCAGTGCCACCAAGCAGATCGCTGCGGGCAATGCCGATCTGTCGCAGCGTACGGAAGAGCAGGCCAGCTCGCTGGAGGAAACCGCCTCCAGCATGGAAGAGCTGACCAGCATCGTGAAGCAGAACGCCGACAACGCCCGTCAGGCCAGCGTACTGGCCGGCAGTGCATCGGACATTGCTGTCAAGGGCGGCGAGGTGGTGGGCCGCGTCATCGAGACCATGTCGGGCATCAACGCCAGCAGCAAGAAGATTGCCGACATCATCGGCGTGATCGAGGGCATCGCCTTCCAGACCAACATCCTGGCGCTGAATGCCGCCGTGGAAGCGGCGCGGGCAGGCGAGCAGGGGCGCGGCTTTGCCGTGGTGGCCGGTGAGGTGCGCAGCCTGGCGCAGCGCTCGGCCACGGCCGCCAAGGAGATCAAGGAGCTGATTGGCGATTCCGTTGGCCGCGTGCGCAACGGCTCGGCACTGGTGTCGGAAGCGGGCGGGGTGATCGAAGAGGTGGTCGTTGCCGTCAAGCGCGTGACCGACATCATGGGCGAGATTTCCGCCGCATCGGATGAGCAAAGCTCTGGCATCGAGCAGGTCAACCAAGCCGTCAATCAGATGGACGAGGTGACGCAGCAGAACGCCGCGCTGGTCGAGCAGGCCGCCGCCGCCGCGCTGTCGCTGGAAGAGCAGGCGCACCTGTTACGCAACGCGGTGTCGGCGTTCCGTACCGATGCGTCTGCCGAACTGGCGGCACCCGTGAAGCCCCATCTGCCGGCCGAGCCCGCCAGGCCGGCAGTGCGCAGTGAAGTTCCCCTGGAAGGCAAGACGCAGATCGTGCGTTCAGTGGCCCGCGCGATTGCTTCGCGCAAGGCGGGGCAATCAGCCAAACCGGCACCGGCCGTTGCGGAAGCCCCGGCTCCCACCCAAGCGCCCGCCGTTGCGCTGGATCAAGGCGTAAAAGCGCCCCAAGAAGCACATTCCCCGGCTGCACCTGTGGTCGCGGCTGCTGTTTCGGTGGCCGTTGCAGCGCCAGCCCTCAAGCTGTCCGCCGCTTCTGCCGATGATGATGATTGGAGCACCTTCTGACGCCTCGCCTGGCCAGCATCACCAGCAACATCTGCGGCGCGGCACCAGAAGCCCGGTGCCCGCCAATCGACTGAAAGCGGGCGCCAAGACTCGCGCAATTACGGGGTAGTTATCTAATGGCACAAACGGCACAAACCTTGGCGCCAGTTTCGCCGACGCTCGCGTCGCGTGAGTTTTCGTTTACCGCGGCAGATTTCGCCCGCATTCGCGACCTGATCTATCGCCGCGTCGGCATTTCGCTGTCCGACCGCAAGAGCGAGATGGTCTATAGCCGGCTGGCCCGCCGCCTGCGCGTGGTCAACCTCGGCTCGTTCCGCGAGTACCTGGATGCGCTGGAACATGGCCACCTGCCCGACGAGTGGGAAGCCTTTACCAATGCGCTCACCACCAACCTGACCGCGTTCTTCCGCGAGCAGCACCACTTTCCGTTGTTGGCCGAGCACGCCAAGGCCAAGCGCACGCCATTCACCGTGTGGTGTTCAGCCTCGTCGACGGGTGAAGAACCGTATTCGATCGCCATCACCTTGGCGGAGACCTTTGGCTCGATGAATCCGGGCCAGGTGAGCGTGATTGCGTCCGACGTGGATACCAATGCACTGGCGCGCGCCCGCGCCGGCATCTATCCGATGGAGCGTGTGGCAGCGCTGTCCTCTGATCGTCTGAAGAAGTATTTCCTGCGCGGCACCGGCAAGCAGGAGGGCTACGCACGCGTGCGGCCCGAGCTGCAGGCCATGATTGATTTCCGCCAGATCAACCTGCTCGACCGCGATTGGCCGTTGCAACAGAAGTTTGACGTGATCTTCTGCCGCAACGTGATGATCTATTTCGATAAGCCGACGCAGGCCAAGATCCTTGAGCACTTCATCGACGTGATGAAGCCGGATGGCCTGCTGTTTGCCGGCCATTCCGAGAGCTTCCTGCAGGTGACCAAGGCATGGTCGCTGCGCGGCAAGACCGTATATGAAATCGCGCCCGAACTGCGCGCGAAGATGACGGGGGCGAAATGATCGAACTCGGCAAGAAGGCAACTGCACACGCAACCTTGCGCACCGCCGCCGACTCCGTGCGCAGCGACAGCGGCATGACGGTCGGTGCCATGGCGACGCTGGCCCAGGCTGCCGCCAGCACGCACGCGTATTACGACACCACCTTCAGCCGCCGCGCCATGAAGGTGCTGCCCGGTGAGTACTACGTCACCACCGAAGACCTGATGCTGGTGACGGTGCTCGGCTCGTGCGTGTCGGCCTGCGTGCGCGACAAGATTCTCGGCATTGGCGGCATGAACCACTTCATGCTGCCCTCGCGCAACGAGGGCGAATCGATTCTCTCGCCCTCCATGCGCTATGGCACGCACGCCATGGAAGTACTGCTCAACCAGCTCTACAAGGCCGGCGCCCGCCGCGAGCACCTGGAGATCAAGGTGTTTGGCGGCGCTGCCGTGCTGGCCGGCATGAGCACGCTGGATGTGGGCGAGCGCAACGGCAAGTTCGTGCTCGAATTCCTGCGCAACGAAGGGCTGGCGGTGGCCGCCAAGGACCTGTTCGACGTGCATCCGCGCAAGGTGTACTTCGTGCCCTCCACGGGCCAGATCATGGTGCGCAAGCTCCGCTCGCAAAGCTCCGCTGCCGAACTGGACAGCGAAGCCCAATACGCCAGCAAGCTGTCGAAGTCCATTGCGACGAAGCCCACTTCGCGCCTGCAACTGTTTACGTAATTCCTGACCTTGCCCCCCGAAAATATGAACGACAAACGCAAGATTCAGGTGCTGTGCATCGACGATTCGGCACTGATCCGCAGCATCCTGAAGGAGATCATCAACAGCCAGCCCGACATGGAAGTGGTGGGGGTGGCGCCCGACCCGATCATCGCGCGCGACCTCATCAAGCAGACCAATCCGGACGTGCTTACGCTGGACGTCGAAATGCCGAAGATGGACGGCCTCGACTTCCTGGAAAAGCTCATGCGCCTGCGCCCGACGCCGGTGGTCATGATCTCGTCGCTGACCGAGCGCGGCTCTGAAGCCACGCTGCGCGCGCTGGAGCTGGGCGCGGTGGATTTCGTTGCCAAGCCCAAGCTGGGCATGCGCGACGGCATGAACGAATACGCCGACCAGATTGCCGACAAGATCCGCGCGGCAGCCCGTGCCCGGCTGCGTCCGCGCGCGGCGGCACCCGTGGCCCACACAACTGCTGCGTCCCACGGCGCACACGTTCGCGCGGAGCACGCCCCGGCCGCCCCGGTGGCATCGGCACCGGCCCGTACCCATTTCTCGTCGACGGAAAAGCTCATCATCGTGGGCGCTTCCACTGGCGGCACCGAGGCCATCAAGGATTTTCTGCTGGAAATGCCGCCCGACTGCCCCGGCATCCTGATCGTGCAGCACATGCCGGCGGGGTTCACCACGTCGTTCGCCAAGCGGCTTGATGGCCTGTGCCGCATCCGCGTGAAAGAGGCCGTGCACGGCGAGCGTGTGCTGCCCGGCCACGCCTACATCGCCCCGGGCGACATGCACCTGTCGCTGGGCCGCAGCGGCGCCAACTACGTCACCGAGCTGGACCAGGGGCCGCCGGTCAATCGCCATCGCCCGGCAGTGGATGTGCTGTTCCGCTCCGCCGCGCGCAATGCCGGCGCCAACGCCTTGGGCGTGATCCTGACAGGCATGGGTAAGGATGGCGCGGTCGGCATGCTGGAAATGCGCAACGCGGGCGCGTATAACGTCGCCCAGGACGAGGCCTCGTGCGTGGTCTACGGCATGCCCAAGGAAGCCGTGGCCCACGGTGGCGTGCATGAGGTCCTGCCGCTGCACCAGATCGGCCCGCACGTGCTGGCCAAGCTGTCGGCGCATGGCCGTGTGACGCGTGTGTAACCGGCCCACGATCCTTCTGCGCGACCCGATCTTGGCCCTGTGATGCTCGCCGTACCCGTGTAAGGCTGCCGGGTTGGCCAACTCGTCAGGCCAACCTCGGGCCGCTCGCTACGGATCGTGAACCGGTTCCTTGGCTATGTGGCGCTCAAGAAACGGCTCCTGGCGCCGATAAGATTGCCAAGGAAGCCCGAAACCCCCCATTTCAGTTAGTTTGCGGAGATTGTGTCCATGGACAAGAGCCAGTACCGATTCCTCGTCGTCGACGATTTTCCGACGATGCGCCGGATCGTGCGTAACCTGCTCAAGGAACTCGGTTTTGCCAATGTCGACGAGGCCGAAGATGGCGCCGCCGGCCTGGCCAAGGTCAAGGAAGGCCGGTTCGATTTCGTGATCTCGGACTGGAACATGCCCAACATGGATGGCCTGCAGATGCTGCAGAGCATCCGCGGCGACGCCAACCCGGTTATCAGCAAGCTGCCGGTGCTGATGGTGACGGCTGAAGCCAAGAAGGAAAACATCATTGCCGCCGCCCAGGCCGGTGCCAACGGCTACGTGGTCAAGCCCTTTACCGCTGCCACGCTGGACGAAAAGCTGGGCAAGATTTTCGAGAAGATCGAAAAGGGGGCGTGATGAGCGAGATGCTTGATGGCGCCCTCGCGCCAGCCACAGAAGGTGTCGACCACGGCGACATGCCGGAAATGCTCCAGCGCATCGGCCACCTCACGCGCATGTTGCGTGAAAGCATGCGTGAGCTGGGCCTGGACAAGGGCGTGGAGAAGGCCGCATCGGCCATTCCCGACGCACGCGACCGCCTGAACTACATCGCCAATATGACCGAGCAGGCGGCGACCCGCGTGCTCAACGCCATCGACGCGGCCCGCCCGGTGCAAGACGCGCTGGAAACCGATGCCCAAGCGCTGGTCACCCGCTGGCAGTCGTGGATGGACCGCCAACTGGGCGACGACGAGATCCGTGATCTGGTCGGCCAGACCAACGGCTTCCTGCGCAGCGTTCCGGAAAAGACGCGCGACACCAACCAGCAGCTCATGGAAATCCTGATGGCTCAGGACTTCCAGGATTTGACCGGCCAGGTGATCAAGAAGGTGCTGGATGTCGTGCAACTGATTGAAAGCCAGTTGGTTGGCATCCTGCTGGAGAACGCACCCGAGCATCTGCGCACGGAAGCGTCGTCGACGTCGCTGCTGAATGGTCCGCAGATCAATCCGGACCACCCAGACGTGGTCGGTAGCCAAGAGCAGGTGGACGACCTGCTGGAAAGCCTCGGCTTCTGAGCATCTGAATCGGCTGTCAACGCTCCCCGTTTGCTGCCGGCGCCCGCCAATTTGGCGGGCGTTTTCATTTCCGGAGGCGGTGTTTCAGTCGCGCAGGATCGTTCTGAACCCGATGTGTGCGGCGGGCAGGTCAGCCTCCTGTGCCTCGCGTGCCGAGGCCCGATAGCGCACGCAAAAGTCCGGCGAGCACAGGAACGAGCCCCCCTTGATCACCGTCGGCCGATTCGGCTGGCTGCCATTGCGGCCAAACAGTTGCGGCTGGTCCAGCGCGGCTACGGCGCGCGTGTCGCCGTTTGCATGCGACTGGTGCGGGCCGGTGTACGCATCGCGCGTCCATTCCCACACGTTGCCGATCATGTCGTACAGCGCGAAGCCGTTGGCCGCATAGCAGCCGACCGGGCCAATGCCGGCGCGGCCATCCTCCGCCGTGTCGAGCACGGGAAAGATGCCCTGCCAGTAGTTGGCACCGGGTTTGCCGTTGCCATCGCGCGGTGCCTTCTCCAGGTCGGCACCGTCTTGCCCGGCTTTGCCGGCGTATTCCCATTCCGCTTCAGTGGGTAGGTCGTGGCCGAGCCAGTGTGCATAGGCCAACGCATCGGCCTGTGTGACCCGCGTCACGGGCTGGTTGTCGACATCGACGAGCTTGCTGTCGGGCCCGGTCGGGTGCCGCCAGTCTGCGCCCTTGACCCAGCGCCACCACGCGTACGGGCGCGCCTGCAACTCCGCCGTGTCCGGCACGTGAAAGACCACCGCGCCACCCTGGCGCTCGGCGTCGGTCACGTAGCCGGTGGCGGTGACGAAAGCGGCGAACTGCGCGTTGGTGACTTCCGTCTGGTCGATCCAGAAGCCGCCCACGCGGGTCTTGCCGGCGCCCTGAGCGGGGCGCTCGTCCGGGTAGCCGAGCGTGGTGCCAAAGGTGAAGCTGCCGCTGCTCACATGCACCATGCCGGCACGTGTGTCCTGGCGCCAAGCGGGCGGCAGGCCGGCGTAGCGGCCGCAGGCTTCGCTGGTGCCCAGCGGCAGGCGCGGTGCGGTGTGCGCGCTGACCACGTTGGCTGCATTGGCGACAAGCGGTGCCGCCATGTTGCCGCCGGCTGGGTGCAGCAGCGCGGTGCCGGCGGCTGCCAGCGCCGCGCCCGCAAGCACCCAGCGCACGCGCTTGTGCGTGTTTGCTGCGCGCATCAGTAGAACCCACGCGGGCGCAGGGGCTCCACGCCGCCGACGCTGTTCATGTACTGCTGCCATTGCTGGTACAGCGTGGCCGCCACATCCGGATATTGCGCAGACACATCGGTGGTCTCGCCGCGGTCCTTGGAGATATCGAAGAGCTGCCAGTGACCATCCGCCACGCCCAGCGGCGGTTCGGTCCACAGTGCCTTCCAGCGGCCGTCAGCACTGCGCAGGTAGGCACGGCCGTACGACTCGTCACCAAAGGGCTGGGTGTGGATCGGGCCTGCATCCGCAGATTGCTGGATCGACGCCAGTAGCGACACCCCCGTCACCGGATACACCGCGCGGTTGCCGTACTGCACCTTGCCCTTGTTCTGGTCGACGCCGTTGCCATCCACGGCGGGTTGCGCCGGTGTGCTGGGCGGCGTAATGCCGGCCACAGCCAGGAAGGTGGCGGTGTTGTCCGTCACGTGCGTGAAGCGCGTGATGGGCGGCAGCGCCTGGGTCTGGCCCGGCAGGCGCACGATGGCCGGCACGGAGACACCGCCTTCGGCTGCATGGCCCTTGACCAGGTTGAACGGCGTGGCACTCACCTCGGCCCAGCGCAGGCCGTATTGCAGGCGTTGCGCGGCAGACAAGCCGTTGTCGGAGCCGAGCTTGGAGTAGACCGGGTCGGTGGCATTGGCTTCATCGGTGGCCTTCGGGTCTGCGCCCGAGTCGATCGGCCAGCCTTCCGCGCCGTTGTCCGACTGGAACATGATGAAGGTGTTGTCGTACTCGCCAATGTCTTTCAGGTGCTGGATCAAGAGGCCGATGTTGTAGTCGAGGTTCTCGACCATGCCGGCGTAGATCTCCATGTAGCGCGCCTGCGCCTTGCGCTCCAGCGGCGTGAGGTCGCTCCACTTCTTGTTGACGTAGCCGGGGCCGTAGTCGGTATAGCCCTGCGCGGGGCCGTGGTTGGCGTTGATGTAGCGCGCGTTGGCCGTGCCGTTGTTGGGCGAGGCCGCCGGGCGCGTGGTCGTGCCGGGCAGGCCGGCAAACGGCGTGAAATCGGCCGGGATGATGCCCAGCGCCTTCTGCCGCGCATTGCGCGCGTTGCGGATGGCGTCGTAGCCCGCGTCATAGCGGCCGGCGTATTTGTGCAGCCACGGGTCCGGTACCTGCAGCGGCCAGTGCGGCGACGTGTAGGCCGCATAGGCGAAGAACGGCTTGCCGTCGCCCTTGTGCGAATCGATGTAGCTGATCAGCTTCTGCGTGTAGAAATCCGTCGAATAGAACACCGCCGGGCTGCCGCCGGTGCCGCCCGGTTGTCCCGGCTGGCCGGGTTGCACGTAGACGCCGTCTTCCGTGTAGTTCTTGGCGTTGGCGTTCTCATGCCCGAAGTGGTTGGCGGCTGCACCCGGCAGCAGCGCGTACGAGCGCTCGAAGCCCCACTGGTCAGGCGTCTTGCCCAGGTTGGCCGCGCTACCGGGAATGCCGTTGCCCAGGTGCCACTTGCCGGCCATGTAGGTGTGATAGCCGCCGTCCTTGAGCAGTTGCGCGACGGAGAGCGAGCGGTCGTTCAGATAGCCCTCGTAGCCGGGCAGCCCTGCGCGCTCGTCATTGGGCGCGCCCATGGTGCCTTCGCCCACGAGGTGGTGATCGGTGCCCGAGATGAGCATCGCGCGCGTGATGGCGCAGACGGTGCCGGCGTGGTGGTTGGTCAGCAGCCGGCCTGATTGCACGAGGGCATCCAGGTTGGGCGTGTCGATCTCCCCGCCCATGGCATGGATGTCGGAATAGCCGAGGTCATCGGCCATGATGTAGAGGATGTTGGGCTTGCGCGCCGGTGTAGTGGGCGTGCTGCTGTCGGCCACGGTACCGGCAGATGTACCGGGCGGCGCATCACTGCCGCAGGCAGTGAGTGTGGCAATGGCGCCGGCAAGCAGCGCAGCCAGCGCACGTTGATGCAAGGGCAAGGCAGGGGAGATGGCTCGGTCGGGTGACATGACGGTTGGTCCGTTCTGGTTTGAAAAGAACGGGTCATGCTATGGACGCACCCGGTATAAGGCGACGAAGTTTTCCGCAGGTCGATATGACGTGGCAGGCGCTTGCCGCTGCCATGCAGGCGTGCGGCGCTATTGCGAACCGCACGTCTGCTCAGTCCTGCGTTCAGTTGCGTGCTTGTTGCGATACCTGCTGCAGGATCTGGCCCGCCGCGCTGTAACTCGCGTTCATGTAGATCTTCGCGAACGAATGGCCCAGCACGTCAGACAGCGGGTGCCAGCCGAGCGAGTAGTTGGCGGGCAGCACCGTCTGCACCAGGCTCAATGCGCCGATCACCGTATCGGAGGTCGACGTCAGATAGGTCGACCCCGGCAGTTGATAGCGCGCCGCGTTCCCCACATTGACCGCGCTGATCTTGCCCTGCGCCTTGTCCGGCCCCGTCACCAGCAGGTTGATCTCGAAGTTGGTGTACAGCGTGCCCTGCGAGTGGCCGACCAGCACGACCTTGCGCTGCGCCTTCAGATAGTTGCGGTACTGGTTCAGGTGGTCCGGCAGCTCGGGAATGTCGTTCTTGGTAAGGAGGTCGATGTACTTCTGCTGGAGTGCCGCATTCATGCCGCTGGCCGGCAAGCTGTTGCCGTCGATGGCGCGCCAGAAATCGGCCGGGCTCGATCCTTCTACGCTTTTCTGTTTGAACACCTGGTAGATGTCGCTTAACGCGCCTTGTGTGGCGTTGTAGGCGTTTCCGTAGAGGTAGGTGTTGTTCTTGTCGCGGGCGTTGAGCTGGGTCTTCAGCACCTGCAGGCTGGCAACCGCATCGTCAAACGTGTTGTTGATGCCGTTGACGAACACGATGGCCGACCCGGGGGCAGCCGCCAGGACACTCAGGGGCGCGGCGAGCAGCGAACCGGCGAGCACGATGGGGGCAAGTCTCTTCATCTTCTTCATGCAGCAGTCTCCTTGGTGCGTGGTGAGGGCGTGGGTGAAGTCAGGCGGGAAACTCAGTTCGGCAGCGTGGCCGGATCGAAACTGCACGAGGCGGCGCCGGGGTCGTCAAAGTACTGGCCGCCGGCCAGCGACTGGAAGCGCAGATAGGCCATCGTGTCGCTGTCGTTGTCGAGCATGACGGCGCGTGCGTTCTTGATGCGGTCGAGCATCGTCTGCTGGTCGACGCCGGTCCTGGCGAGCACACCCGGGCCCAGCGCGCAGGCGATGCCCCGGGCGATGTCGTTGCCGGCCAGCTTGGCGTCGTGCGGGCCGCGCACGTCGTTGACGGCCTCGCTCCAGCCATAGGCGATCTGCGTGAGGGCCTGGCGGGTAGCGGCGGAGTTGGGGTACTCGCGGGCGAGGTAATCGGTAAAGCGGGGCGGCAGCGGGCGCTCGGGCGGCGGCGGTGGCTTGTCGGCGGACGCAGCCTGGGGTGGTTGCACGCTGGCGGGGGGTGGGGCGGGCGTGGGTGGCGTGGCCGCAGCGGCCTGCTTTGGCGGATCGGCCGGCGGGGCATCGGCGGCATCGGCCGATAACAGCCGTACCCCCGCAAACACCAGGACTGCCGTCGCCAGGATGGCCCCGGCCTTGACCTGCCACCGCATATCCCCTCCTGCATGACGAGGTTGGACTGCCCGACGTACCGTATGCGCCGCAGTGCATGTGACTGCGGCGCATGGTAGTGGCCGGTGGAGGGTGTTTTGTTAAGCCAGTGTTATCAAGCAGCTGTTTTGAGACTTTGGCCGTTGGGCGGCGCGGGCCGGTCATTCCACGGAAAAAGCCTGCCTGAGGCGGTTTTCTCCACGCTTTAGCAAGCGCGAGGTGCCGGAATAATGCGAGCGTCTACCCATCCATCCCTCGCATCCCGGCATGTCCGAAGAAAGCGATCTCGAAAAAACCGAACCCGCCTCTCCGCGGCGCCTCGAGCAGGCGCGCGAAGAAGGCGACGTTCCCAAATCACGGGAACTGGGTTCGTTCGCCCTGCTGGCCGTCAGTGCCGGCGGGCTGTGGGTGATGGGCGAGTCGATCGTGCGGGCCGCGTCGTCGTTTCTGGCGCGCTGCCTGGAGTTCCACCGCTACGACTACACCCGGGCGCAAGACCAGTGGATCTACATCAGCGCGCAATTCACGCCGCTGGCCACGGTGCTGGGCGGGCTGGTTCTCATGCTGGTCCTGGCCGCGCTCACGCCGCTGGCGCTCACGCGCGGGGCGATCTCGTTCAAGCCGCTGGAGCCGGACATCTCGCGCCTGTTCAAGCTGCAGGGTTTGACGCGCATGTTCTCGGTGGAAGGGCTGCTGGAGTTGCCTCGGCTGCTGCTCAAGCTGGCGATGGTGGGTGGCGTCGCCTGGGGGCTGATCCTGCACTACCGGGGCGAGTTCATGGAGCTGCCCCAGCAGGACCTGCGCGCCGCCATGGGCGATGTCATGCACGTGGCCGGAGTGGCGTTTCTCTGCATGGCCGCGGTGATGCTGCTGGTGGCCGCCGTGGATGTGCCGCTGGTGCTGTGGCAATACGCCCGCAAGCACCGCATGACCAAGGAAGAAGTGCGCAAGGAGCACCGCGAGTCTGAAGGGGATCCACACGTCAAGGGCCGCATCCGCAACCTGCAGCGCCAAGCGGCCCAGCGCCGCATGATGGCCGACGTGCCCAAGGCCGACGTGATCGTCACCAACCCGACGCACTACGCCGTGGCGCTGCGCTATTCCGAAAAGGAAGGCGGCGCACCGCGCGTGCTGGCCAAGGGCGCCGACCTGGTGGCGGCCAAGATCCGCGAGCTGGGCACCGAGCACAAGATCCCCATTCTGGAAGCCCCGCCGCTGGCCCGTGCGCTGTATCGGCATACCGAGATCGGCCACCAGATCCCGGAGGCCCTGTATGCCGCCGTGGCTGAGGTGCTGGCGTATGTGTATCAGCTGCGCCGTATGCACCAGGTGGGCGGCCGGGCGCCAACACGGCCGACCGATCTGCCGGTGCCGGCGGAGATGGACCCCGGCCCGCAGGCCGGCCCAGAAGACGCCACTGACGACGCCTAAGGGATCAGCGGGATCGGCAATCCCAGCGTTGATGCTTCCGCCGGTGAGGCCCCGACGGGCGCTACCGCACCACGACGTTATATCGACCCGGGCGGTGCCATGCGATCACCATCGCGCTCATGGCAACCGCGCTCAGCGCCGACCATCCCGCGCGGCCAGTCGGGATCACCAGGGTCGATGTCAGCAGAATCATCGAATCGATGGCCACCTGCACGATCCCCGCATTGATCCCATGCGCGCGTTGCAGCCAGAGCGTCAGAACGCCCGTGCCGCCAACGCCGGAGCCATGCCGGGCGAGCGCCAACACCCCCATGCCGTTGAGCGTTCCGCCCACCAGCGCTGCAAACAGCGGGCTCTCAAAATCGATGTGCAAGGCCTGCCGCGTCAACGCGAGCAGGAGGGTGATGCCACAACTGGCCAGCGTCGACTTGATGGCAAAACGCGGGCCCATCACGAAATAGGCAAACACGAAAAACGGCACGTTGACCAACGTGAAAATGGTGCCGACCGACAACGGCGCGACATACGACACGAGCAACGCGATCCCGGCAATGCCACCGGTCACGAGTCCGGCCGCGCTGAGCAACACCACCCCCGTCACGATAAACATCATGCCGACGGCCATGCCATAGATGTCCTCAAGCATCGTGTGTCCGGCTGCATGGGGGCTGCTTGCCGCAACGGTGCCGCTTGCGTGATGAAGCTGATGGTCCATGGCGCCGCTCATCGCATGAACGGCCCGTCGGGCAAACAATCGTGTATGTCCAGTAGTGCAGATGTGGGGCGCTTCATTGAACGTTGCCTATGATCGGGTTGGTGCATCCACGCACCGGCCAATGCACCGCCTTTGTGCGGCGTGCGTGGATCCGGGTCTGGTGGGCGGGCGTTTCAGGATGATTTGCAAGTCCCATACCCAGCGCCCCTGGCGGCATGGAACACATACAGCCAGGCCGCTGCTGCACTGCGAGGGTATCGCAGGGGGTGCGGGTTCAGGGACAGGATTGGCACAGCCCATTTGGGTACGCGATTCTGCATGGAAGTCTGCTGCCGCGCACGCCGCACCCTGCTAGGCGGCAGGAAGGGGCATAAGCACACCCCCCGATGGGAGGGTATTTCAAAGAAAAGCCGCCTTTTGGGCGGCTTTCTCGCTTCTTCGATTTGGTGTCTCCCCCGGCAAGATGGCACCCATCGAAAAGCCCCCCGCCGCCCCGACGTTGGCACACCCGTCCAGATGAACGCCGCACTGCTCCGAGTCTCCAGCTTCCTGCGCCAGGGCGACTACCGCTCCGCCGCCGGCCCGGTGCTGATCATCCTGATCCTGGCGATGATGGTGCTGCCGCTGCCGCCGTTCATCCTGGACTTGCTGTTCACGTTCAACATCGCGCTGTCGATCATGGTGCTGCTGATCAGCATGCACACGCTGCGGCCGCTGGATTTCTCGTCGTTCCCCAGCATCCTGCTGATCACCACGCTGATGCGGCTGTCGCTTAACGTGGCCTCCACCCGCGTGGTGCTGATGGAAGGCCACACCGGCCCCGACGCCGCCGGCAAGGTGATCGAGGCGTTCGGCCACTTCCTGGTGGGCGGCAACTACACCGTCGGCATCGTGCTGTTCGTCATCCTGGTGATCATCAACTTCATGGTGATCAGCAAGGGCGCGGGCCGGATTGCCGAGGTCAGCGCGCGCTTCACGCTCGATGCCATGCCCGGCAAGCAGATGGCGATTGACGCCGACCTGAACGCCGGCCTGATCCGTGAAGACGAAGCCCGCAAGCGCCGCACGACCATCGCACAGGAAGCCGAATTCTTCGGTTCCATGGACGGTGCTAGCAAGTTCGTGCGTGGCGACTCGGTGGCGGGTATCGCCATTCTGCTGATCAACATCATCGGTGGCCTGGCCGTGGGCGTGCTCCAGCACAACATGGACATCGGCCACGCGGCCACCAACTACACGCTGCTGACCATTGGCGACGGCCTGGTTGCGCAGATTCCCGCGCTGGTGATCTCCACCGCGGCGGGCATCATGGTCAGCCGCGTGTCCACCGACAAGGACGTCGGCCAGCAACTGTCGAGCGAGTTGTTTGCCATGCCGATGGTGCTGATGACCACCGCCGGCGTGATCGGCCTGCTGGGCCTGGTGCCGGGCATGCCGCACATCCCGTTCATCCTGTTTGGCGGCGGCCTGGGTTATCTGGGCTGGTACCTGAAGAAGCGCCGCGAGATTCCCGAGCCGGAACCGGTGCTGCAGGCTATTGCCCCGGTCGATACGCCGGAAGCGAGCTGGGACGACGTGTCGTGGGTCGACGTGCTGGGTCTGGAGATCGGCTACCGCCTGATCCCGCTGGTCGACAAGAGCCAGGACGGCGAGCTGCTGCGCCGCATCAAGGGCATCCGCAAGAAATTCACGCAGGACATGGGCTTTCTGGCGCCGGTTGTGCACATTCGCGACAACCTGGAGCTAGGCCCGTCGTCGTACCGCATCACGCTCAAGGGCGTGGAAATCGGGCAGGGCGAGGTGCAGCAGGGCAAGTTCCTGGCCATCAACCCGGGCGGTCAGGACGGGCATGGCGAACGCTTGGGCACGCAACTGCCGGGCACCCCCACCGTGGACCCGACCTTCGGCCTGCCGGCCATGTGGATCACCGCCGATGTGCGCGATCGCGCGCAGGCCGAGGGCTATACCGTGGTCGATTGCAGCACGGTCATCGCCACGCACGTCAATCAGTTGATTTACACCCATAGCACCGAGCTTCTCGGCCGTTTGGAAGTGCAGCAGTTGCTCGATCATTTGGCCAAGGAAGCACCGAAGCTGGTCGAAGACGTTGTGCCCAAGCTGTTGCCCGTCGCGACCGTGCAGAAGGTGCTGCAGAACCTGCTGGACGAAGGCCTGCACATCCGCGACATCCGCACCATCGTCGAGACGCTGGCGGAGCACGGAGGCAGGACGCAAGACCCCGCCGAACTCACCGCCGCCGTGCGGATCGCGCTGGGCCGGGCAATCGCCCAGCACCTGTTTCCGGCCAAGAACGAAATGCAGGTCGTCACGCTCGACCCGAATCTGGAGAACATCTTGCTGCAAAGCATCGTTGGCGCACATGCCGGCTCAGCCGGCCCGATCGAACCGCAACTGGCTGATTCGCTCATGCAAGCGGCTGCGGATTCGTCACGTCAATACGAACAGATGGGCCAGACGGGCGTCCTGCTCGTACCGCCCGCGCTGCGCCCCATGCTGGCCCGCTTGTTCAAGCGTGCCGCACCCAGCCTGCGCGTGCTGTCACACGCTGAAATTCCAGATCACCGAACGATTAAGGTTGTCGCCATGCTTGGAGGCCGCGCATGAAAATGCATCGATTCACCGGACTGACGTCGCGCGACGTGTTGCGTAAAGTGCGCGACCAGTTGGGCGACGACGCGCTGATCCTCTCGAACCGCGCCGTGCCGGGCGGCATCGAGGTCATCGCCGCCTCCGATACGCACCTGGATGCGCTGGTCGATACGCACTCGACCGCACCGAAGGCCGCACAACGCCGCCCGAGCATGCCGGCTCCAATTCCCGAGCCCGCACCGGTGGCCGAGGTTGCCGCCCAGGCGCCTGCCGAGCCGCAAGTGCAAATGCAGGTGTCGGCCTCGGCCCCAGCAGAAGCCTCGGCCGCACCCAACGCGCTGGCCCGCCTGCGCAACCGCTTTACCGCTGCGCGCCGCGCTGCCGTGCAAGCCCCGGTGCAGGAAGACGCGCTGGCTGAGCCGGCCGCTGGCCGCAAGCTGCAAGCCCGCGTGGATGACGACGTGGAGCTCGGCGCATCGGAAACGCTGCTGGGTGTGGACCCGCTGGTGGCCTCCACCCGCATGCTGGCAGGCCTGTCGCTGGATCGCGCCAACGAAGATGCCGCCCAGACGCTGGCCAGCACGGCCCAGTTCATCGCCCGCCGCACCGTGGTGCCGGAAGACGAACCCGTCGAGCCGATCAAGCGCACGGCCGCCCGCCGTGAATCGCAGCGTGAGCAGGATGACCAGCCGACCACGCTGCGCTCGTTTGCCGAGCGTGTGGAAGCCCAGGCACGCGCTACGCGCGCTGCCGAGCAGCAGATTGCCCGCCCGCAACCGCAAGTTGAGAGCGCCAACCCGGCCGACATCTTCGTCCGCATGGAGGATTCGATGGCCAAACCGGACACCCCGCGCGAAGACGTGAGCCTGCAGCGCTCGGCCATCAAGGCCGACATCAAGGCGGAAACCGACGCCATGACCCGCCGCATGGTGGGCGAGATCGAAACGCTCAAGAGCACGTTGACCGACGCCATGTCGAGCCTGGCCTCGCTGGGTGTGAAGCTGGGCGATCCGGTGCGCACGCGCCTGTTCCAGACCATGCTGAACGCGGGTTTCTCGGCACAGCTCACACGCTACGTGCTCGAGAACATGCCGCAGCACGACACGTATGAAGGTGCGCTGGACTTCGTGCAGCGCGCCATTGAAAAGAACCTGACCACCGTGTCGGATGAAAACAGCCTGCTCGACCAGGGCGGCGTGTTTGCCCTGATGGGCCCGACGGGTGTGGGCAAGACCACCACCACCGCCAAGCTGGCTGCGCGCTTCGTGCTGCGCCACGGTGCGTCGCGCGTGGCACTGCTGTCGACCGACAGCTACCGGATCGGCGGCCACGAACAGCTGCGCATCTACGGCAAGATCCTGGGCGTCTCGGTGCATGCCGTGAAAGACGCGCAAGACCTGAGCCTGGCGCTCAATGATCTGCGTGAGAAACACGTCGTGCTGATCGACACCATCGGCATGAGCCAGCGCGATCGCGCGGTGTCTGAACAGATGGCGATGCTGCACGCCGTGGGCCCGTCGATCAAACGCCTGCTGCTGCTGAACGCGGCAAGCAACGGTAAGACGCTCGACGAAGTGGTGAGCGCCTACCGCGATGCCAACCTGGCCGGCTGCATTCTGACCAAGATCGACGAGGCTGCATCGGTGGGCCACGCCATGGACGTGATGATCCGCCGCCGCCTGCCGCTGCACTACGTGTCGTACGGCCAGCGTGTGCCGGAGGACATTGCAGTACCGAACAAGAAGCTGCTGATCCACCGCAGCTTCCGTGCAAGTGCCGAGCAATCGTCGTTCGCGCTGGATTCAGATGAATCGCTGCTGGTGGCGCAAGGCGCCGCACGCAGCCGCGAACCGGGCCTGGCCGCTTTCGATTTCGCCTGAACAAGGGGGCGAGCATGACCACACCTTTCGCCAAGGATCAAGCCGCCGGGCTGCGCCGCATGCTCGGTCAGGCAGCCAGCCGCCGCGTGCTGGTGATCGGCGAGCAAGAGCAGGTGGATGACTTTGTCGACAACCTGCGCATTGCGCTGTCCGCCATGGGCCGCGACGCCGCCGTGGTGAGCGCGCAGACCATGCTGGCTGTGGCGGGCATGCTCGAACAGTACGACGACAAGGCGGACGTGACGCTAGTGGCCGCGCATTTCGGTACCCGCGCGCTCGCCACCGTGGCCGAGGCTTGCGATGACGTACTGCTGACCTTCACCGACGGTCCGGAAGGCATCAAGAGCGCGTACACGCTGCTCAAGAAAACCGCTGTGCTGCAAGGTAGCGGCGCCGGCATCCGCACTGTGGTGTGCGGTGCGCATTCGGTCGACTCCGCCGTGCGCGTGTTCGGCAACCTGGCCAACACGGTGGGGCAGTATCTGAACACCCGGATCGACTTTGCCGGTTATCTGCCGGAAGACCGGCACGTAGAACTGGCGCTCTCGCTCGGCAAGCCCGTGGCGAGCGCGTTTCCCGCATCGCCTTCGGCCATGGCCTTCCGCCAGCTTGCCGAAGAGATGCTGAGCTGGGCCAGCGCCGAGGCCCAGGCCGCTGATGTCGCTGGTAGCACGGCGGCGTCGCGGGTGACGGTATCGGCGCAAGAACCGACTCAGGCTGCGCCGGATGCGGCGGCCCATGAGGCGGCACAAACAACGTCGATCCTGACGCCCCGCGCTACCGCGCGCGCGGCCGAGATGGTTTATTGAGGCGCACCATGAACGAAGCGCCAAAGGCAGGCATGGATATGTACACCGCAACCGGTCGCAAGACCAAGTCCGACGAGATGGCGACGTATGCACCGCTGGTACGCCGCATTGCCAACCAGATGATGGTGAAGCTGCCGGCCAGCGTCGAACTCGACGATCTGATCCAGGCCGGCATGATGGGTTTGCTCGATGCACTGTCGCGCTATGAAGAAACACAGGGCGTGCAGTTCGAGTTCTACGCGGCCCAGCGCATTCGCGGCGCGATCCTGGACGAGCTGCGTGGCTCCGATTGGCTGCCGCGCGGCCTGCGCCGCAGCGCCCGCACGATCGAGCAGGCGATCCAGAAGCTGCAGCAGCAGAAGGGCCGCGCGCCCACGGAAACGGAAATTGCCGCTGCGCTGAATATGTCGCTGGCCGACTACCAGAAGCAACTGGTCGACCTGCAAGGCAGCCAGCTGCTGTACTACGAAGATTTCGACCGCGAAGACGCCGACGCCTTCATCGAGAACCGCGCCGCCGAGAACGATTTGACGCCGCTGGACCAGTTGCTGGACCACGACTTGCGCGAATCGGTGGTGGCCGCCATCGAAGGCCTGCCCGAGCGTGAGAAGCTCATGATGAGCCTCTACTACGAGCAGGATCTGAACCTGCGCGAAATCGGCGCCGTGATGGGCGTGTCGGAATCGCGCGTGTGCCAGATCCACAGCCAGGCCATCGCACGCATCCGCGCTCGTCTGCGTGATCGTGCATGGCTGCCGACGCCGACCTGATGCCGGCGTAGTTCCGAGCTTTCCCTGCCAAAGTCTTATTGCGCGGCCAGCGAGTCATCTCGCGGCCGCGCTTTTTCTTTGGGTAATGCGGTGACAAGGCGTTGGGCCGCTGCATCCCATACGCGCGTCTCGCCATGCTTGAAGAGGACGAAGCGTTCTGCGGGCACGTCGGCAACCTTCAATGCGTTGGCCAGATCGGCGATGGGCTGGTCCAACGGTTCGTCCGTCAGCGCGAACGTGCCCCAGTGGATGCCCACCGCCTGCCGCGCACCGATGTCCTGCATGACCTGCACCGCCTCGGTCGGGTCGATGTGCTGGGCCTTCATGAACCAGCGTGGCTCGTACGCGCCCACGGCAATCGCCGCCACATCAAAGTGGCCGAAGCGTGTGCCGATGTCGCGCGTGTCTTGCGAATACCCCAGATCGCCCGAGAACCAGAAGCGCAGGCGCGGATGCAGCAGTGCCCAACTGCCCCATAGCGTCTGGTTGCGGTCGTACAGGCCACGTGCGGACCAATGCTGCACGGCGCAGAAGTGCGCGGTGAAGGGGCCGAAGTGTGCTTCATCGTCCCAGTCGAAGGCGCGCACGTTGGGCTTGTCACCTGATAGGCGCGTGCCGCGCACGTTGCGCGCAAACCAGTGGTCGATGCCCAGCGGCACGAAAAACATCGGTGCGCCGCCCGGCTGACGCATCAGCGCACGCACGCTGGCACGGTCCAGATGGTCGTAGTGGTTGTGCGAGATCAGCACCAGGTCGATATGCGGCAACTGCTTGAGCGACAGGCCCGGCGGCTGGTGGCGGCGCGGGCCGGCAAACGGCAGCGGTGAGGCGCGCTTGGAGAACACCGGGTCTGTCAGCACGTTGAGCCCGTCAATCTGCAGCAGCAGCGTTTCATGGCCGATCCAGGTGAGCTGCGGCACGTCAGGCGGCTGGTGTACCGCGCTCAGGTTGGGGGCAATGCAGGCGAGGTCCAGTGTGGGCGGTTTGGGGAGCCCTGACTTGCGGCGCTCGCGTTGCCATTTCCAGAAATCCCCGCCGGGGCGCGGATGGGGATAGCGGTTGCGGAAGCCATCCGGCGTGTGGTGAGGCTTGGCCGGATCATAGTGAGGGTTCTTCATGGCATCGCTGGGGATGGACGAGTCCCGCAGTTGAGGGAGCCCGTTTGAATATCAAGGAATATGAAGTTGTGTTGTTTCTTGAACTTTGGGTGAGCCACTGCCTAGGCTGAATCCGCCTCGCTGAGGCGCGCTGCGCAGCACATTCCGCTACGGAGTCGCGGCAGTTCAACCTTCCTCAAGGACCACAATGGATTCATCTCATCACTTGGCTGGGCAAACCGATGTTACGGATGCGCACGATGCGCATAAAAAAAGGGGACCGCCAACAATTTGACAGGTTGTCAGAAACCGGCGGCGAGTGGGCAGGCTGTTCTTCTGCCCGACGCCCGGGTTGTCACGTTTGCCACAGAGTCATTGCCTGCCCATCGTAGTGCGCCACCCCGCTTCATGCTGGGCAACGGGGCGCGGCAGGTCAGCGGTAGCGCTGCTCGGCTGGCGCAACTGCGTTCGGGTGCCATCATCGGCATCAACGACTACCAGCTGATTGGCGACACCGCCGAGCTGGCGGATCTCCATCACCACCGCGGTTACATGCACGGGCGCTGGACGCGCGGCACCGTGCGCATGGGCGCGCAAACGTTAGCGGTGGGCGGCAACGCCGGGGACTACCACTACGCCGTGATCGATCAGGCCGACCTGACCCTGCGCCAGCAGACGGCGCTCGGGTGTCGCGGCGTGTTTACAACGCCCACCGTGGTTGGCGGATGCGGGCCCGTAGGCTGCGTGAGCGGCACGTTGGACATGGTTTGGCAGGGCGGCACCCTGCGTCTGATCGGCAGCCTGGAAGTGCAAGCCAGCGGGCTGCGCGCGACGCTGCTGATCCGGCACTACCAGCCCGATATTGGCGCCACCTGCCACGGTGGTAGCCCGTTTGGGCGCGGCACCTATGATCTCACGCCCGTGGTGGCCGACAACGGCATGCTGCGATGCGCCATCCTGTACCGCCAGCGATTCGACTCCGGCGTGACCTACCAGGGTGTGGCGATGTTCGAAGCGCACTCGCATTTCGGAACGCAAAATATGTACACAAAAGACGATAGCAATTGTTGACATAAGCCGGAGCGCGCTCCAAGATGCCGGCAAATGTGCGACATCACGTCGCGCAAATGTCGGCAGACGGGGCCCGTGCCCGGTCCGCTCGATGCACACCAGGCACGCTCCCGGCACGTACACGGGAGTGGCCCCAGGAGACAAGACAATGCGCCAATCCCCCGGCCTTCCCTCGCCGTCGTCCTCGACCTGCGTCGATCCTGTCAACGAACGCCTGCCGCTGCCGCGCCTGTTTGCACTCGGCTTGCAGCACCTGCTGGTGATGTATGCCGGTGCGATTGCGGTGCCGCTGATTGTCGGCAATGCGCTCGGCCTGTCGAAGAGCGATCTTTCGTATCTCGTCAATTGCGACCTGTTTGCAGCCGGTATCGGCACGCTCATCCAGTCGCTCGGCTTCCTGATCTTCGGGATCCGGCTGCCGGTGATGATGGGGGTGACGTTTGCCGCCGTGGCACCGATGATCGCCATCGGTGTGGAACCCGGCATGGGGCTGCCCGGCATCTTTGGAGCATCCATCGTCTCGGGTGTGTTCGGCATTGCCATTGCACCGCTGATGGGGCGGCTGCTGGGCCTGTTCCCGCGTGTGGTGACGGGCACGGTCATCATGCTGATCGGCTTTTCGCTGCTGAGCGTGGGCATCAACTGGGCCGCCGGTGGCCAGCAGATGATTCCGCAGGTGGTGGACGGTGTGAAACACATGGTGCCGAACCCGGCCTTTGGCGACCCGTTTGGCCTGGCGATTGCCGCGCTGGTGCTGGTGACGATCCTGCTGCTGACCAAGTTCGGTAACGCGCTGCTGTGCAATATCGCTGTGCTGCTGGGCATCGTGGCGGGTACGCTGGTGGCCGCCGCTTTCGGCAAGGTGTCGCTGGCCGATGCCAGCGCCGCGCCGCTGATGACGCTGGTGACGCCGTTCCACTTCGGCATGCCCAAGTTCGAACTGTCGGCCATCATTTCGATGTGCATCGTGATCTTGATCACGCTGGTGGAATCAACCGGCATGTTCCTCGCGCTGTCGCACGTGGTGGGCAAGCCCATCTCGCGCAACGAGCTGACCAACGGCCTGCGCGCTGACGGTCTGGCGACGGTGGTGGCCGGTGTGTTCAACACGTTCCCGCATACGTCGTTCTCGCAGAACATCGGGCTGGTGTCGATCACGGGCGTGCGTTCGCGCTACGTGGCGGCAGCGGGCGGTGTGCTGCTGATCGTGCTGGGGCTCTTTCCGAAGCTGTCGTACGTGGTGGCATCCGTGCCGCAGTACGTGCTGGGTGGCGCGGGGCTGGTGATGTTCGGCATGGTGGCCGCGGCCGGTATCCGCATGCTGGGCATGGTGGATTTCCAGAACCAGCGCCATAACCTGCTGATCATCGCCGTGTCGGTGGGCTTTGGCATGGTGCCGACGCTGGCGCCGACCTTCTTCCACCACTTCCCGGAATGGACGCACCCGATTACCCACAGCGGCATCGTCCTGGGCACGCTGGTGGCAGTGGTGCTCAACGCATGGTTCAACGGCATCCGTGGTTCGCATGAGGTGATGAGCGGCGCCGCTGCAGCGCACTGAGTAACGCAACCCGCAACCACGCAACACCCCGCTTCAGGCGGGGTGTTTTGCTTTGGCGACACCAATCTGAGCGCAAGCGTTTGCTTAACGATTTCACCGTGCACGCTGCGCAGTTTCACGGTTCTGCAAATAAAGCGCCTTAGGTTGTGCCCAATCTTCGGAGGAGGAAGAGAAAAAACGGGGGGAAACCATGCAAGCGCTATCAGCACGATTCGAAAAGACAGACGCGGGGCGCCGTGAGATCGCCACGCGCAACGGCGCGCTCAGCCGCTCAAGCCGCGCGTTGCTCATCATGGTGGACGGCCAGGCCACGGGCGAGGATCTTGCCGTGCGTGCGAGCCAACTGGGTCTGCAAGCGCAGGCCGTGCTCGAACTGCTGCAGGCGGGTTTCATTCAAATTGCGGCCGATGTTGCAGGTGAGCCTGCCTTGGTTCCGGTTGCCGAACCCCAGCCCGAGCCGCCCAAGCCCGCCGCGCCCAATCGCAAGCGATCGCTGGCTGCGGCACGCATGTACCTCATGGACATTGCGGCGCGCACGTTCAGCTCGGCCGAGCATCCGATCCGCCAGCGCCTGGTCGAGGCCACCGACCGCGCGTCTGTGGAAGGCGCATTCGAGGCGCTGATGGCAGCCCTGCGCGAAGCCACCTCGGCGTCGATGGTGGAGCAGGTCGAAGTCTCTTTCCGGGGGTTTCTGCCGGCCGAAGAGGGTGTGGCCGGCTGAGCGCGAACACCCCGCGCAAGGCGAGGTGTTTATTCTGTCGACAACGTCGCGCGATCAGGCTGCCTTCTGCGCCACATCATCCTTCAGCAGACCACGCGCCCGCTGATTGGACTTGTAGATGTTGTCGCGCACCGGCACCGCACCGGTCTTCACGCTCTGCACCCAATCCTGGGTCGACATCACCGCCGCAAAGCGCGATTGCAGCACCACGCTGAATACGCGATGGATCTCTTCGGCACTCGCAAAGCCGGCCTGGTTCTGATACGGCACCGACCCCGAGGCATCGTGCAAGAACTCCACTGCCGTGCCGTTGTGTAGCGCATGGTTGATGGTGGAGGCATCGCAGTTGTGCGTCATGTAGCCGACCACGGTCAATGTGTCGATGCCGTTGGTTTGCAGCCATTGCGCCAGATCGGTTTCCGGGTATGCACTCGGCAGCGTCTTGCTCACGTAGTGGTCGTGCGGACGCGAGGCCACCACCGGGTGCAGTTGCCAGCCGTCCGTGTCAATGGCAAACAGCGGCGAGCTGGCGGGCGAGGTCTGCTGTACGACGATCACCGGAATGCCGGCCTCACGCGCCGTATCCATGGCAACGCCGATATTGGCGACAGTTTGCTGCGGGTTCGGGTACTCGATCGGCAGGCCGCCGGTGAAGTACTCGTTCTGCACATCGATGACGATCAGGGCGCGCTTGGGGGTGGCGTTTGCGGTCATGGCGGACTCCTCGGAGTGGATTTCGGGATTTGCTGTCTGGGGCGTTGTGTTGTGCCCGTGGACAGCATCTTCGTGCATGGCTATCCTTCCCGACAGTGGCCCGGAAGACATTCATCGATGAAATTGGGCCAAAGCGAATGGATACGCCATGCAACCCCGGGAAATTGCCGTTCTGGCCTTCAACGACATCAGTCCGTTTCACCTCTCCGTGCCGTGCCTGGTATTCGAAGACCGCATCTGGGCGGGGCTGCCCGCCTACAACCTGCGCATCTGCGCGGGTGAGCCGACCAGGAAAGGCGGCCTGCGCACCACGGCTGGATTTGCTGTACAGACTGACCTGACGCTGGAAGATGCGGCCCGCGCTGACGTGCTGATCGTGCCGTCATGGCGCGACACAGACGAGCGCCCGCCCGCACCCATGGTGAACGCCGTGCGCGCTGCGTATGAGCGGGGCGCCACGGTGGTCGGCCTATGCCTGGGGGCGTTCGTGCTGGCGGAGGCCGGCGTGCTTGACGGCCGCGAGGCGACCACGCACTGGAGCGCGGTCGAGGCGTTCTCGCAGCGTTATCCGCGCGTGAAGCTTGTACCCGATGTGCTGTATCTGGATGCCGATGCAGGCCGGCTGGTGACATCTGCCGGTACGGCTGCGGGGCTGGATTGCTGCCTGCATCTCGTGCGCCGCTGGCATGGTGCAGAGGTGGCCAACCGCATTGCGCGGCGGCTGGTGGTGGCGCCGCATCGGCAGGGCGGGCAGGCGCAATACATTGAGCAACCGCTGCACGATGCACCGGGCGGTGATCGCTTATCCGATCTGCTGAACTGGGCCGTTGCCAACCTGGCTGAGCCGCACACGCTGGATTCGCTGGCTGAACGCGCCGCGATGAGCCGACGCAATTTCACGCGACGCTTTCGTGAGCTGACTGGCGCGACCGTCGGCCAATGGCTGCTCGGCCAGCGCCTGGCCTATGCGCAGCGCATGCTGGAGACCACACGCCAGCCGGTGGAAGCGATTGCACAACTGGCAGGCTTCGGCAGTGCGGTGTCGTTGCGCCAGCATTTCAGCCGGACGTATCACACCTCGCCCAGCGCATATCGCGCGCTGTTCGCGCAAACCTGAAGAGAGAAGGGATGGGCGGGACCGGCTACTTGCTCAGCTCGTGGCCGATCACACCGCCGGCCACTGCGCCGCCGATCGTGCCGGCCGGGCTGTGTGTCAGCTCATGGCCTGCTACGCCGCCCGCCACTGCACCGCCTACGGTGCATGCCGCCAATGCCGGGGCCAGTGCCGCAATCACGCAAATCAGCGCCGTTTTCCAGGTGTTCATGTGTGCTCTCCTGATAGGGCCGGCGCAGTGCGTGCGCTGGCACCTTCAGTCGAGCAAGGCGCGTGCCGCGCTCAGAACCTGTTCACGATCCGTAGCGAGCGGCTCGAGGTTGACCCGAGAAGCGCAACCGTACATGTGTACGGTGAGCATCGCAGGGCCAAGATCGGGCTGCGCAGTAGGATTGTGAATAGGTTTTCACATGAACAGCGGCGAAAGGGACAGGTGCGACAGCGCGATCACCAGCACCTGCGCAATCACAAGCAGGATCAGCGGAGAGAGATCCAGCCGCCCGCCCAGCGGCGGCACCACGCGGCGGATCGGGCGCAGCAGCGGGTCAACCAGCGTATTGAGCACCGCGCCCATGGGCGATGCCGGGCCCATCCACGACAGGATGGCCGACGCAATGGTCACCCATACCAGCACGTTGAACGCCCACTTGAGCACGGTGAACAGCGCTGCCACAAAGCCCCATGGCAGGAGCGCCATCGGGCTCACGCCCACGGAGGCCAGCAGCAGGAACAGATACACGAGCGCGGTGGCATAGGCTGCCACCAGCGATGACCAATCGATGTAGCCCGTGGCCGGAATCACCCGGCGCAGCGGATGCACCAGCCAGCCCGTCAGTTGAAAGATGGCCTGCGACAGCGGATTGCGCGGTGACAGCCGCACCGCCTGCGTCCAGGCGCGTATCAACAGCGCGGCGCCAAAGAGCGAGAAGATCGTGTCGAGCAGAAAACGCGTGATGTCGCCGAACATGCGCCCGGGTCTCCTATGGTCAGGTGAGGCAAAAGCTGCGAGGGCGAGAGCTTCGCCGGAGGGCGGTTATTGTCGCACGGGACTCTGACGGTACGCTGCGTGCGCTACCTGTGATGATGTGTCGCGCGCGGTAGGCGTGTCGCGGGTGTTGGCGTATCGTCTTGGCGCTTTTCGGAGAACAAACCTCTCAAGGAGATCCATCGTGGCACTACGTATGCTCCGCGCGCCGCTCAGCGCCGGGCTGTTTTTGTTTGCATGCCTGTCGGCCGCGCCTGCTGCGCATGCCGAGACCAACGCCTTCACCCTTCAGTCGTCCGCGTTTGCCGACAACGGCGTCATCGACCGCAAGTACGCCGGCAAGAACCCCGCCAACCAGAATTGCACGGGCGAGAACATCTCGCCGGCGCTGAGCTGGTCCAACCTGCCGGCCGGCACCAAGAGTCTGGCGTTGATCGTGAGTGATCCGCAGGGCCAACTCGGCCAAGGTGCGAACCATTGGTTGACCTACGGCATTCCCGCCACGCAGACCGAGTTGCGCGAAGGCGCCGCTACAAGCGATGCCCTGCGCATGGGCCAGAATACCTTTGGCGACCCAGCCTACCTGGGGCCGTGCCCTCCCAAGGGCTCGGGCATGCACCATTACATCTTCCTGCTGATCGCCACCGACTTGGCGCCCGACGCGCTGCCCAGCGGGCTCACCCGCACCGAGCTGGATGCCGCCCTCAAGGGACACACCAAGGGCGCTGCGGCTTGGATTGGCCGCTTCGGCAACTTCTGATGTGAGTGCGCTGGCCGCCTGCGCTCACTGCGCTGCGGCCGGCTCCATGCCTTTGCGCTCGAGTAGGGCGGCAGCCGCCTCACTGTGCAGCGCCTGTAGCAATGCCTGCGCACCCGCAAGGTTCTTCACATGGGCACTCACGCCGGCGGCATACACCGTGTAGTTCTGAATGGCTGCAGGCAACGGTCCGACGTACTGGATGTGCGGCACCGCGAGCAATTCGCTGACTTGATGCACGGCCAGCGCCGCTTTGCCATCGACGAGCCGGGCGCCCACCAGCCCGCCGTGAACCAGCACCGCCTTCGGCGCAATCGCCTGCGCAATGCCCAGCGTCTCAAACAGCTTCGATAGATAGATGCCCGACGACCCGCCCGCCGCCGGGTCCAGATACGCCACCGATGGTGCCGCCAGCAAAGTCTGCTTGAACTCATCGACCGTCGAGATATCCGGCTTGGGCGCGCCCTCGGGCACGGCAACGCCAATGCCGACGCGCGCCACGTTGCTGAGCGTCGGTGCCAGATTGCTCGACGCACTGAGCGTTTTCGCCAAGGGCTCCGGCAGGATGGCCACGTCGAAAGCCTCGCCGCCCTGGATGCGCTTGGCCAGTTCGCCCGCCGTGCCGTTGGAGATGATCAGGTGGAGATCGCCCGTGCGTTCCAGCGAAGGCGCCAACGCATCGAGCACAGGCCGGAACGCGCCCGCGCTCAGAACGGTGACGTCTGCCGCGCAGGCCGTGCCAGCCATGCACAGCGCGAAGAGCGTTGCCAGAAGCGGAATTCTCGAGGCCACGGTGCGGCTCCGTTCATGTGTTTGTGCCGCACCTTAGCACTGCATCCGGCAACCGGCTTACAACCCCGCAACCGGGAAGCTCGCTTGCCAGACCGCACTCTGCACATTCACGGCTTTGGGAATCAGCTTCTGCTGCAGGAACAGGTCGGCAATCTGCTGCTGTGACGCCACGATTTCCGGCGTGATGGGCGTTACGCCGTAAGGCACGCGCCGCAGCCAAGTTTCCACCACGGGTTGTTCAATACCGAGCTTGGGCGCCAGCAGCGCCGCCGTCTCCTGCGGGTGCTGATTCACCCACAGGCCCGAGATGCGCAACTGCGCCAGGATGGCATTCACCGCGCGCGGATGCGCTTTCACAAACTCCGGCGTGGCCTCGTAGAAGTTGGAGGTCGGCACCTCGCTGAAATCGCCCAGCGTGCGCGTCTTCAGCGCTTTCTGCGCCAGCGCGTAGTACGGGTCCCACACGACCCACGCATCGACGGCGCCGCTCTCGAAGGCGGCACGTGCCTCGGCGGGCGGCAGGTAGATCGGCTGCACATCCTGCACCGTCAGGTTGGCGCGCTTGAGCAACTGCACCAGCAGGTAGTGCGAGCTGGAGCCCTTCTGCAGCGCAATGCGCTTGCCCTTCAGGTCGGCCACGCTGTGCGCGGGCGAGCCGTCGAGCACGAACAGCGCCTCGTTGGTCTTGCCGCCGGGCTCTGCACCCACGTAGACGAGGCGTGCACCTGCCGCCTGCGCAAACACGGCCGGCGGCGCACCGGTATAGCCGAAGTCGATGCTACCCGTGTTCAGTGCCTCCAGCAGTTGCGGCCCGGCGGGGAATTCCTTCCACTCGACCTTGTAGCCGAGGTCTCCCAGTGGTTTGTCGAGCGAGCCCTGCGCTTTGAGCACGGCCAGCAGCCCTGCCTTCTGAAAACCGATGCGTACCGTGCCGGCCGGGTCGGCGGCTTGGGTGAGGCCCGCGCTCAGCGCAAGGCCGGCACCCAGCAGCGCGGCAAGCCAGCGTCGTCGGCCAGACGATGGGATGGTATGAGGCGATTGGGTTTGCATGATTCCTCCAGCGAGTTGGGTGTTGTGCGGTCGATGCTACGGACCGCACGTGCGCGAAGGAACGAACAAGATTGCATGTGCATAGGCGCAGCTGCGTCAGCCTATTGCCGTGGCAGTCAACTCGACCAAGTAGGCCCATGGATAGATGCCGCGCGCATGCCCATCGTTGAAGACCAGTTGCACGCCGTAACCCACAGGCGCAATGGCGGTGATGCGCACATCGGCCGGCGCGCTGATCGACGTGCCGTGATGGCGCTTGAACTGGCATTCGGCACATCGGCAGGCTTCACGCAACGCAACGTGGTCGAGCGTGATGGCTGCCTCTTTCCAATGCAGCCGCAATGCGCCCTTTGCGATGTCGTTGTCGATGCGCTCAGGTGGCTGCACGGGCACCCTCGATCTGTGCCAGCGCAATCCGCACGGCCTTAACGACTTCCGGGTCCCCATCGCTTTCTGCGTTGCGCAGGGCGGGCAGGGCAGCGGCTTCGCCGATCTCACCCAGCGCCAACGCCGCTTCCTTGCGCAGATTGCTGATGGGGTGAGCGAACAGCGTGGCGAGTGCATCAACGGCATGCGCAGCGCGCCAACGGCCAAGTGCGCGAGCGGCTTGCAGACGGACTTGCCAGTAGTCATCCGCCAGCGCATCGGCCAAGGCTTGCGTGACGTGCGCCTCGGGAGCCAGCGCGCGCAACTTGCCGAGCGTGCTGGCGCTTTCCTCTCGCACGCGCCAGGTGGTGTCGCGCAGCGCATCGAGCAGCGCGGGTAGCACGGATGCATCCGTCGCAAGGCCAAGCGCACCTGCAGCTGCGCGTCGCACTTGCGCGTCGTCATCATGGCGGGCGCGTTCTGCCAGGGCAGGGAGCGCGGCCGCATGCTTGCGCCAACCGAGCACGGCCACCGCTTCGCGGCGCACAGTGGCATCAGCGTCCTGCAAGGCATGCAGTGCGGGCGCCTCGCTCTCAGGCACGCGCAGTTCTCGCAAGCCACGCAGGGCGGCTGCGCGCACGAAGCCACTCGCATGGTCGACGTAGGGCAGCAGTGCGGGCGCAGAGTCGGGCGACTTCAGTTCACCCAGGCCGAGCGCTGCCGCATCACGCACAGCGGCATCAACGTCTTCCAATGCACGCGCGAGTGCGGCCACGGTGTCGGGCTGTTCCCAAGTCGAGAGGATGCGCGCGGCTTCCAGCCGAACCTCGGGCGCTGGGTCATCCGCAAGCAGGGCAATCACGTCGGGCAGCGCATCGGCGTCTTCCTCATCGGCAAGCTGCAAGAGGGCGACGCGTCGTGTGGCGGCATCAGCGTCGCGCAGGCGCGCCAGGATTGTTGTCGTCATCGCCACCTCAACGCAGCAGATAGGGAATGTCGACCTTTACCGCGCCGGTCGGGCAGTCCTGTTCGCAGGGCATGCAGTACCAGCATTCGTCAAACTGCATGAACGCCTTGCCCTTGGTGAGATCAATGGCGAGCAGGTCGAGCGGGCAGACATCCACGCACACCGTGCAGCCCTTGTCGGCAATGCACTTGGCTTCGTCAATGGTGACGGGCGCGCTGCTGCGCGAGGTGATGTCGTGAGGCGTATGAAACGAGAGTGGGGCGTGAGACATGATCAGGCTGCCTGGGGGATGCGCAGGTGCGCGTAGGAATCGGTGCCGCGCACGTCGACGGGGATGACGTAGGGCTCAACGGCCTGCTTGCGACTGGTCATGGCGCCGTGCGCATCTTTGTAGAGGCGCGTGTGGCAGAACCAGTTGGCGTCGTCGCGCCCGGGATAGTCCACGCGGTGGTGGTACAGGCCCCAACGGCTTTCCGTGCGGAAGAGCGAGGCACGTGCGGCCATCTCTGCGCAGTCGCGGATGAAGCTGACTTCCATGGCGCGCATCAGTTCGTGCGGGTTGCGTGCGTGCAGGTGCGTGATGTCTTCGGCAATCTCGTCGAAGCGGCGCAGGCCGATTTCCATCTTGCGGGTGACCTTGGGCGGCTGCAGGTAGTCGTTCACCATGCGGCGCAGCTTGTATTCCACCTGGGCCGGGGCGAGTCCGTGTTCGCGTTGCAGCGGCGCGAAGATGCGCGCGCGCTCGCGGGCGATCTGCTCGTCGTCGACACGCACGTCGCCTGGCCGGCCGGCGATGTAGTCCGCCGCGTTCTGCCCCGCAAACCAGCCGTAGGTGAACGCGCCCAGCATGTAGTTGTGCGGCACGGCGGCCATGTCACCGGCGGAGTAGAGACCAGGCACCGTCGTCTCTGCGCGCGCATTCACATACACACCCGATGCGCTGTGCCCGCTGCAGAAGCCGATTTCCGAGATGTGCATCTCCACCATCTGCGTGCGGTAGTCCGTGCCGCGCCCGGCGTGGAAGCGGCCGCGGCTCGGGCGCTCGTTGGTGTGCAGGATGGTCTCGATGGTCTGGATGATTTCTTCCGCCAGGTGGTCGAGCTTGAGGAAGACCGGCCCCTTGCCGCCCTGCAACTCCTGATAGAACTCCCACATCATCTGACCGCTCCAGTAGTCGCACTGGATGAAGCACTCGCCGCGCGCGTTGGCGGTGAAGCCGCCCAGTGGGCCGGTCACGTAGGCGCAGGCTGGGCCGTTGTAATCCTTGATGAGCGGGTTGATCTGGAAGCATTCCAGGTTGGCGAGTTCTGCACCGGCGTGGTACGCCATCGCATAGCCATCGCCCGCGTTGGTGGGGTTCTCGTATGTGCCCATCAGGTAGCCCGATGCGGGCAGCCCGAGCCGCCCGGCCGCACCGCAGCTCAACACCACGGCCTTCGCGCGCACCACGAGGAAGTCTGCCGTGCGGCAATCAAAACCGAGCACACCGCACGCTGCGCCATCGGCATCCGTCAGCACACGCGTGACGACGATGCGGTTGGTGATTTCCACCCGCGCACGCTTGAGCTGCCGATACAACACCTTCTTGATGTCGTGCCCCTCGGGCATGGGCAGCACGTAACTGCCCATGTGGTGCACCTTCTTGACGGCGTAGTCGCCGGTCTCATCCTTCTCGAACTTCACGCCCCAGCGGTCGAGTTGCTCGATGGTGGCAAAGCTGTGCTGCGCGTAGGCATACACCGCGGATTGATCGACGATGCCGTCATTGGCCAGCGTGATCTCGCGCGTGTATTGCTCGGGCGTGGCGTGGCCGGGAATGACCGCGTTGTTCAGCCCGTCCATGCCCATCGAGATGGCGCCGCTGCGCTTGACGTGCGCCTTGTCGATCAGCAGCACGCGCAGCGCGGGGTTGCGCTCTTTTGCCTTGATCGCCGCCATGGGGCCGGCGGTGCCGCCGCCCACGATGACGAGGTCGTACTCCAGTTCCTGCGTGTTCATACGGTGCCTTGCGAGGGGAAGATGGTTTGCGCCGATGCGGCCACGTGCCGGTCCAGCCGTAGCCGGTACTGGAAGGTGTCACCGCGAAAGTAGAGGCGCTCAAAGTCGATGGGTTTGCCATGCGCGTCGTGCGTCAGCCGCTCCACGCGCAGGATGGGCGCGGCTGCACCCACGTCGAGTGCCGCCGCGGTTGCGTGATCCGCCAGCGCCGCATCAATGGCCAGCGTGGCGTGGCCCAGCGGCACGCCTGCGTCCTGCTCCAGCACAAGAAACACGTCGCGCGTTGCCAGATCTGCACGGGCCACCACGCGCCCAAGTGCCTCCGGCAGCCACGTCACTTCCAGCGATACCGCCGCGCGGTCCAGCAATCGCACGCGATGCAATTCGGTGACGGGTGTGCCGGGTGCAAGCTGCAGCGCCTGCGCTACATCCATCGGCGCGGGCACCGTCTCCAACCGCAGTACGCGGTTGTGGATGTTGTGCCCTTGCGCGGACATCGCTTCCGCAAAGCCCTGCAGCGCCGTCACGTTCTGGAACGCCTTCGGCGCGCTGACAAAGGTGCCCTTGCCATGGCGGCGGAAGATCAGCCCTTCGTTCTGCAGATCCGCCAGGGCCTGGCGCACGGTGATGCGGCTGGCGCCAAACTGCTCGCACAGGGCGGCTTCGGATGGCAGCAGCGTATCGGGCGCGGCTTGCCCGCTAAGGATGGCCTCACGCAGCGCGCCCTTGATCCGTTCATAGAGCGGCGGCGCGTGCAGGCGGGTGGAGGGTGGGGACGTCGTCATCTGGGTACGAACTCGTCATAACAAGTTCGCCCAGTCTAAAAAGCCAGCGTTGCCGGGGGAACGAAGCTTTTTCGATATGGTTCTGCGATTTTTGTGGGCGACAGCCTGGGGCGTTGTGTGGGCTGCACGATGCTGACCGGTGGGGTGGGACGCATCAGCGGCAGTGCGGTGGGTGTGTTCTGCCTCATGCAGCGCGTGCCGGGACGTAGCCAGCGTGGGGCGGCTGTGCCGCCGTTGGGCGGTAATCGCTCGGCACGGCAGGCTGCCAAACCGGCCAACGATGCCGCTGCCCCGGCTGTTATCGGGCACGCCCAGCATGCAACGGTATCGCCAGGCTGATGCATCGCATTAGCACCGTACCAACGCTCCAAATTGGAGCATGTGGGTGCGTTATTGTGGCGCGCCCGCCGGTTCCAATGCACCACATCCAAGCATTGTCTGTGTGAGGTGCCTTTGCACCCAGAGAAACGCAAAAATCCTCTTCAGCGGACCAGTCGCGCGCCGATATGCGCTTTAGGCATGTCTCACATGCGGAATATTTATCACTGGGCAACGGTCGGGGGAAAACATGGGCTCAATGGTGCATTCGGTACGGTTCAAACTTTTGGCGGCCTTCGGTCTTTGCTTGGCATTGCTGCTCGCCACGGGCGTGTTTGGTGTCATGGGCTTGATTCGGCTCAACAGCAATATGGCCGACGCCTACACCGGCAACACGCTGCCGATTGTGCAGTTGGGGGAGTTGCGCGCGGCGCAGCTCGATGCACGTCTGCAGTTACGTCGTGCGCAGTTGGTCAAGGACGATCCGGCCCAAGTGCGAGCGTTTGTTGAAGCGCTCCGTAAGGACATGGACAAGATCAACAGCAGCTGGAAGAAATACTTCCCCGCCAGCATCACCAGCGAGGAAGAGCGTCGCATTGCGAACAAGTTCAATGAGGCGCTGCCGCAGTTCAATGCGAACGTGAACGACGCGGTGAGCGCGCTGCAAGCGGGTCACGCTGACGCGGTGGTCCAGATCACCGACCGCCAATCCGCTGCAAACATAGAAATGGGCGACCTGATCGAGCAAGACATCGCCATCAACGTGGCGCAGGCCAAGGATTTTGCGGCCGATAGCGATGCCACGTACCACCGGATTCTTGTCTGGGCCATCGTGCTGGTGTGCGCAGGGTTTGCAGTGGGTGTGGGCATGTGCTGGTACTTGCTGCGGGCGATCTCGCGCCCGCTCAGCCGCGCCGTCAACGTGGCCAACGACATTGCCGGTGGCAAGCTGGAGAACGGCATCGTTGTCGACACGCAGGGCGAGTTTGGCGAACTGCTGGTCGCGTTGCGCAAGATGGATGAGCAACTGACCGAAACGGTGCGCGGCATCAAGGTTTCGGCCGAATCGGTGACGGTGGCGTCCAAGGAGATTGCCGCCGGCAATATCGACTTGTCCTCACGCACGGAACAGCAGGCCGCATCGCTGGAAGAAACCGCGTCGAGCATGACCCAGTTGACCGAGACCGTGAAGCAGAACGCAGAGAACGCCGCCCAGGCCGATGCGCTGGCCTCCAACGCCAGCACCATCGCACAGGCCGGCAACGTGGCCGTGCAGGCGATGGTCGGCACGATCGACCAGATCAGCACCAGTTCGGGCAAGATTTCCGAGATCACCGGGTTGATCGAGGGCATCGCCTTCCAGACCAACATCCTGGCGCTCAACGCCGCCGTGGAAGCCGCACGGGCCGGCGAGCAGGGCCGAGGCTTTGCCGTGGTCGCCAGCGAGGTGCGCACGCTCGCACAACGCTCGGCCTCGGCTGCCAAGGAGATCAAGGGCCTGATTGGCGCCTCCGTTGCCGTGGTGCAGGCGGGCTCACAACAGGCTGCCGAAGTGGGCGAGACCATGGCCGAAGTGAAGGAGGCCATCCGCCGCGTGTCGGAGATCGTGACCGAGATTGCCGCGGCGTCTGCCGAGCAAAGCCGGGGCATCGAACAAGTCAACCAGGCCGTCGTGCAGATGGACGAAGTCACGCAGCAGAACGCCGCGCTGGTGGAGCAGGCGGCAGCGGCAGCGCAGTCGCTCGAAGAGCAGGCAACGACCTTGCGGCGCGCGGTATCGGTGTTCCGCATGGGGAATGGCACCGGCGCAGCATTTGCCTGAAGACCACGCGTAGCGCAGGGCAGAAGCGGGCGGCTTGAAGAAGTTGTTCCATGCAACTATATTGGTTGTTCAGCGCAACCAATCGAGGCTGTCATGGATTTCATCGAAGCGCCCGCCAAGCCCCGCGAGCAAACCATCAGCGAGTTGCGCGAGGTGTCGCGCAGGCTGGTGCGTGAACTCGGTTTTATGCGCAGCACGCTGGCGCAGAGTGATCTACCGCCCTCCGCCGTGCACGCCATCCTGGAGATTGCCGGCGCGCCCGGCATCCAGGCGCGCGATCTGGCCGAACGCTTGCGGCTGGACAAATCCAGCACCAGCCGCCAGGTCACTCGGCTGGAATCCGACGGGCTGGTCGAGCGCCGTGCGTGTGATGGCGACGGCCGATCTTCCGAGCTTTACCTGACCCGCGCCGGCCAGCAGTTGCGCCGCAAGATCGACGCCTATGCGTCTGGCCAGGTATCGAACGCGCTGCGCCACCTCGCCCCGTTGGACCAACAGCGGCTGCTCGCGTCGCTGTCGCAATACGTCAGTGCGCTGGCGGATGACAACGATCACAAGCCGCAGCAAGCCGGCACCGGAAGTGGCACCGGCGGCGGCATCCAGATCGTGCAAGGCTACGTCCCCGGTTGCATTGGCGACATTGCCAGCCTGCACGGCCGGTTCTATGCGCAGCACTGGGGGTTTGGCGTGTTTTTCGAGCGCCGGGTGGCAACGGAGCTGGCTACGTTTGCGGCCGCGCTGCCTGATGACAACAAGGCGCTGTGGCTATGCGTGGAGAACGGCCGCTGCCTGGCCTCGCTGGCGATGGACGGCAACCCGCACTACCGCGCCGCGCACCTGCGGTGGTTCATCGTCGATGATGCGTTGCGCGGCACTGGCGTTGGGCGCGAACTCATGTCGCGCGCCATGCGCTTTGCCGATGCGCATTTCGACGAAACCTATCTGAACACCTTCAAGGGCTTGGATGCGGCGCGCCACCTGTATGAGTCGTTCGGCTTTGTGCTCACGCAGGAAGAAGACGGGTCGCAGTGGGGCAGCACGGTGACGGAACAGCAATTCCGCCGCCGCTCGCAAGGTCGTGCATAGTCGTGGCTTCGGTCATTTCGCAAGGACGTTGGACGTGACACCTTCCATCGATCTGGACGCGTATCTCAACCGCATCCAATGGGGCGGCGATGTTCGCCCAAGCTACGACACGTTGGCCGGGCTGCTGCGCGCCCACATGCTGCACATCCCATTTGAGAACCTGGATGTGCTGCTCGGGCGCGGCATCCGTATCGACCTCGACAGCATCCAGAACAAGCTCGTGCGTGCACGCCGTGGCGGCTACTGCTTTGAGCATTCGACGCTGCTTGCTGCGGTCTTGGAGCAACTCGGTTTTCAGCCGGTCCGCCAGTTGGCGCGGGTGACGGTATCGAGACCCCGCACGGAGATGGCCCGCACGCACATGTTTCTGACCGTGCCGCTGGAAGAGGGCACGTTTGTGGTCGACGCCGGGTTTGGTGCATTGGCGCCGCGCGTGCCGGTGCCGCTGAAGGAGGGCACGCCGGCCACGATCGACAGGGAAACCCATTGGATGGTGCGCGACGCAAACCGCTGGAGCCTGCGCGCGCAAGTGGGCGACAAACCGCCCGTGGATGCTTGGGTGTCGACGTTGGAAGAGGAAGGGCCGGCCGATTTTGAAATGGGGAACCACTTCACGGCAACGTATCCGGCATCACCGTTCCGCAATCAGATCTTGCTGCGTGCGCTGACCAAAGACGGCCGCGTCTCCGTCTTGAACCGCAACGTCACGATCGTGCGCGCGGGCACATCGCACAAGATCGAGTTGGCCAACCGCACCGCGTTGCGCACGCTGCTTGCCGACCACTTTGGGTTTGATCTGCCGGAGGTCGAGCAGCTGCGCGTGCCCGACATTCCGGAGTGAACCTGATCGACGTCACTCCACCCCGGCAGTTGTGTGCGTGCAGGTCAACCGTTACGGAACAGGAAGCTGTAACCGTTCAGCGCGGGCACGCCGCCCAGGTGCGCATACAGCACGCGTGAGCCCGCCGGAATGTCACCCCGGCGGATCAGATCGATCATGCCCTGCATTGATTTGCCCTCATACACCGGGTCCGTCAACATGCCCTCGGCGCGGGCGCACAGGCGGATGGCGTCGAGCGTCTCTTGTGATGGCACGCCGTATTCCGGATACGCGTAACGGGTGTCGAGCACCACATCGGTCTCGGTAATGTCGCGGCCTAGGTCCACCTTGTCGGCGGTTTGGCGCGCAATGCGCAGGATCTGCTCACGCGTCTGCTCCGGCTTGGCGGAAGCATCAATGCCGATCACGCGGTCGGCACGCCCATCCGCCGCAAAGCCCACCACCATGCCCGCCTGCGTGCTGCCCGTGACCGAGCACACGATGATGTAGTCGAAGGTGAAGCCGAGCGCCTTCTCCTGCTCGCGCACTTCCTCCGCAAAGCCCACAAAGCCCAGGCCGCCCAACGGGTGGTCTGACGCACCGGCGGGAATCGCATACGGCTTGCCGCCCGCGCGGCGCACGTCTTCCAGCGCCTGCTCCCAGCTCGCCTTGAACTCGATGCCGAAGCCCGCATCCACCAGCCGCACATCCGCGCCCATGATGCGTGACATCTGGATGTTGCCCACGCGGTCATACGCGCCGTCAAACCAGTTCACCCAGTTCTCCTGCACCGTCACGCAGCGCATGCCCAGATGCGCCGCCACCGCCGCCACCTGCCGCGTGTGGTTCGACTGGATGCCGCCAATGGTGACCAGCGTGTCGCAGCCCTGCGCCAGCGCCTCTGGAATCAGGTACTCCAGCTTGCGTGTCTTGTTGCCGCCAAAGGCCAGGCCGCTGTTGCAGTCCTCCCGCTTGGCGTAGATCTCCACCTTGCCGCCCAACTGGGCAGACAGGCGCGGCAACGCTTGAATGGGTGTCGGCCCAAAGGTGAGCGGGTGACGGGGAAAGCGTTGCAGGTTCATGTGCGTTGCTCCGGTTCAGATGGGTGAAGGGAGAGGGAATCGGGTACCTCCATGCTAGGGAACAACGCACGAAACAGGGTTGTGAAGATTGGCCAGTTGACGCATCATGGCACGCAGAATCAGGTACGCTGGTATCTGAAATTGTGCATGACTACTATTTATGGCAACAAAATTGCGTGGAAGAGCCAAGGCAGTGCCAAAACCAACCGCGCCGCCGCCCGAGCTGGATCGAACAGACAAAGCGATCCTCCGCGCCCTGCAGAAAGACGCCTCCATCAGCAATGTCGCGTTGGCCAAACGTGTGAACCTGAGCCCGGCCGCATGCCTGCGGCGGGTGGAGCGGCTCAAGGCCGCCAAGGTGATCCGGGGGACGGTCGCGCTGCTCGATCCGCAGGCGATGGGGGCGGGCACCGTGGTGCTGATCGGCGTGGTGCTCGACCGCTCCACGCCGGAGTCCTTCGCTGCCTTTGAGAAGGCCGCGCAGAACATCTCCGGCTGCATGGAGTGCCACCTGGTGACGGGGGAGTTTGACTACTTCCTGCTGATCCGCACGCGGGATTCAGAGAGCTTTACGCGGTTGCATGCGGAGCAGCTGTTGTATCTGCCGGGGGTGCGGCAGGTAAGGTCGTTTATGGGGTTGAAGGAGGTGGTGAGTCGGACGGAGGTGGTGGTTTGATTTACTGTTTTCGACCCATAGCTGCCATTCGCACACCTGCTGCCGCCGTGACCGCTTCTGGAATGGAACGGACGCTCGCCGCACCGAGTCGGTCGGCAAGTTGAAGGCGTTCGGCAAGAGTGAATGAGTCTTCGCGATCCGCTGCAGCCATTGAAGACTCCAGAAGGCTGACTTCTGATTACCTACTTTGCGGACACTCATCAAGGAACAGCGGGCCGTACTGGCTGTTGCTCACGCGCGGCGGGCCTTCATGTTTTTTTGCCTTTGCGTGAGACGGAGCGCTTGCTGGCACTCTTTGAGAAGCGATGACGATTGCCAAGGAGATCGACCAGCCGTGTCTCGGATTCTGAAAACGAGTACCCGCGCCGCTGCGAGATCATGAACGTGAGCGGGCGCATGTGCCATGCGCGCCGTTGGAGTTCGACAAGTGTTCCATTCGCGAGGTCTTCCGCAACCACGTGACGCGGCATATGCCCCCAGCATAAGCCTCCCCTGAGCAAATCGTGCTTCGCACCGAGGTCATTCACCAGCCACTGGCGTTCACCGGCGACCCCGTGTTGTGTCTTTTCCGCATCGGGCTGATTGTCGGTTACGACGAGCTGGATGTGCCGGCCAAATTCCTCTCGCGGGATCGGCCCCCTGGTTGCGGCCAGCGGATGCGATGGCGCACAGACGGTCACCATTTGCGCTTCACACAAATGCAGCCTCTCTATGGTGCCCGGGCTCAGTTCCGGAACGTCGGTGATCGTCACCGACAATGCGCACGTGCCTTCGAGAACCAGACGCTCGCCTCCTTGCATGGTCGTCATGCGCAGATTGATTGCAACGGTAGGAAAGTCCGACTGCACGCTGCGCAGGCATTCAATCAGGTGCGCGCGCGGAAAATAGGTATCCACTGCAATCGAGACCTGTGGCACCCCGGCTTCGGCAATCGCAACCGCGCGCATCTTCATTTCCTCGGTGCGTGAGATCACCCCACGAGCATCAGGCAGGAGGCTGCGGCCCGCAGCCGTAAGCGTCGCTTTGCGCGCGTTGCGCTCGAACAGCAGCACATCAAAGGCACTCTCGAGCGCGCTGATCGCGTGACTGACCGCCGACTGTGCACGCCTCAGCTCCCGCGCAGCCCCGGAAAAGCTTCCTTGGTCACACACGGCAACGAAGGCCCGAAGTTGATTGATGGTTACGTTATCGAGCATAGGTATCTAAAGAATAGATGAAATTTATAGATATTTAGTCAATTCACTTCATGAATCAAGCCCATCAGAATCGTGTTTGTCGCTTTTATTTCGAAGGATGCATGACATGAACAGACTGAATGGAAAGACCGCCGTGATCACCGGCGGCGCTACCGGCATCGGCCGCGCCGCAGCAAAGCGCTTCATCGAGGAGGGCGCCTTCGTCTTCATCTTCGGCCGGCGGCAGGAAGTGCTCGACGCCGCTGTGGCCGACCTCGGGCCCAATGCCCGTGCGGTCAAGGGCTCGGTCTCGGACCTGGACGACCTCGACAGGCTCTACGCGGCGGTGAAGGCCGAGCGCGGAACCCTCGACATCGTCTTCGCCAATGCCGGGGCGGGAAGCCAGCTTGCGCTCGGCAAGATCACCGCCGAGCACATTGACGAAACCTTCGACACCAATGTGAAGGGTACGATCTTCACGGTCCAGAAGGCGCTGCCGCTGATGGGCAAAGGCGGTTCGATCATCCTGACCGGATCGAGCGCCGGCACCACGGGCGCCCCGGCAATGAGCGCCTACAGCGCGAGTAAGGCGGCAGTGCGCAACCTCGCTCGGACCTGGGCGGAGGATCTGAAGGGCACCGGCATCCGGGTCAACGTGCTGTCGCCCGGGGCGACGGCCACCGAACTCGCGAAGGAAGCATTAGGCGAGGAAGGCCAGAAAGTCTTCGCCTCGATGACTCCGCTCCAGCGCATGGCCGATCCGGCAGAGATCGCAGCGGCGGCCGCCTTTCTCGCGTCGCCGGACAGCAGCTTCATGACCGCCAGCGAGGTTGCCGTTGACGGCGGCCTTGCGCAACTCTGACACGCTACGCCCGGCCGGTCACTCCACTCGATATTCGGAGCCCGGAGGGCGTGGTAAACCAAAGGGAAATGTATGAGCTACGCAATTATTGGCTTCGGCAAGATCGGCCAGGCGCTTGCCAAGGCGTTTGCCCGAAGCGGCATTGAAGTATCCGTTGCAACCACTCGTGATCCGGAAAGCTTTGCATCCGCTGCGGCCGCGATCGGACCAGAGGTCATTCCCAAAAAACTGGCGGAAGCGGTCAAGGCGGACGTCGTCTTTTTGGCTGTCCGTTTCGAGTCCCACCGAGATGTCGCGAAGGCGCTGCCCACCTGGACGGGCAAGATCATCGTCGATGTGACCAATGCCTACGGAGTGCCTCCTGAGGAGCTGGGGGGACAACCTTCTTCCTGGGCCGTCGCGCAGGCCTTCACTGGCGGCAGACTGGTTAAGGGTTTCAATCATTTGGGCGCTGCCGTCCTTGAACAGGATCCGGCCGTACATGGTGGCAGGAGAGTCGTGTTCCTGGCGAGCGACGATGACGGCGCCGCAGCGGAGATTGGTGCGCTTGCGGAAAATCTCGGTTTCTCGCCGATCAAACTTGGCGGGCTTTCGGAAGGTGGACTGCTAGTGCACGCGCGCGGAAATCGCTGGGGTCAACTGATCTTTAAGGATCTGGTGAAGTTCGACTGATGTATCGTGATCGCAAATTTCGATCCGATCCTGCCTCGTGGATAAAGGGCAGGCACAGTTTGATTGAAGCGAGGGGACGGCAGTAAGCCGTGCTCCGATCATCTGGCGCCATGTTCTCATCGGCAGATCCACTAGGTATCCGATTAGATCGAACACGATCCGATGCAAGGCAAATAGAGAGCTTCGATGAGCATCGTAGAGAATGTTCAGATCGTGAAGGATTTCTTTGCAGCAATGGACGCTGGGCCTGTACCAATTCGCGAATGTCGGGAAATCGTCCTGGGACGGCTGCGTATTCCTGATCGGCCGCTGTCGGCTTTGGCCGAATTGTGCATGTAGCTCGTCCGTCAGCTTCCGGAGTACTGCAGCCGTTCAAACGGCAGGTTTCCCCGCTCGCTGAATGATAGGTTCTGGCCGAAAGCGGACAGCCGACGCTCCGTTGATCAACGGCAGCTACCGACCCGTTTCGGTCAGACAACCTTCTTCAAACCACTCGGTCAGCCAAGCCCAGATCTTGCGGACGGCCGATCTCCTAATGCAAGTCGACGACAGGCAGGTTAACGCCAGAGACGTTGACGACGGCCTGCCACGCGGCTTCTTGAAAAGCGCCATCGTGTAGGTGTGGCTGGAGCTGCGCCTCAATTGGGCCCGAGAACTTCCCTTCAGCCGAGGCGAAGAATTGCCCTGAGACGTCGGTTCCGAACTTCGAGGCCTGGATATACCGGCCTGCCGCCGTCTCCGGCGTCTGATTCATGCCGGGAATGAGGTTCGCGATCGGGATGAACAGATACTTCACGGCCAGGCTAGCTTGTCGCGAAACCTTGGTAGAGGTCGCCGCACCAGGCGAGACAGCGTATACGGCCATGTCCGAAGGCAGCCGACGCGCCAGCGCCGCAGCCCACCAAACAACGATGAGCTTCGCGTCGGCATACGCGTTGTTGGGCACATACCTCACGTTCGGCCCATTGCGCAGCAGGGCTTCCATAGCAGCGGTCAGGTCCCCTCCGTGGTATTTGGCAGCGAGTGCGTCCACGTCGGTGTACTTGAACATGGGTACGCCCCCTCGGGCAGGTTCCGCGCTGGCGATAACAATCCTTGCGTTGGGGCTCAGCAGGTTGGCGCGGAGCAATCCGACCGTCAATTGATGATGGCCGATGAGCGGGGCCTGAGAGGCCTCGACGCCCGCCGCAGTGATCACCCGCTGCTTGCCCGGGACCATCCCGGCATTGAGCAGCAGGAAATCGATCGGCCGACCTAGCTCGACAAGCGCGGCGAGGGCGGACTGAACGCTGGCGGGCGTGTCCAGGTCCAGCTCGAGCGGCGTGAAGATCTGTCTTTTGGTCTCCGCCGCAAGCAGTGCGGCCGTTTCCCGGACTCGAGCCAGGCTGCGCCCGGTGATGATGATCTCGCGCCAGCCCTCTCCAGCAAGAAGGCGGGCTGCAGCATGACCGAGCCCGGAGGTGGTGCCGGTTACGAGAGCGATCGAATGTTCCAAGGGCGTCTCCGTGGTAGAGGGTTAAAGCCGGACCGTATGGTCCGGTGAGGCTGGAGCCAGCTTGCTAATTTAGAACTGTTCAGTTATATATTCGTACAAGAACAGGTGTCAAGGAGTTTGAAACTAAATGGTTCAGAATTCACCTGCGCCGCGTGGACGGCCCCGCAGCTTCGACGAGATAGATGCACTGGAAAAGGCAACTCAGGTGTTCTGGTCGAAAGGCTATGACGGCGTCACGATCGACGACCTTGTCGCGGGGATGGGCGTGGGACGGCCGAGCCTGTATGCCGTCTTCGGCGACAAGCGGGCGATATTCTTGCGCGTCCTTAAGATGTATGCGGAGCGGAAGGGCGCAAAAGCCGCGAAGGCGCTCCTCGCGCCAGAGAGTCTTCGCGACTCTATCGCAGGCTTTTTGAGGTTCGCCGTCGAGAGTGCGACTGAGAAAGGGTCCGCCCGGGGCTGCCTTATGGTTTGCGTCGCGCCGCTTGTGAACGACGCTGAGGTTCAGCGGTTTCTGCAGAACGCCGTTGCGGGTGGCACGGCGCTAGTGGAGCGCCGTTTCCGGGACGGGATCAGTGCGGGAGAAATCGCATCTGACTTCCCCGTAGTCGCGCGCGCAACGCAAGTCACGGATTTTGCTCGTGGGTTGACAATGCGTGCGCAGATAGGCACGCCGCGCAAGACGCTCCTGAAAGATGCTGACGAAGCGGCCGACCTAGTGCTCCTGCCGCGGCGTGGAAACGTGGGGCCATAAAGTTGATCCTTTATTGATAATGATTCGCATTTGCAATAATATGGCGCTTTGTTACGCCGCCATGCTTGCCAATGTCCGCCGTCGAGCGACCGCCCGTCGATGAAATCCAGTCGCTGTACATCGCCCACCACGGTTGGCTGAACGGCTGGCTGCGACGGCGCCTGGGGAATGCCGCCGATGCGGCCGACCTTGCGCAAGACACCTTCACGCGATTGCTCGCACGCGATGCGCAGATTGCCGCGCGTGAGCCCCGCGCCTTCCTCGCCACCGTTGCGCATGGGCTGGTGGCCAACTTCTTCCGGCGGCGGCAGATCGAACAGGCATACCTAGAAGCGCTGGCTGCGCTGCCCGCGGCCCATGTGCCGGATCTGGAGACGCGCGCCATCGTGCTGGAAACCCTGGTGGAGATCGACCGCCGTTTGCAGGCCGTTCCACCCGCCGTACGCAGCGCGTTCCTGATGTTCCAGCTCGACGGTGTGCCGCAGGCCGAGATTGCCGCGCAACTGGAGGTGTCCGTTGCCACCGTGCAGCGCTACCTGGTCAAGGCGCTGCACCAGTGCTGCTTTCCGGCTTAGCTGAGCGCATCCGGCACCGATGTCTTGCACCACCTTCCCCACACAGCCTGATCCGCCGATCGATCCTGCCGTTGCGCTGCAGGCATCGCAGTGGATGATCACGCTGATGTCACCCGACGCCGCCGCGCACGACCACGATGCCTGCACGCATTGGCGTGCACAGCATCCCGAGCATGAGCGGGCGTGGCAGCACGTGCAGACCGTCTGGCAATCGCTGGCGGCGCTGCCCGCTGATCTTGGGCGCGCCGTGCTTCGGCAACCCCGGCGCGTGATCAATCCGGCGCGGCGCCACGTGCTTGGCGTTGCGGCGGCCACGCTGGTGTTGGGTGGCGCCGTTGCCTGGCGCTGCGCAAAACCCGGCGCGGATGGCGGTGCCTATGCAACCGGCACAGGCGAACGCCGCCACATCCAACTGGCCGATGGCACACACGTCGAACTTGATACCGCCAGCGCAATCGACGTGCGCCTGGACGCGGCAGCGCGCCGCATCATCCTGCGTGCCGGTGCCATTCAGGTGACCACGGGCCGCGACACGCTGGGTCGGCCGCTGTACGTTGATACCGAAGACGGCACGCTGCGCCCGATCGGCACCCGGTTCACGGTGCGCCGCTTGCCCGATGGCGGCACGCGCGTTGGCGTGCAGGAAGGCGCGGTGGAGATTCGCCCCGCAGCGGCGCCGGATGTGGCGCGCGTCGTTCGCGCGGGAGAACGCATGCGTTTCACCCGGCTGGCGATTGATGCATCCGACGCGCAAGACGACACCAACATGGACGATGCAGCGTGGGTGCGCGGCATGCTGGCCGTGCACGAGATGCCGCTGGCGACCTTCCTCGCCGAGCTTGGGCGGTATCGCCCTGGGTGGGTGCGCTGCGCGCCTGACGTGGCCGCGCTGCGTGTCTCAGGTGTGTTCCCGATCGACGATACCGGGCGCGTGCTGGAAGCCCTGCCACACGTGCTGCCCGTGCAGGTCCGCACGCTCAGCCGCTACTGGGTCATGGTTTCGGCGAGCGACTGAGCTGTGCCCGCTGCTATCTCCACCCCACACTCCATAGAAAAGTTTTTGCCTCCGATGTGAGGGCTTTGCGCGCCTCAAGTGGCCTACGGGAATAGCAATCAATCCCAACCACAACATCATCAGGGGGAAATCACAGATGGGCTGCTATCCGCTGTCTGCTTCAACGCAAGGTGCCGGCCAACCCAGCACCTTGCGTCTTCGCCGGCATCTGCTGGCTATTGGTCAGGCTGTCGCGTTGTTGGCGGCGGCCTCGCCGCATGTGGGTGTACAGGCGGCGCCGGCCGGCTCTGCTGCTGCAACGGCGCGGCAGTCGTATGCCATTCCGGCAGGCGCGCTGCAACCGGCGCTCACGCGCTTTGGTGTGCAGGCTGGCGTGCTGGTCTCATATGACGCGGCAGACCTGGCGGGCCGCCGCACCGCTGGCCTGCAGGGCCAGTACGGTGCTGCCGATGGTCTGGATGCGCTCCTGCAAGGCACCGGCCTGCGCGCGCAACCGGTGCCGGGCGGATTCGCGATTCAGCCTGCACCCGCACCCACGCCGGTCGAGACCACGGGCACGTCGTCTGCCACGGTAACGCTGCCGATTGCCACCGTCTCTGCCGCGCGCGGGGCAACCTACCCGGGGGGCCAGATCGCGCGCGATGCGCAGCTCGGCTTGCTGGGCAACACCAACGCCATCGATTCGCCCTACAGCAGCACCACGTACACCGCACGCACGATTCAGGACCAACAGGCGCAGACCATTGCCGACGTGCTGGCCAATGACCCGACCGTGCGCTACACCACGTCCACCGGGCACATCTACGAGAACTACACCGTGCGCGGGTTCGACATTACGTCGAGTGACCTTGCGTTCAACGGCATGTACGGCCTGGCCCCTTTTGGCCATGCGCCCACCGAGTTCATCGACCGCGTGGAGCTGCTGCGCGGCCCCACCGCGCTGCTGACCGGCATGTCGCCCAGCGGCGCTGTGGGTGGTGCCATCAACCTGATCCCCAAGCGCGCAACGGCCAAGCCCGTCATGCAGTTTTCCACCCACTACCAGTCCGACGGCTACGTGGCCGGCGCGGTCGACATGGGCCGGCGCTTTGGCGACGACAAGGCCGTGGGCATACGCTTCAACGGCGCCTATGGCGATGGGCGCACCGGCCTGGACGGGCAGGGCAGGCGGCGTGAGCTGGGCGCCATCGCCCTCGACTACGCCGGTGAACATGTGCGCGCCTCGGTCGACGCCTACGCGAGCGACGAAGAGATCCGCAACGGCAGCGCCTGGATGGCCTCGTTCACGCGCAATGTCGTGAGCCCGCCTGCGCCGGGCACCAACATCCTGCGCGGCGTGCACGGTCGTATCGAGAACCAAGCCATCGTGGCCCGTGGCGAAGTCGACTTCGCGCCCGACTGGACCGCCTATGCCGGGCTCGGCACGCTCAGCCATCGCTACTCCGGCTTCATCAATGGCACACGTGCCAACGGCATCCAGCCCAACGGCAACTACACGGGCGTGACGTATCACCAGCGCGGGTTTGCCGACACGCTCTCGGCCGAGGCCGGCGTGCGCGGCACCGTGCGCACCGGCCCCGTCGAACATCGGCTGGTGGTCGGCTACACCCAGTTGGACCTGCGCACGGGCACGGTCAACAACGCCAGCCGCTCGTTCATTTCCAACATCTACGCGCCGGTGCAGGCCATCATCGCGCCCGAGCCCGGCGAGCCGCCCAAGACCTCTGACACCACGCTCACCAGCCTGGCGGTGGCCGATACGATGGCGTTTGCGCAGGAGGCTGTCTTGCTGACGCTAGGCGCGCGCCACCAGCGCGTGCAGGCCAAAAGCTTCAGCGCCGCCACCGGCGCGCAGACGGCCGACTACGACCAAAGTGCCATCACGCCCTCGGTGGGTTTGGTGGTCAAGCCGTGGGGGCCGGGCCTCTCGCTATACGGCAACTACATCGAGGGCCTGAGCCAGGGCGACACCGTGACCGACGTCACGGCGCGCAACTACCAGCAGGTGTTTGCGCCGTACAAGACCAAGCAGATGGAGGCCGGCATCAAATGGGAGAACGGCCGCCTGACGCAAACGCTCAGCGTGTTCCAGATCCGCCGTCCGAGCCTGGTTAAAGACAACGCCACCAACCTCTACAGCCCTGATGGTGAACGCCGCAACCGCGGCATCGAATGGACCATCGCCGGCGAAGTCACACCGGGTGTGCGCCTGCTGGGCGGCGTGGCCTATACGCGCTCGGTACTCACGCACACCGCTAACGGCCTCTACGACGGCAACACCGCCTTCGGCTCGCCTACCTGGTCGGGCAACCTGGGCGCGGAGTGGGACGTGCCCTGGGTGCCGGGCCTGACGCTTGCCGGCCGCGCCACCTACACCGGCGCGCAATACGTCAATTCGTCCAACACGCAGCGCATCGACAGCTGGACGCGCTACGACGCCGGCGTGCGCTACCTGACCCGCATCATGGGCAAGCGCGTCGGCTTCTTCGCCAACGTAGAAAACCTGCTCAACAAGAGCTACTGGGCAGGCTCGTTCAACGACGGCTACGTCACGCAGAACGCGCCCCGCACCTTCAAGCTCACCACCACGATCGACTTCTGATGCGCCACGCTCTCGTTCTGCTCTCCTGGGCGCTGGCGGCTAGCACGGCTGTCGCCGCTTCACCCGTAGCGCCAGTTGCTGACGTGGCTGTCGGCCAGTCAGTCAACGCAACCTGGCAACCCGGCACGTTGTTGCCTTACCGCGTGACGCTGCATGCGGGTGATCTTGTGCAGGGCACGCTCGATGGCCCCGCTGCGGCGCTCGACTTGCTCGACGCCCGCAGCGTGCACGTGCGCCGCCTGCTGAGCCCGCTGTCGCTGTCGCGCAGCTTCCTGTTTGTCGCGCCTGCTGATGGCGTGTACACGCTGCGCATCGACCCGAACGGCGCAGCCGTGGCCGGTGCGGCAGGTGGTGTGCCGATGCCCGGCGCACGCTACGCGCTGCGCATTGAACGCATCGTCGCCCAGGCCCAGCAGCAACCTGCGCCGGAACTGCCGCAAAGCCCGCGCATTCGCGCACTGGCAGAGGCTGTGCGCCACGGCACCGGCACCGATGCTTTCTGGCGCGACGTTGCCCAATCCGGCACGCCGCTGGTCGAACCCGCGCCCGCCGCGCAAGACGGCACGCCCATGGTGCTGCTGACCTTCCTGTGGCGGGGGCCGGTGCGCAACGTCACGTTGCTCGGCAGCCCAAGCGGCAACCACGACGCCCTGCAACGCCTGGGCGACACCGACGTCTGGTACCAGACCTACGCCGTACCGGCCAGCACGCGCCTGAGCTATCAACTCGCCCCCAACGTGCCCGACTCGGATGCCCCCGCCGCACAGCGCCGGCGCCTGCTGCTGGCCACGCTGCAGCGCGATCCGCTCAACCCCCGGCGCTTTCCGGATACCGAGGGCGATGCATATCAGCAGAAGTCCGTGCTGGAGTTGCCCGGCGCACCGCCCCAGCCGTGGCTCGCAAGGCGCGCTGACGTACCGGCCGGCACCGTAACGGCGCACCGCCTTAACAGCCAACGGCTGGGCGAAGCGCGCGATGTCTACGTCTACCGCCCGGCCGGTGCCGCACCGCAGGCGCTGCTGGTGCTGTTCGACGCGCACGCTTACCTGTCGACGGTGCCCACCCCAACGGTGCTCGACAACCTCATCGCAGAAGGGCGCATTCCACCCACCGCCGCGCTGATCCTGTCCAACCCGAGCGCAGCGGCGCGCGCCACGCAACTGCCGCCCAACCCCGCCTTTGCCGACTTCCTGGCCGACGAGCTGATGCCGTGGGCTGCTGCACAGGGGCTTTCGGCACCGCCGGCGCGCACCGTGGTGGCCGGGTCGAGCTACGGCGGGCTGGCAGCTGCGTATGCCGGGCTGCAGCACCCCGAACGCTTTGGCCTGGTGCTGAGCCAGTCCGGCTCATTCTGGTGGGCGCCCGACTCCGCACCAGACCGCCCGCCGCAAACGCCCGGCTGGATGATGCGCGCCTACGCCACCAGCCCGCGCCTGCCGCTGCGCTTTTATCTGGAGGCCGGGCAGTTTGAGGATGGGCGTGGTGCGGTCAATATTTTCACCACCACGCGCCACATGCGTGATGTGCTGCGGGCCAAGGGGTACCCAGTGCGGCATGCCGAGTTCGCCAGTGGGCACGATTACCTGCAGTGGCGGGGGACGTTGGCTTGTGGGTTGATTGCGTTGTTGGGGGAGCCCAGCGTGTTGGATGAGAAGGCGACGCGGGCTTGTCCGGGGGCGGGGGCTGCGTTGCCTGGGAGGGGTGGTGAGGCGGGGTAGCTGTGCGCGATGTAGCTACCCGCGCCGATCGGCGTGGCGCTCTATTGCGTTACGCCGGAGCCTTTCGCTGTCTTCGGAAAAGCCGCGCAGAACGCCGTCGGCTGCGTGCGGAGCAGCTGCCGTAGCTACCAGGGGTACGGCGGGTGTAGTCGTTTATGGGGCGTAAAGATGTGGTGAGTCGGACGGAGTTTGTGGTGTGGGGGAAAAGCTCAACTGTCTTTACAACAGCACATCGGCAACTGGGCCGCCACGATGTTGCAGGCGCTATTAGCTTTGCCGTCTCGATACACGATATCCACCCAAATAAGATGTGTCTTTTATGCTGAGTTTACGGATCATATTTCGTTGCTTATCAGGGATCTGGAATCGATGTATTGACAATTGACGTCCTTTTTCAGGGAATATCAAGGCGAACATACGGCCATCGTCAGTCCCGATGTGAGTTATAGCGGCTCCAGAGAATGCTGAATTGTCGAAAGCATCTTTAAGAATCATGAAATTCGGCTTTATGGTTCTTCTTCTCCATTGGAGAAGGCCAGTAATTGTTGCCTCATTGATCAACACGGTGCTGCCATCTTTTAGCACCAGATGAACGTCGTCTCGCTCAATATCGAGCGTATGAGTATGGGGCCATTCTGGCCCCATTGTGAATTCTGCTTCTTCGTCAGTTGATTCATGAGGGAATGCTTGCAATGCTGCCTGAGCTACATCTTGCGTGCATAGAATCCCTGTGGAGCGAAGCAGTAAATCCTTCTGATAGCCCCCTAAGGTGGGCCACCTGGGATGAGGCTTTCCGCTACTGTCTACCGTACGGGTTGCTAGATCTAATATGTTCGGTATCGAAGTTGCAGGTAAGCTATAGGTACATTTATATTGGTGCCAATAGAGAAGATGACTTCGGAAGCAAGACAAGAACTCGCTAGGTGTTCCGACGCCTAAAAAATCGGGAAAATCGATACCAATTGGATTTTCCCATGGCTGAAGCGTATACAGATTTACGCCTCGTTTCCTGGCTTTGGTGCGAGCCCCATCTGTATAGCCGGCTGTGGAAAAGATCGCTTTGTGCGTGATTTTCGGCATATCCGTTAGTTTCGCGATGAGTTGTTCCACTGTCGCAACGTCTACCGGTTTTCCCTCGTGCTTGACCTCCGCAGCCTTAAATGCGGTAACTTCACCATGTTCGTCGACAATGGTGACCGTCACATCCACATCTCGCTCCTTCTCTGCTGCTTCATCGAAGACCATGTCCCCGATAGTGACATCCACCGCTTCTGGATCGCGTCCGAGGCAGCAGAGCCCTACAAGGTACTGAACCATCATTGGTGTGAGCATGTGGTAACTCCCTATTTCTGTAACCGTCTGGGGCATTCTCCTCGCCAGTTTTCCCCGCCCGTCCCGGGGAAAGCAACTACACCTTCTTATTTACCCCGCCCCCGCTCCAACGCCTCCAACAACTCCCACCGATACAACTCCACCAGCACCCCCTCCAGCGTGGTGAGCAGATACACCCCAATCCCATCCAAAAAACCCGCGTGGTACTCCGCCGATTTCTCACAGGCGTAACTCTGAAACTCCCACCGAAACACCCTCGGCTCAAACTGCCGATGCAGCTTCAATCCCGCCTGCGTCCGCCGCAAGAATTCACGCGCTGCCAGCGCGCCTCGCAGATAGTCGCGGTTACGTTCAAGCGCCATTGCGCACCTCCGCAAAGAGCGTGCGATCAGTACAAGGCAGGGAGGGGAAATGCGCGGAGCAGCGTCCGCAAGAGAAGGGAACAGCTTGAATCAGTAATGCCATCGTCTTGCCCTCTTACTGGTTGAGTAGGGGAGCCGCCCACCGTTGGGGGTGGGCGGGCACACGGCAAGGTCTGCAATACCGATCAAGTTCACCAACAACCGGCAGGGCCGTGAGGCCCTCCCTGCCGGGCCCGCCCATATAGGCGAACGACGGCGCGCAAGGGCCATAACGGCACTCACGGGCGAACTTGAATTCGGGATTGCAGTCCCGGCTGCGCTTGTTTGCGCGAGCCTGGGCAGTTTACCGGGCGGCCAGCGAGCCGGGCAAGTTGGGGTTTATGGAGAGGGGCGCAGTAGGACGCCCACCATCAACGCCAACTCCACTGCAACGGGCATTTGCTACTGAACCTATGCGCATGCCGAGCCGGCTTTCGCCATGTCACACGTGTGCGAGGTGCGGCGTGTTGCGCTGGGGCTTACATGGCGCCGTTGCCAGCGATGCGTTCAATCAAAATCGCGGCATAGCGCTCGGGCTGCTCAATATCCGGAAAGTGACCGCAGTCTTCAAAGCGAAGCATCTCCGCATGCGGTATGCACGCACGCAGCGAGTCGGGATCGGTGCCGCGGTGCGAATGGTCCTGCGTCCCCCAGATGATGGTGCAGGGCGTCGTGACGGCTTGCTGCGCTGCTGCGTTCTCACGCATCAACCCTTGGACTACACCCGCCAGGCAGAAACACCCGCCGCCGGAAAGCGCGCGATGTGCGGTCTGCTGAAAAGGTTGTGCATCGGTTGTTCGAGGTAGCGCACGGCTATACCAGCGATGCGCCGCCTTTTGTCGGAACAGCCACGCCGCCACCTGCCCGATGACAGGAACGTGCAGCGGCCGAGGGACGTTCTGATGCGCCCAGGCGTGCATCGCAGGCAGCGATGGTGTCTGAGACAACACCAGATGCGTAATGCGCTCCGGCGCCATGCGGGCGGTTTGCAGGGCGTAGAAACCATTGGCGCAACTGAATGCCAGCGCAGCCGTCTTGATTCCCAGCGCGTCCAGAACGCCCAGCACGGCTTTCGCGCCCTGCACCAGAGAGTGCGTGTAGGTTGGCAGCGGAAAAGAAAATCCAAAGCCCGGCATGTCGAAGCACACCACCCGGAAGCGCTGCGCGAGCAAGCCAATCAACACCGCATAGTGTTCGATCACATTGGGGCCGTCCGGCACAAACACGATGCACGGTTTCGTGGTCCCAGAGTCGTATGCGCGAATCGGCCCGACTGGCGTGTTGACTTGGAAGGTCGGCAGAACGTCGCCGCCTTGGCGCTTGAGATGTAACTTCGAAAATCGTGTCAGCAGGCTATCAACCAGAGAACCAAGCATGGAGGGTGGGGGGAGTGAGAGCGTATCTTCGTGTTCGACGCGGGGGTGCCCGATGCCGCAGTCAACCCAGCATGGTGCCCCAGCCAGCGCGTCTTTTCACTGAGCCACTCCAAAAAAAACGCCAACCCTAAGGTTGGCGTTTTGCTGGAGGCAAGACCCGTATCAGTGGAACTGATTCATGGTGTTGTCCTTACCGGCTGCCTTCAGCGCTGCTTCGCCGCTGAAGTATTCCTTGTGGTCGTCGCCGATGTCCGAACCCGACATGTTCTGGTGCTTGACGCAGGCGATGCCTTGGCGGATTTCCTTGCGCTGCACGCCAGCCACGTAGCCCAGCATGCCTTGGTCACCGAAGTATTCCTTGGCCAGGTTGTCGGTCGACAGCGCGGCGGTGTGGTACGTCGGCAGCGTGATCAGGTGGTGGAAGATACCGGCTTCACGCGATGCATCAGCCTGGAACGTGCGGATCTTCTCGTCAGCCAGCTTTGCCAGTTCGGTGTCGTCGTATTCCGTGCTCATCAGCGCGCCGCGCTCGTAGGCGGACACATCCTTGCCGGCTTCCTTCATCGCGTCATACACCTGCTGACGGAAGTTCAGCGTCCAGTTGAACGACGGGCTGTTGTTGTACACCAGCTTGGCGTTCGGGATGACCTTGCGGATTTCCTTCACCATGCCGCCGATCTGCGCGATGTGCGGCTTCTCGGTTTCGATCCACAGCAGGTCAGCACCGTTCTGCAGCGAGGTGATGCAGTCCAGCACGCAGCGTGCTTCGCCCGTACCGGCGCGGAACTGGAACAGGTTGCTCGGCAGACGCTTCGGACGCAGCAGCTTGCCGTCGCGCTTGATGACCACGTCACCGTTGCCCAGTTGGTCGGCCGACAGTTCTTCGCAGTCGAGGAACGAGTTGTACTGGTCGCCCAGGTCGCCCGGCGTGTTCGTCACGGCGATCTGCTTGGTCAGGCCGGCGCCCAGCGAGTCGGTACGCGCCACGATGATGCCGTCGTCCACGCCCAGTTCCAGGAACGCGTAGCGGATTGCGCGGATCTTGGCCAGGAAGTCCTCGTGCGGCACGGTGACCTTGCCGTCTTGGTGACCGCACTGCTTCTCGTCCGACACTTGGTTCTCGATCTGGATGCAGCATGCACCGGCTTCGATGAACTGCTTGGCCAGCAGGTAGGTGGCTTCAGCGTTGCCGAAACCAGCGTCGATGTCGGCAATGATGGGCACCACGTGGGTGACGTGGTTGTCGATCTTCTGCTGGATGGCGGCCTTGGCGGCGGCGTCCTTGGCAGCGTCCAGTTCGCGGAACAGGCCGCCCAGTTCACGGGCATCTGCCTGGCGCAGGAAGGTGTACAGCTCGCGGATCAGCGCGCTGACCGAAGTCTTTTCGTGCATCGACTGGTCCGGCAGCGGGCCGAACTCCGAGCGCAGCGCAGCGACCATCCAGCCCGACAGGTACAGATAGCGGCGCTCGGTGCTGTTGAAGTGCTTCTTGATGGAGATCATCTTCTGCTGACCGATGAAGCCGTGCCAGCAACCCAGCGATTGCGTGTACTTGGCCGGATCAGCGTCGTAGGCAGCCATGTCGGCGCGCATGATCTTGGCGGTGTACTTGGCGATGTCCAGACCCGTCTTGAACTTGTTCTGCGCGCGCATGCGGGCAGCGTATTCCGGGTTGATCGCATTCCATGCGTTGCCATGTTGCTCTTTCAACTCGGCAACTGCCTTGATGTCGTCTTGATACTGGGCCATGTGTCTCTCCTAAGGGCAAAACGTGTTTGAGTAACTGGCTGGGTGTGTCGCCGCGTTTGTCGAAACTCGAAGCGAACCGCATGACCAAATTGTAGTGCTGCCTTGATGCGTCGCAACAAGGTCTTATATAAGACATAAGACTTTGTTTATTGTTATTTTTCAATGGGTTACGCTATGTTTTCCGCAATGCGGAAAGTGTTTTCGCGGGACGAAAACGAAGTGCCGGGGAAATTCCAGACGAATTTCGTAATGTGAAACGAGCTTTCAGTCGCCGAAGATGGGCGGGCTTGGATAGCGCGAGCGACGACCGCTGGGGGATTGGTGGCGGTTTGCCGACCTCGCACGGTTTGAGGCATTTGGCCGTTCGAATCTGTGGGCGCGTGAGATTGCCCCGCAGTTGGCGCAGTGGCCGATCCGGTCGACCGAGACACACCGGCTGTTGCCAACGGCGCGCTCGGCCATCCATGCATAGGCCAAGCGCGGTCGGATCGGAGGGGCCTTAAGCGCCGGCGTCCGCATGCCCCTGGCGTTGCAGGACGACATGCGTGGCCTTCTCTGACGCGACGGATTGAACACACGCGTATCCCAGCGCGCGCAAGTCCAGCCCCTCGAACAGCGGCTCCCCCCGACCGAGCAGGACGGGCGAGATCGCGATGTGCAGTTCGTCAATGAGGCCTTCGCGAAGATACTGCCGGATGGTGTTCGGTCCACCACCGATCCGCACGTCCTTTCCGGCGGCGGCCTCGCGTGCACGGTCGAGCGCCTCGCGAATGCCTCCTGTGACAAAGTGGAACGTTGTGCCGCCCTCCATCTCGATGGAGGGTCGCGCATGATGGGTCAGGACGAACACCGGAACGTGATACGGCGGGCTATCGCCCCACCAGCCTTTCCAGTTCATGTCTGGCCATTCCCCGCGAATGGGGCCGAACATGTTGCGCCCGAGAATCCAGGCCCCCACATTCTGAAAGCCACGGGCGGCGAAATCATCGTCTACCCCGGTCGTACCGCCGTCCTTGCCGAACAGGTTCTGCTGGAACGTGCGCGTCGGGATCAACCATTGGTGCAGTTCGATCCCGCCATCGCCGAGCGGATTGTTGATGCCTTGATTCGGACCCGCTCCATATCCGTCGAGCGAGAGGGTGAAGCCTGCAACTCGAACGCGTGCCATCGGTTTGCCTCCGTGTAGACGTCCAACAGGGTATTCGCAGCCGTGCCGTGCTTGAAGACGCCATCCTTGATTGGAGCAGCGTCATCCGGCTGCGGCAGCTTAGGGTTCTCGCTTCAGGGCGAGGAAACTCCACGTCACATCACCCCGGCCCAGCATGTCTTCGCGCGTGCTGTGGTGATGTTCTTGCAAGCCGGCTTGCTGGCCGAGAGCGATCGTCTCGTCTGCAGAAACATCGAACATGCGCCGCCCCTCCGGAACCGGGCCGTGCCGAAGCGACATGACGATAACGCCACCAGCGCGCACCAATTCGGCCACGGCAGACATTGCAGCCTTCCGCTCCGCTTCGTCAAGGTGCATCCAGACTGCGGTGAGCAGAATGAGATCAAAGCGCCGCGTGCTGCTGCGCATTACGTGCAGCATCGGCAAGTGATCGTCCACCCATTCGAGATTGGGTAGCGGGTGAAGCCGCTTTCCTTCTTGGCGTAGTTCCGGCGTCGGCTCGACTGCGACAACGCGATGCCCGCGTGCAGCCAGTGCGGCAGCATCGCGGCCGGAGCCGGCACCAATGTCGAGCACGTCGGCGTCATGCTGCGGAAAGAGGTGGATGACATCTCGATGAACCGCCTCAAACGTGATGCTTTCATACTGCGCAGCCAGCTCGGTTGCACGGCTGCCGTAGCCGGCGGTTCCAGCGGGAGCCTTCATGATGTCTCCGAGAGTGCGAGGTCAATCCACGCGATTTGAAACGCGCATTCTGATGGAGATCGACCACCCTGGGTAGCTGGCTGGCCTTGCTTCTGGAGCAGCGCTGCTTCTCGCTTCTAGCCGTTGGAAAACCGGACAACCAGCACAAGTGCAAAGACCGCATACAGGCTGCCGGCCAGGACAAGCGTGCGCCCGTGCACCATGCCCCGCCGGAACATGGCCCAGAGATACAGGATGGCTGCGGCAGTGATGATGCCGGATGCGAGCAGTGGCCCATCGAAGCGCCAGGGCGTGAAGAAGATCCCCAGTGCGCTCGGGATGGTGGCCTGGATCATCATGGCGCCCGAGATGTTGGCCAGGGCCAGGCGCTCCTTGCCTTGGCGAACCCAGATCAACGCGTTCATCGTTTCCGGCAACTCGGTGGCAACAGGGCTCAGCAGCAGCGCAACCAGGTGGGGCGGCCATTGCAGCGCCGTGCCGATCGACTCCAACTGCGACACAAACACATGGGAGGCGCCGCCAATCACCACGAGCGCAAGCACGGCTTGCAGTACCGCCCAGCCGAGCGCGGGCTCTGCCTGATTGGGCCGGATCGACAGGGGCTCCAGTTCCTCTTCTTCAGGTGCGGTATCGCCATCCCTGATTTCTCGCCAAACGTAGACGGCGTATGCCGCAAGGAAGAGAACACCCAGCCACGGCTTGTAGGCAAAGGCGACCAGCCCCAGGGCAACCTTGACGACAAAGACGCCGAGGAAGGCGGCCTGATCGCGGCTCATCCGCATGTGGTCGACCTTGACTTCTGTCGTGGGTCGCCCAAGGCGTTTCCGGTTTGCGATCAACGCCAGTCCCACCACGGCGTAGGCAAGGGTCGCCAGAACCAGCGGGCCGCCCATTGCCGCGCCGACACCGAGGTCTTTTTTCTCGGGAGTGGAGCCAAATGCGACCGCCACAAACGTGACGGCGCTTTCCGGCAGTGCGGTGCCAAATGCGGCCAACACCGAGCCCACCGCAGTGGCGCCCAGGTTCAACCGCTTGCCGCACCATTCAATGCCGTTGACGAAGTACTCGCAGGCCAGATAGATGGCGCCTGCTGACATCAGGAAAAGGCCAATTGTGAGAAGCATGAAATGTGAGGGGCCAGGCGACGAGATAAACCAATGGCACAGCAACGCGCGTCGCCCAGCCCTGGGGAGCACGTTGCGGCCAAAGGTCTCGCCTGGCGATTCCGCTTGCAGCGGATGCTGTCCACACCATGAGGCTTTAGCGCCTCAAGTTTGTTGACGTGGACTTCCAAGCATTGCGCCCGGAATGGCTACTCCCCAATGACAACGGGCGCGAGTCTATCACGGGGCCACGCGGCTTTCTATCGCACATTTGCGGGGAGGCAGCCTGATGCGCCGCCGCGTTTCTCCTGCCTGGATTCAGTCCGCTCGCCCCGCGCGCAGGTCACTCTTGCGGATGAGCTGCAGGAGCGTTTCCGCAGGCTTGGTGAGCCGCCGCGCCGACAGCGTGATGAACTCGATTGCCGGCAGGGGCGGCAGGGTATCGACATTGACGGGCGGCACCAATCCGCCGCCGCTCAGGTCTTGCGCACGCACCGTAATGCCCAGCCCGCCGCGTGCAGCAGCAATGCAGCCCGAGTGGCTGCTGCTGGTGCATACCACGCGCCAGAGCCAGCCTGCCGCAGCCAATGTGTCCATCACCACCGAGCGGGTCACGCTCGGCTCATTGACGAGGATGAGCGGCAGCGGCTGCCCCACATCGACCACGGTGCCGGGCCGCGCCAGCCATTCGAGCTGACCCCGGAACAGCGGCACACCACGCCGCCCGCCTTCACGGCGCTTGCCGATGATCAGGTCGAGCGAGCCATCTTCGATGCCCTCGTAAAGCTTGCTGGTCATCCCCATCGTGATCTCGAGCTCGACGTCCGGGTGTGTGGCGCGGAACGCCGCCAGCAGATTGGGCAAGGGCCCGGAGGCCAGGTCTTCCGAAGTCCCCAGCCGAACACGCCCCTGCAGCCGCGGCGCGCTGAACTGCAGCTCGGCGCGCGCCAGCGATTCGAGGATCAGCCTTGCGTGGACGAGCAGCGCCTCGCCGTCGGGCGTCAGCGACAGGGAGTGGGTGTCGCGCACAAACAGCCGCCGGTTGACGCTCTGTTCCAGGCGGCGGATGTGATCGCTGACCGACGATTGCGACAAGCCAAGCTGCCGCCCGGCATCGGTGAAGCTGCGTGCCGCGGCCACTGTGGCGAAGGTCTGAATCCATACGGGATTGAGCATGGCGCATTGTCATCGGATTTTCCAATGACAGTCAACGACTCCAGAGGGGTTCCCGATTGGTCAACCGTGCGTAGCATTGCGGGTGTTGTCCGGAACGTTCTGGGCAGGGTCACCCAGGATTGCGCATGCACACCGTTTCTTCCTCCGCCGCCAAACAGGATGTGTCTCACAAGGCCATGCTGTGGATCGTTTTTGCCGGCTTCTTCATGCAGGCGCTGGACACGACGATCGTCAATACCGCGCTGCCCTCGATGGCGCGCAGCCTGGGCGAGAAACCGCTCGACCTCAAATCAGTGGTGGTGGCCTATACGCTGACCATGGCGCTGCTGACGCCGGCGTCGGGCTGGCTGGCTGACAAGTTCGGCACGCGGCGCGTGTATTTCAGCGCCATCCTGATTTTTGTTCTCGGCTCAGTGTTCTGCGCCACGGCGCACACGCTGCCGCAACTCGTCATCGCACGCGTTCTGCAGGGCATTGGGGGCTCCATGTTGCTACCAGTTGGCCGGCTGGCGGTGTTGCGCAATATCCCGGGCGAGCAGTACATCGCGGCGCTGGCTTTCGTGTCGGTGGCGGGGCAGGTGGGACCACTACTGGGGCCGGCGCTGGGCGGATGGCTCGTGCAGGATGCCTCTTGGCACTGGATTTTCCTGATCAATGTGCCGGTCGGCCTGGTGGGCCTGTTTGCGGTGCGACGCTATCTGCCGCACGACGCATCGAGCGTGGTGCCGCCGTTCGACTGGATAGGCTGCGGCCTGCTGTCGATGTGCATGGTGACGTTTTCGCTGGCGCTCGAGAACGGTGCGGATCGCCCGTGGAGTGCGCTGCTCGTTGCCATCAGCCTCGTCAGCGCGCTGCTCTATATCCCGCATGCAAGGCGGCGTGCCTCTCCGTTGTTCCGGCTATCGCTGTTTCGCGAGCCCAACTTCAGTGTTGGCCTGATCGGCAACCTTTTCTGCCGGATTGGTTCGGGCGCCGTGCCATTCCTGCTGCCGCTGCTGTTTCAGTTGCAGCTTGGCTATTCGCCGCTCCATTCGGGGTTGCTGCTGTTGCCGATTGCCATTGCGGGAATGGTCGCCAAGCGCTGGGTCGTGCCCCTCGTGAACCGGTTCGGGTACGACGGATTCCTGCTGATCAACACGTGGATCGTCGGCGTATCCATTGCATCGTTTGCGGCGATGTCGCCGGGCTGGCCGCTGGCACTGTCGATCCTGCAACTGTCGATTTTCGGGTGGGCGAATTCGATGCAGTTTGCCGCCATGAACAGCATCACGCTCAAAGGTTTGTCCCATCAGGATGCCGGCAGCGGCAACAGCTTGTTTTCGATGGTGCAGATGCTGGCGATCGGCCTGGGCGTGACGATTGGCGGCGGGCTCGTCAGTCTTTTTTCGGTGAGGCTCGGCGTGGCCGCACCGGCCTACCAACTCGCCTTCCTCACCATGGGCCTGGTGACGGTGTTGTCCGCGTTCATCTTCCGTCGGCTGGACGCCAAACCGTTCCATCCTGAGCGCGCCGAGCCCGAGGCTGCGCGGGCACGCTAGTGCGGTTGATTGACCAACCCCGCAGTCACGGAGACCACCGAGCTGGCTGGGCCGATACTCAACGCGGACAACCGTCCGCTTGCGCTGTCGGGCTCTTCTGCAGCAACAGTTGCGCAACCTCCGGGTGCCCATAGCAGCGTGCGTAGGCAAGTGCGGTGAAGCCCGCGGGGGATTTGGCATTGGGGTCCGCACCCGCATCCAGCAGAGATTTCGTGAGCGGCAGGTCCCCATAGGCTGCGGCGCGGACCAGCAAGCTGTATCCCCGAGGATCGCGCGCGGTGACGTCAGCGACACGGCTCGACGGCGACATCGCGTTCAGCTGGTCATTGATATGCCGGAGTTGGGCTTCGGGAATGGTGTCCAGCGCTTGAAACAGCACGGTTTTCATGCGCTGATTGACCTCATCCGGAATCAGCGGCTGCGGCGACATGCCGATCAGCATCTCCAGCGCACGGGTATCTCCCTTGATGGCAACCTGGGCGCTGCTCATGAGTGGTGACGTCCAGACGCCGGTTGCGTGGCGTTGCATCGGCAGCGCATAGCCGCGTTGGATCAAGGTTTCGAGTATGTCCAGGCGGCCGGCATGGATGGCGTCATCCCAGACGGCCATCTCGGGCGGGGCGGGCTCACGTAGGTCGAGCAGGGTGCGTACGACGCCGATGGGCGCGCGCTTGCGGATGGCAACCGCGATATCCGCGCTTCTGAGCGGATAGCTCACGCCCGGATCCCGCTGCCACGCATCGCGGTGCGGGGTGAACTGGCCGAACTTGGCCTTCAGCCGTTGCAGGGCGTCCCCGCGCTGCGGTTCCGGTAAATCGACAATGCCCGACCAGAGTGTCGATAGATTGGCCGTCTGCTCCGCGGGTGCCTTGTCGAGCAGGCGATCAAGGAAAATGTGAGCCACCTGCGCCGAATCTTCAGGGGTGACACGGCCGTTCCCAAGCACTTGCAGGAGGCGCCCAACTTCTCCCCAGGCGTACTTGCCGTCTCGCATTGGCGTGGCGCCGTCGTCAAGCAGCAACTCGATCCCGCGCAAGACCGGTTTCACCTGCAATTGGTTTGGCGCCAGGCCGATAAAGAACTCCAGGCGCATGTTATTCAGTTCTGCCCGATCTTCCGGGCGGGCAAGATCGCGGAATGCCAGCCAATCATCCTGCCGGAGATTTTCCGTTGCGATTTTCGCCAGCGTGAATACGGTATGCGGGCATTTGAGGAACGGCTGCGGCGGTTCGTTCAATGTGCGCAAGCGCTGAATATCGCCATCAATGACGGCCTCACATTGCTTTTCAGATGCCTCCGGACTGGCCGGTTCTGCCGAACGCGCCGCTACGGCTAGCGTTGCGCTTTCGAGCGCCATATTCAAAACCACGGATAGTTGGGCCACCCGGCGCACGTAAGCAGATGTGAATGGCGTCACTTAAATGATCCTTGGTCAGGTGGAGATATCGGGCGATGTAGCGTGTTGAGCGTATGGCAGGGCTTGCGCGCTCGGGCTCAGCATAAAAAAAGGGGGCCTAAGCCCCCTTTCTTCCTGTCGCGGTGTATTACCCGTTCAGGGCAGCATCCTTGACCTTTTTCAGGGCACGGACTTTCACGCGCACCGACGCCGGCTTGGCTTCGAACCACTGCTCCAAACCAGTGAAGGGGTTCTTGCCGAAGCGGCGCTTGGTTGCCGGAACCTTCACGGACGTCACCTTGAACAGACCCGGCAGCGTGAACTCGCCGGCGCCCTTCTTGTGCAGTGCGCCCGTGATGGTGTTTTCCAGATGCAGCAGAACCGCTTTCACCGCCTTGGCGTCAACCTGTGCCTGTTCGGCCAGATGGCTCACCAGGCTCGATTTGGTGAACGTGTCCTTCAACGGCTTGACCGATGCCGTGGTGGCGGCAGGCTTCTTTGCCGGCGCGGCCTTCTTCGGTGCTGCTTTCTTTGCTGCTGTTTTAGCTTTGGTTGCCATAGGAGTATTCAGAAGTAGGTGAATGGGCCAGCAAGGTTTTAGCGTATCGCACCGCGCGATACGCTGCAAGAAAGGATAGCAAAACTGGCGCGGATCGAATGTAGAAATCACGGGTGATGAGCGCAGCCGGCTTGCTCTCGAGGCTATCCCCAAAGGGGTTTTCCATCCGCTGAGCACGTAAAGCCATCGCCCACACTTTGGCCGAGACCGAACCGTTCCCGCTAGGGAAACAGGCCGATCCGATCTACGATCTCCCTCCATTGGGGCATAAGCGGTGAGGGGATTCCGGTGCAAAAGACCGACATATCTGCGACCGGCAATCTGAACGGGCTGGTCTTGCTGCTTGTTCTATCAAGCTTGTGGGGTGCGTCGTACACGTTCATCCGGATCGGCGTGGAGACCATTCCGCCGCTGACGTTCATCGCGGCACGGACGCTGATTGCAGGTGCGCTGCTACTGCTGTGGATGCGGTGGCGTCGCGTTCAGATGCCGCGCGATCGGGCTGTCTGGGTGCGCTTTGGTGTGCAGGCGCTGCTCAACAGCGTGATTCCGTTCACGCTCATCGCGTGGGCGGAGCGCTCCGTGGGGGCGGGCTTGGCCACAATCCTGAACTCAACGTCGCCCGTGATGGTGTTCCTGGGGACGGCGCTGATTACCCGGCACGAGCCGGTGTCCTGGCGCAAGCTCGTGGGCGTCATCGCCGGGTTTGTCGGGACATGCATGGTGATTGGCCCGAGCGCCATCGATGGGCTGGGTGGCCAGCTCATCCGGCAGTTGGCGATCGTGGCGGCGACGGCTTGCTATGCCGGCGCTGCCATCTACGGCCGATCTTTCAAGGGGCTGAATCCTGCCGCACCTGCGGCAGGGTCGTTGATCGTGGGTGCGCTGCTGCTGACCCCCGTCAGCCTGATAGTCGATCGGCCTTGGGAGATTCACCCGTCCGCGCGCTCGTTGATGGCGCTGGTTGCACTGGCGGCATTCTCGACGGCGCTGGCGTTCGTCATCTACTTTCGGCTGATTCAGGTGCTGGGGGCGATTGGCACCACGGCGCAAGCCTATCTGCGGGTTCCGATTGGCGTGGGGATCAGCGTGGCTTTCCTGGGGGAGTCGCTCGCGCCGTCGGCCTGGCTGGGGCTGGGGTGCGTCGTCGTGGGGGTTGCAGCGATGTCGATGCCTGCACGCCTGACGCCAGCGCAGCGGACGTAGGCTGCAGGTCGGGCGGTGGCTGCACGGGGCAATCTGAATCCGCTTACCGCCGCCACTTGGCCGGACGCTTCTCCAGAAACGCGTCAATCCCTTCGCTGGCATCCTCTTCCATCATGTTGCGCGCCATGACATCGCCAGCGTAGGCATACGCATCGTCCAGCGCCATCTGCCGCTGCCGATAGAACATCGCTTTGCCATAGCGGATGGCGGCGGGGCTCTTTGACAGGATGTCGGCCACCTTGCGTGCCACGGCCTCGTCAAGCGCCGCATCAGGCACGGCCTCGTTGATGAGGCCCCAGTCTGCAGCCGTGGCCGCGTCGATGAAGCGGCCCGTCACCAGCATGTCGAACGCGCGCTTGGCCGAGACGTTGCGCGACAACGCCACGGCGGGCGTTGAGCAGAACAGGCCGACGTTGATGCCCGAGACCGCAAACCGTGCCGCGTCGGACGCAATCGCCAGGTCGCAACTGGCAACGAGCTGGCAGCCCGCTGCGGTGGCAATGCCATGCACCCGCGCGATGACGGGCACCGGCAGGGCCTGGATGGCCCGCATCACCGCGCTGCAGCGGGCAAACAGCGCCTGGTAGTAGGCAAGCTGCGGCGTGCCACGCATTTCGCGCAAATCGTGCCCGGCGCAAAACGCCTTGCCTGCGGCGGCCAGCACCACGCAGCGCACGCTGTCGTCTGCCGCAACGTCGTCCAGGGCACGCTGCAGTGCGTCCAGCATGGCTTCGGACAGCGCGTTGAATTGCAGTGGGCGGTTCAGCGTGAGGGTGACGACGCCTTCGTGCGCTTCGTGCAGCACAAGCGCGTCCGTTGTCGTGGAGTGGGATTCCATGAGTGCACCTCCTATAAGGGGAGTGAACACGGAAGTGTGCCACTCCGCAACCGCGCGGCGCCTGTACGGTGCAGAGAAATGCCTGGAGACGCTGCAGCCGGTGCTGCCTTCAGGTCAATACAGTGTGTACAAGAAGTTGATTGCGTCCAGCCTGGAGCAGGGCCGCATGCAGCACGCATGCGTTGCGCAGCTGGGCATGTGCACTGCCTCTTGTTGCGCATAACGTTGATACGGCGCCAGTAGCGGGCCATAACGTCATCGACGTTGAAAGCGGGCACGCGACGCATCCGTTCATCCTGGGTCAACGCGAGGTAGTGTTATGCCGCCGGCGCATGACTTCATCGTTTTATCTTCGTTCAGCCCGGCGTGGCGCTGTCACAGACTTTCTTGCTGCTGTTCACCCACAACAACCACAAGGAAGCAAGATGACCTCGCAGTTCTCTTCTCGATTGCCTGCCGTGCTGGCACGTTCCCTTCGCGTGGCGGGTGTTGCCGCGCTATTTGCCGCATTGGTGGTGCCGGCTCAAGCAGCCTCGCCACTGGCGACTGCCGATCAGGTTGCGCTCGACGCACTGGCCGTGCAGATCAACCGGACCAACGGCTACCCGGTGCTCAAGGCGGAGGCGAAGGCCGCCTACGCCTTGGCTTACGGCGGCAACGTCAGCGCTGAAGCAGCAAGCCGTCTGGACAACGCCATCGACGAGTTGGCATTCAGCGCCATCCAGAAATCGGCCAACGGCGATCCGTTCAACCCCAAGGTGTACTGGGTGGATGCGCCGCCGCGCAACTGGCCCGGCGTGAGCGTGCCGGGCGGGCGCTACTCCTATGACAACCCGGACAACATCTATCGCACCATCCCGATCGATGGCTCGTCGCGTTACGTCATCAAGGGCAAACGCACCTACCCGGGCCCGACTGATGTCACGTTCTCGCTCATCAGCAATCCGAACTCGCAGCAGACCGTGGCCATTCTCACGGGCCAGGACCTGGTGGTGAATGCCGACGGTACGTACACCATTACGGTGGACAACACACCGGCCAACGGCCGCGTGAACCATATCCAGTCCAACGGGCAGGCGCGGCAGCTGTTCATTCGAAACAACCTTGGCAACTGGAATACCGAAACGCCCGACACGCTGAGCGTGCAGCGCGTGGCGGACGGCCGCAGCTATCCGGCCAAGGGTGCTTTTGCCATTGCGGCCGATGCGTGGATCAATCTGCAGGAATCGATTCTTGACTACGGCGTGGGTGCGCTGGGCCTCAAGACGCATACCAACCCCGTGAACACGCTGTCCAGCCCGTCGATCTCGTCCACGCTGGGCACGCTCACCACGCAAGCCAGCTCGTTCGGCTATTTCAAGCTGGCAGACGACGAGGCGCTGGTGGCCACCGTGCAGACGGGTGGGGCAGGGTACGTGGTCTTTCCGGTGACGGACCCATGGCTTGTCACGGTCGACCCGATCCGCCATCAGTCCAGCCTGAACAACGTGCAGGCAGCGCCCAACACGGATGGCAGCTACACCTTCGTGGTGTCAACGCAGGACCCGGGTGTGGCCAACTGGATTGATCCGGTGGGGCTGCATGAGGGCACCATCATGGTCCGCTGGCAGAATCTGCCGGCCACCAAACCGCTGGCAGGCGGGCCGTCCATCCAGACCCAGGTGGTGAAGCTGAGCAACCTGGCAAATGTGTTGCCCGTCGGTACGCGCTATGTGAACGCTGCCCAGCGCGCCCAGCAACTGACAGACCGGGCTGCGGGGTATGCGCGCCGCGTAGCCATCCAGTAACCAGGCGAAGAGGGGCGGCTGCAGGTACGCCCCTCCCTTTGCTTCTCCTGCCATGGGGCATGCCGCGGCGTTGCCCCGTGCTTTCCAGGCCGGCTGATTCGCCTCGATCGCACGCGTTACCTCCCTCCACAGATCAGCCACGCCGCAGCCCTGGGGCGAGTCCCGATATGCGGCGCTCGCATACCCCGTCATCGAAATTTGTCGCTTCCCGGGTGGATTCGCGCGCCGACACAATGGCCGCGCATATCCCTCTTGATCTTGGACGTGACATCGCAATGACTTCCTCCACCCAAAAGCAGCTCTACATCGGCGAAGGCTTTGAAGGCCCTGGCGTCAATCTCGCGCACATCAACGTGCTGGTCGGGCCGCGCAACGGCCCTGCAGGCCAGGCGTTCTCCACCGCACTGGCAACCCCGTCGGCAGGCCACGCACCGTTCGTCATCATTGCGCAGCCGGGCGTGCCGACCAAGCCGCTCACGCTGTATGTGAACAAGGCGCCGATCGAGAGCGACTTCCACGGCAATGCCACCTGGGGTGCCTCGCAGGCAGGCATCGCTAAGGCGGTGGCTGAAGCGCTGGAAAACGGCACGCTGCCGCCGGAAGCGGAGAACGACTGGGTGGTCGTGTCGGCCAACTGGGTGAACCCCAAGACCGACGATCTCGACGCCGTGTTCGAGAACAACTACAAGGCCTGCCGCAACGCAATCGTCGCCGCCATGGAAGGTCTGCCGCGCAAGGAAGCCGTGTTTGCGGCCGCGCGTGAAGTCTCCAACCCGTTCTACACCCCGAAGAAGGGCTGAGGAGACCCAAGATGGAATACGTCCGCCTGGGCCAATCCGGCCTGAAGGTGTCGCGCCTGTGTCTGGGCACGATGAACATGGGCACGCCGCAGTGGAAGCCGTGGATCTTTGATGAGGCGCAAAGCGAGTCCATCGTGCGTCACGCGCTAGAAGCCGGTGTCAACTTCATCGACTTGGCTGACTTCTACTCGACCGGTGTCGGCGAAGAGGTGGTTGGCCGCATCCTGAAGCGCCTCGCGCGCCGCGAAGAGCTGGTCGTGACCACCAAGGTGGGCTACGACATGGGCAACTATCCCAATGCGGGTGGCCATTCGCGCAAACACATCCTCGATGGCATTGATGCGTCGCTCAGGCGACTCGAGATGGACTATGTCGATGTCTACATGCTGCATTTCTTCGACGTGAACACGCCTGTTGAGGAAACCATGCGCGCGATGCACGACGTTGTCGAGGCCGGCAAGGCCCGCTACCTCGGTGTGTCGACCATGTACACGTGGCAGTTCGCCAAGATCATGCAGGTGTGCGAGCGCAACGGCTGGCACAAGCCGATCAATATGCAGCTCCAGCTCAACCTCGCTTACCGCGAAGAAGAGCGCGAGATGGTGCCGTACTGCATCGACCAGGGGGTTGGTGTGTCGGTGTTCAGCCCGCTGGCGCGCGGCCTGCTGACGTGCGAGCCGAAATCGACCCGCAACCAGACCGACTTCTTTACCGCGCAGATGTATGGCGATCCGGCGTCGCTGGCGATTGCGGAATCGGTGGCGAGGGTCGCGAAGCGCCGGGGCGTGGCGCCTGCACAGATCGCGCAAGCCTGGGTGCTGAACCAAAAGGGTATCGACAGCATGCTGGTGGGGGCGGATTCGGTTGAGCAGTTCAACAGCGCACTCGGTGCTCTGGGCACCCAACTCACTGAGGAAGAACTGTTCGAGCTGGAGCGCAACTACACGCCTTGCGATCTCATCAATGACTACACCGCTGGTCGCCGCATCGCGCGCGAGTCGCGTCCGGCGCAAGGCGTTTTTGCAGCACAGCCGCTGTTGGAAGGAGTTGAAACGGCATGAGCGAATTTCTCAAGACCGGCCACTACATTGGTGGCGAATGGTACGAGCCGCAGGGCGGTGCAGCCACCTACGCGGTGCTGAACCCCGCAACGGGCGAAGCCATTGCGCAGGTTTCCAAGGGTGGCGCTGCCGAAACCCAGCAGGCCATTGATGCCGCCGAGCGCGCACTACCGGCCTGGCGCGCACTCACCGCCAAGGAGCGCGGCGCACGGGTCAAGCGCTGGGGCGAACTGATGCTCGAACACCGCGATGCACTGGCCGAGCTGATGTCGCGCGAGCAAGGCAAGCCGTTGACAGAAGCCAAGGGCGAAGTCGCGTATGCCGCGAGCTTTCTGGAGTGGTTTGCCGAAGAAGCCAAGCGCATGTACGGCGACGTGATCCCCAGCCCGAAGCCGAACGCGCAGATTGTCGTCACGCGTGAGCCGATTGGTGTGGTGGCGGCCATCACGCCGTGGAACTTCCCGCTGGCGATGATCACGCGCAAGGCGGGTCCCGCGCTGGCGGCCGGTTGCACGATGGTGCTCAAACCGTCGGAAGAAACGCCGCTGTCGGCATTTGCGCTGGCCGTGCTGGCCGAGCGCGCAGGCGTGCCGGCTGGCGTGTTCAACGTCGTGTCGGGTGATGCGGTGGCCATCGGCACGGTGCTCACGGGGTCGGAGGTCGTGCGCAAACTGTCGTTCACGGGCTCGACACGCGTGGGCAAGCTGCTTGCCAAACAGTCGGCAGACACGCTGAAGAAGCTGTCGCTGGAGCTGGGTGGCAACGCGCCGTTTATCGTGTTTGATGATGCCGATCTCGATGCAGCGGTGGAAGGCGCCATGGCTTCCAAGTTCCGCAACACCGGGCAGACCTGCGTGTGCGTGAACCGCTTCCTGGTGCAAGACGGTGTATACGACGCGTTCACGCAAAAGCTGGCGGCGGCGGTCAAGAAGCAGCGCGTGGGCAATGCGCTCACGGGCGACGTCGAGCAGGGGCCGTTGATCAACGCGGCGGCACTCGCCAAGGTGGAAGCGCACGTTGCTGACGCAACGGCCAAGGGCGCTGCGGTGGTCACTGGCGGCAAGCGCCACGCGCTGGGCGGTACGTTCTACGAGCCGACCGTGCTGACAGGCATGACGCCCGACATGCTGATCGCGGAAGAGGAAACCTTCGGCCCCGTCGCCGCGTGCTTCCGCTTTGAGACCGAGGAAGAGGCGATTGCCGTCGCCAATGACACCCCGTTTGGCCTGTCCGCGTACTTTTACACGCGTGACCTCGGTCGCGCATGGCGTGTCTCGGGCGCGTTGGAAAGCGGGATGGTGGGTGTCAACGACGGCATCATTTCGACCGAAGTCGCCCCCTTCGGCGGCGTGAAGCAATCCGGCCTAGGCCGCGAAGGCTCGAAGTACGGCATCGACGAGTACGTCGAACTCAAGTACACGCTGATGGCCGGTCTCGGCCGCTAAGTCGCTCCCCCAGCGATTGCGCCGCGCACCTCGTCAGGCTGCGCGGCGCGCCTTTCCCCTCGCCGAGGCGTCTCACGCCCGCGCATCACTCATAAAAATTCAGGAGGAGCCATGAGCCATTCGAATGCTCAGTATGTGGCTGACGGCACCATGCCGCAGCCGTCCACGGTTAAACGCCTGCAAGGTCGGGTCAATCTCGACGATGTTCCGCTGAACCGCTTTCATATCAAGATCGCCGGCCTGACGTTCGGTGCGCACCTGACCGAAGGCTACGTGCTGGGGACCGTTGGTTATGCGCTCAGCGCCATGGGCAACCAGATGCCGCTCGATCCGTTCTGGATGGGGATGCTTGGCAGCTCCGCGTTGATCGGCATCTTCTTGGGCAGCCTCCTGTTTGGCCGTCTGTCCGACATCATGGGCCGTCAGAAGATCTTCCTGACGAGCTTCCTGATCATCACCGTCGCTTCGGCAGCGCAGTTCTTCGTGACGTCACCGATGGAGCTGTTCCTGCTGCGTATCTTGATTGGTATCGGGATGGGCGGTGACTTTTCGGTTGGCCATGCGATTTTGGCGGAGTTCTCGCCACGCAAGCATCGTGGGGTCTTGCTGGGTTCGTTCAGCGTGATCTGGACCGTGGGCTACGTCGTCGCCAACGTGCTCGGCATGGTCTACGCGCACGCCACGCCGGATTCCTGGCGCTGGCTGCTGGCCTCGGCCGCATTGCCTGCCGCAATCATCCTGTTCCTGCGCATGGGCACGCCGGAGTCCCCGCGCTGGTTGGCCGGTAAGGGACGCATGAAGGAAGCGCGCGCGATTGTTGCCAAGTTCTTCGGCCCGAACGTCGTGCTGGACGGCGCGGCCGAACCGCACGCCAACGTGGGTTTCGGGCGTCTGTTTCAGCCGGATCTGATTCGCCGCACGCTCTTCAACTGCGTGTTCTTCATGTGCCTGGTGATCCCGTACTTCGCGATCTACACGTTCTTGCCGACGATCCTCTGGACGATCGGACTGTCGCAAGGGTTTGGCACGGATCTGCTGCTCAATGCTTTCCTCGTACTCGGCGCACTGGTCGGCATCTGGCTCACGATCGTGTTGTCGCGACGTGGCTTTCTGATCGGCTCATTTGCGGTGACCTGCGTGTCGCTTCTGGTGCTGGCGCTGCTGCCGTCCACGGCATCGGTCGGCATGATTATCGCGTTCGCAATCTTCACGCTCACGATGTCGGCGTTCAGCAACTTGGTTGGCGTGTTTCCTCCCGAATGCTTCCCGACGGAAGTGCGGGCAAGCGGCGTCGGTCTCTCTGTTGCGTGCAGTCGGCTGGGGTCTGCGGTGGGCACGTTCCTGCTGCCGGTCAGTATTACGACGCTGGGGTTCCAGGCAACGATGTTCGCGCTTGCCGGGGTGCTGTTGGTCGGGATGATCGTGTCGATTGCGTGGGCGCCGGAGACAAAGCATCTGACGCTCAACCAGGCGGCGGGTCACTGAGACACACCGGCAAACAACAAGCTGGGCGGGGCGCCTGCCAGTCAGGTCCGCTCCGCCACTTGCTCCCGCAACCACGCAGCAAATGCACGTACGTGTTCGGCCGCTACGTTGGCTGGCTCAACATCCAGCCAGTAGCCGAACGGGCCGACCACCTGCGCGGGCGACAGCCGCACCAGCGTGCCGTCACCGATCTCCTCTTCGATCATGTTCAGATCAACGATGGCGAGCCCCGCACCCTTGCGCGCGGCGTGGATCGCCTGCTCGAGTGTCGAAAATTCGATGCCATCGCTAACCCGTGTGTAGGGGATGCCTGCTTGCGCGCACCAGTCGACCCACATCGTCAGGCGCTTGCCCTCGTGCAATACATGCAATGGCGACAGCTTGCCGAACAGCGTATCGAGTGTTTCGCCCGAAAATCTCGGCGCACCCACCAAGGCGTGCCGCTCCATCATCAGTAGTTCTGAATGCATGTCCGGCAGCGCTGCGCGTCCGAAACGGATGCGGCAATCGCAGTCGTCCGACGCATCGGTGCGGATCGACAGTTCAACATCCGGCTGCGCCTCAGAGAGCGTGCCCAGCCGTGGCGAGAACCACTGTGTCGCTAGCGTGGGCGGCAGCGATACCGTGAGGCGGCGCTTCGTTTTCGGAGGCGCTGCGGCCACCTCTCCAACGCCGCGCTCGATGGCGTTGAACGCCTGCTCGACAAACGGCAGAAGGCGCTGACCAGCATCGGTCAAGTTGACGCCTTTGTGGTCACGCTCAAAAAGCTGCGCGCCAAGCGCGTCTTCCAGCAGGCGGATCTGTCGGCTGACCGCGCTTTGCGTAACAAACAGCGAAGCCGCCGCGCGGCTGAAGCTGAGGTGACGCGCGGTCTCCTCGAAGAATCGCAGCGCGATCAGCGATGGTAGGCGTCGCATGGTGTCGGTGTCCTCTGGTTCGTCGATGCCGGCTCCGCTGGTTTGCGGGAAGTCAAACTATGTCACAACGCCCAGGCACGTTTTCGACGTCGACGCGGCGAGACGTTATGCGCTTCGTCGCTTGTCGACATTCGGATACGTCCGAATTTTTCGGTGTCGCATGATTGGCGATTCTTGCTGTGGTTTCGCGCATCGCCTTGTGTGGCGCGCGCTTGCGGCAGATCGGTGGATACAGCATGAGTTTTTCGCATACCCGCTGTAACAATAAGTCGTTTGTCGGGCTCTGAACGGCTGAACAGAATGCGCTCCTGTCCTGTGATGCGCGATCGCTCATGCGGCGATTAGTGCATCCGTCCGAAGGAGCCTCTTCATGCGTACCGAGCGCAACTATGTGAACGGCCGGTTTGCCGATGCGCAATGCGATGCAGTCATCGTTGTTCATAACCCCGCCACCGAAGCACCGTTTGCACGCGTGTCGGCGGCGACAGCCGATGAGGCAGTCGCCGCTGTCGAGGCAGCGGCCGCCGCGCAGAAGGCCTGGCGCAAGCTGCCGAGCACCGAGCGCGCAGCTTACCTGCACAAGCTCGCCGACGCGCTGACGGCGCGTGCCCCCGAGATTAGCGCAGCGCTCGCGCGGGAGTCGGGCAAGAGCCTGGAAGACGCTTCAAACGAAGCCATCTACGCCGGTCAGATCACGCGCTATCACGCCGAGTGGGCACGCCGGATCGAGGGGGAGGTGATCCCCAGCGATGCGCCGGACGAGAGCCTCTTCCTGCAACGCGAGCCGATCGGCGTTGTGGCGTGCCTGATTCCGTTCAACTACCCCGTCTATACGCTGCTGCGAAAGATCGCCCCGGCGCTGATTACGGGCAACACCGTGGTGGTTCGGCCCAGCAACAACACGCCCGTTTCGGCTTTCGAAATTGCAAAGGCGGTTGAGGATGCCGGCTTTCCGCCGGGTGTCGTCAACATTCTGGCGATGGATCACGCCACGGCCGAGGTGCTATGCACCCACGCGGCGGTCGGCATGATCACGCTCACGGGCAGCGTGAATGCCGGCCGCAAGGTACTCGACTACTGCAAGGTGAACATTGCCAAGCCGTCGCTGGAGCTTGGCGGCAAGACGCCTGCCATCGTTGAGCCGGATACAGACCTGGAAGCGGTGGCCGCTGCGCTTGTCGCGGCCAAGGTCGCACATTGCGGTCAACGTTGCACGGCCATCGAGCGCGTGTACGTGCATGAGAGCGTGCACGACCGCTTTGTCGCCCTGCTCAAGGGGCAGATGGCCGCCGTGCGCATCGGTGACCGTGCGGTTGATCCGTCGTGCATGGGGCCCCAGGTGAGCGCATTGGCGCGCGCCGGCATTCACGCGATGGTCGAGGGTGCCATTGCCGACGGTGCAACGCTGGAGACCGGCGGAAAGCTGCCCGATGGTCCCGGCTTCTTTTACCCGGCCACGCTGCTGACCAACTGCCGTCAGGACATGGAGATCGTTCAGGAAGAGACCTTCGGTCCGATTCTGGCCGTGCTGCGCTACTCCACGATCGACGAAGCCATTGCCTTGGCCAACGACCATCAGTTCGGCCTGGCATCGGTGCTCTACACCGAGAACTACCGCACCGCCATGAAGGTGGCCAATGCCATCGAATCTGGCGAGCTGTACGTCAACCGCACACCGGCTGATCCATACCAGGGCTACCACGCCGGCTGGAAGCGATCCGGCCTTGGCGGCGACGACGGCAAGCACGGGATGCTCGAGTTCACGCAAACACGTCTGGTGGTCATGAAGTACTGACCGGCTGGCCGTACCGCGCCGTGTTTTCGCAGTCGGTAGCGCGGCGCGCCGTTTCCCCCAAAAAGAACAATTGGAACAGCGGACACGCTTTCCTCGGAGACCACCCAAATGACGACCTCCACCTCGGCGGCGCAAGCTGCGTCGCGCTCTGCCGGTGACGCGCAGCAGTCCGCACGCACGCAACGCTACATCCAGCTGGCGCTTGTCGTGCTGGCAGCCGGCACGATCTACCCGATGCTGTATCTGCGGCAGTACTACGGGCCGACGATGCAGGCGTTCTTTGGCATCAACGACATACAGCTCGGTCAGTTGTACTCCACGCTGGGCTTGGTATTCGTTGCGTGCTACATCCCCAGCGGCTGGCTGGCAGACCGCGTCGCGCCGCGTATCCTGATCAGCTTCTCGCTGTATCTCACGGGCGCGCTCGGGTTCCTGTATTCGACGGCGCCGGCGTTTCCGGTGCTGATGGTGATCTTCGGCTGCTGGGGCGTCTCCACCGGCCTCACGTTCTGGTCGGCCGTCATCAAGCGGGTGAACTCGATCGCCACCGACAGCGAGCGCGGACGTTTCTTCGGCATGCTCGATGGCGGTCGCGGCTTGGTCGAGGCATCACTGGCCTTCATCGCCGTCTCGGTGTTTGCTTATTTCACACGCAATCACTCGGAGTTCGAAGGCTTCCGCGTGGTGCTGCTGATGTACTCCACCTTGTGCATGGTGATTGCGACCGTTCTGGCCTTCATCAAGGACAAGCGGTCGGGCGTCGTGCCCGCGGCACCCAAAGCCAAAGCGCGCAAGGGCAGCACGCTGGACGACCTGAAGACCCTGGCCAAGATTCCGGACCTGTGGATTCTCGCGGCGGTGGTGTTCTGCGGCTATCAACTGTTTTGGTCCACCTACAACTTTGCGGCCTATCTGCGGGTGGGCGATTTCGGCCTGGCCGCCACGGTGACCGGCTTCATCACCATGGCAAAGATGTGGACGCGTCCGGTTGCCGGCATTGGTGGTGGCTACCTGTCCGACAAGCTGTCGCGCGAGGGCGTGCTGGCCGGTGTGCTGGTGTGCGGTAGCGCGGCCCTGGCCACCCTGGCGCTGATGCCTGCGGGGGCTCCGCTGGTCGCGCTGGTGGGTCTCGTACTGTTTGTGGGGCTGATGGCGTACGGTGTGCGCGGCTTGTACTGGGCGCTGCTCGATAAGTGCAAGGTGCCCGAGCATTGCACGGGCCTGGCCATTGGCCTGGTTTCGATGATCGGCTATTCGCCCGATATCTTTCTGCCGCTGCTTAGCGGGCATCTCACGACCAAGTATCCGCATGGGCTGGGTTACCGCTACTTCTTCTTCTACATCGTGGCGGTGGCGCTGTGTGGCGCGTTTGGTGCGCTGGTTTTGAAGCGTCGCTTTGGCCGTCAGGCGAAGCGGGCATAAGGACGTAGAGGCGTTCCAAGCCATGCAGACGCAATCGACTCAGGCAGGTTCCGTCGCGTTGTCGACCGACGCGCGCGCTTCGCGTAACGCACGCACGCAGCGTTATGTGCAGCTGATGTTGCTGGTGATCGCTGCCGGTGCGATCTACCCGATGCTGTATCTGCGGCAGGTCTACCAGTCGACGATGCTGGCGTTCTTCCACATCGACGATGTGCAACTGGGCTATCTGTATTCGTCGCTCGGCACGATTTTCCTGTTGAGCTACCTGCCCAGCGGCTGGCTGGCAGACCGCCTGCCGCCGCGCTGGTTGATCTGCTTTTCGCTGCTGGCGACGGGCGCGCTCGGCCTGCTGTACGTAACCGGGCCGTCGTTCGCGGTGCTGGTGGTGATCTTTGGTGCCTGGGGCCTGAGCACGGGGCTGACGTTCTGGGCTGCGGTCATCAAGCGCGTGAACATGATTGCCGGCCCGGATGAGCAGGGGCGCTTCTTTGGTTTGCTCGATGGTGGGCGTGGACTGATCGAGGCGCTGCTCGCCACCATTGCGATTGCGTTGTTCGCCTATGTCACGCAAACACGTGGCGACTCGGATATCGAGGGCTTCAAGCGCGTCGTCCACCTGTATGCGTTCTGCTGTATTGCGCTGGGTGTGCTGCTTGCGCTGGTGAAGGACGGTCAGCCTGCCGCGCAGCGCGGTGCCAAGGCTGCCAGCGCCAAGCGTGGGAGCGTGCTGGCCGATCTGAAAACGCTCGCCGCCATTCCCGAGTTGTGGCTGGTCGTCGCCATCGTGTTCTGCGGCTATCAGGTGTTCTGGGCAACCTACAGCTTCTCGGCCTATCTGCACGAAGGCGGCTTTGGCCTGAGCGCTACCGCAGCAGGCGCCATCGCGACGCTCAAGCTGTGGATGCGCCCGATTGGCGGCATTGGCGGTGGTTGGCTGGGCGATCGCACGTCCAAGGCGTCGGTGTTGTTCTGGGCGCTGGTGCTTGCGGCAGTATCGCTGGTCGGGCTGATCTTCGCGCCGACCCATAGCCCCGCAGCCATGCTGGTGGTGCTGGTGCTGTTCATCGGCATCCTGACCTATGCGGTGCGCGGGCTCTACTGGTCGCTGCTGGATGACTGCAAGGTGCCGCCGCATTGTGCCGGCCTTGCCATTGGCCTGATCTCGGTACTGGGCTATGCGCCCGACGTGTTCCTTCCGCTCATCAATGGCTACATCACGCAGACCTTTGCCGGCGCGCGTGGCTATCAACTGTTCTTCGGCTACATCGCCGCCGTTGCCCTGCTGGGTGCGGGCGCAGCAGCCATCCTCAAACAACGCTTGAACCGCAAGAAGGAAACGCCATGAAAGTCGTCTCGCTTGAAACACACGTCGTTGCTGTTCCGCCACCGCATGTGGGTGGCATGTACTGGCTGTTCGTCAAGATCAAAACTGACGACGGCATCGAGGGCGTGGGCGAAATCTACTCGGCAACGTTCCATCCCAAAGCCATGGTGCCGATCATCGAAGATGTGTTCGAGCGCTACCTGCTGAACCAGGACCCGCATCACACCGAGCGCCTGTTCCGCCAGTGCTATTCGAGTGGTTTCACGCAGCGCCCCGACCTCACGATGATGGGCGTGGTCAGCGGCCTGGAGATGGCTTGCTGGGACATCATCGGCAAGGCTGCGGGCAAGCCGGTGCATGAACTGCTGGGCGGCAAGGTGAACGAGCGTCTGCGTTCGTACACGTATCTGTACCCGAAGAACGCGCAGGGCGAGTACGACTACGACGATCCGGATCTCGCAGCAGAATGCGCGCTGGAAAACGTCAAGCTAGGCTTCACCGCCGTGAAGTTCGACCCGGCTGGTCCGTACACCGCTTACTCCGGTCATCAGCTGTCGATGGAAGTGCTCGACCGCTGCGAGCTGTTCTGCCGCCGCGTGCGCGAAGCGGTTGGCAGCAAGGCCGACCTGCTGTTCGGCACGCATGGTCAGATGGTGCCGTCATCGGCTATCCGCCTGGCCAAGCGGTTGGAGAAGTACGATCCGCTGTGGTTTGAAGAGCCGGTGCCGCCTGGCCAGGAAGAGGCCATGGCAACCATCGCGCAGCACACGTCCATCCCCATCGCCACGGGCGAACGCCTGACCACGAAGTACGAATTCCACAAGCTGCTGCAAGCGGGCGGCGCGTCGATTCTTCAACTGAACGTTGCGCGCGTCGGCGGTCTGCTCGAAGCCAAGAAGATCGCCACGCTGGCGGAAGTGCACTACGCGCAGATCGCACCGCACCTGTACAACGGCCCGGTGGGCGCGGCCGCGAGCATCCAGCTTGCCGCCTGCACGCCGAACTTCCTGATCCAGGAAAGCATCATGACGTGGGGTGGTTTCCACGCAGAAGTCGTCAAGACGCCGATCAGCTGGGAAGACGGCTACATCATCCCGTCCAACGAACCCGGCTTGGGCATCGAGCTGAACATGGACGTGGTGCGCGCGCATTCGCCGTACACCGGCCAGCGCCTGCATCTGCAGATGGGCGAAAAGCCTGTCGACGTGAAAGACCTGGCGCCCGCCAAGGGCTGATTGCGCGACGAGGGCGGCATGACTTACGACTACATCATCGTCGGCGCGGGTTCGGCCGGCTGCATTCTGGCGAACCGGCTGAGCGAATCCGGCAAGTACTCGGTACTGCTGATCGAGGCCGGCGAGCGCGATGCCTCGTTCTGGTTCAAGGTGCCGGTCGGCTTTACCAAGACCTACTACAACCGCCTGTACAACTGGATGTACTACAGCGAACCGGAGGCGGAACTGAGCGGGCGCAAGCTCTACTGCCCGCGCGGCAAGGTGGTGGGCGGCTCCGGTTCGATCAACGCGATGGTGTACGTGCGTGGTCAGCGCAGCGACTTTGACGACTGGGCGGCAGCCGGTAACCTGGGCTGGTCATTCGACGATGTGCTGCCTTATTTCCGCAAGCTTGAATCGCACGCGGCCGCCGCGACCGATCCAGAGCATCACGGCGCGGCCGGGCCGATTCACATCACGTCGATGAAGGCGGATGTGCACCCGATCGTCCACGAATTCCTGAAGGGCTGCGAGCAGCTGAAACTGCCGCGTACGCACGACTTCAACGGTGCGCAGTTCGAGGGCGCTGGCATCTACGACCTGAACACGAAGAACGGTGAGCGTTGCTCGAGCAGCTTCGCGTATCTGCGCCCAGCGGAAAGCCGCTCGAACCTGACCGTGCGCTCCAGCACCCTGGTGCGACGTGTGCAGTTTGACGGCAAGCGCGCCGTTGGCGTGGTCGTGGCAGGCCCTAGCGGTGATGAGGTCATCGGTGCGTCGCGCGAGGTGATTCTTGCTGCGGGCGCGGTCGATACCCCCAAGCTGCTGCAGTTGTCCGGCGTGGGGGATCCAACCTTGCTCAGGCGTCATCAGGTGCCGGTCGTGCAGGCGTTGCCGGCCGTTGGGCGCAACCTGCAGGACCACCTGTGCGTGAGCTTCTACTTCAAGGCGAATCGCCCCACATTGAACGACGAGATGGGCACGCTGCTTGGCAAGATGAAGATCGGCCTGCGCTACCTGTCGACCAAGCGTGGCCCGCTGGCGATGAGCGTGAACCAGGCGGGTGGCTTCTTCCGTGGTGCGCCGGATGTGCAAGCGCCGAACATCCAGCTCTATTTCAACCCGCTGTCGTACCGGATTCCGAAGAGCGAGCACGCGAGCATCGAACCGGAACCGTACTCGGGGTTTCTGATTGCGTTCAATCCATGCCGACCGACGAGCCGTGGCGCGATCGAGATCGCCTCAAACCGTGCAGAGGATGCGGCAAAGATCCACATCAACGCGCTCACGACGCAGAAGGACCTTGACGAGGCTGTGCAGGGCAGCAAGGTGATTCGATCGCTGATGTGTGCGCCAGCCCTGAAGGCGATGACGGTGGAAGAGATTTCACCGGGGCCGCAGATGCAGTCCGATGAGGATCTGTTGCAGTACTTCCGCGAGCAATCCGGTTCGATCTACCACCTGTGCGGTTCCTGCGCGATGGGCCCGGATGCGGCCACGTCGGTCGTCGACGCGTCGTTGCGCGTGCATGGTCTGGTTGGTCTGCGGGTGGTCGACGCGTCGGTGTTTCCGAACATCACGTCCGGCAACATCAACGCGCCAACGATGATGGTTGCGGAGAAGGGCGCGGATCTGATTCTCCAGGGTGCAGCAGCCCGCGATGCGGCAGCCGTACGTCGTGTCGAAGCACATGAACCGGTGGTGGTGTCGCCAGCGGCTTGAGCGTGCGCCATGTGATCTGCCCAATTCAGATCAATCTCATTGGTGCTGGGTGCGGTGCATGCCAACGTGTCGCCCGTCGCGGCCGCTGGCGAACGCGTGGGTGTGCATTCGCCACGCAGTTTGATACGACAAAAAAACGACTGACTTAGGGAGCTAGCAGGAATGAAGAGACACGTTGTCGCGCTCGCGGTATCGACCGCATGGGCCGGAGCGGCAGCTGCGCAAAGCAGCGTCACGCTGTATGGCGTGATTGACCAAGGCATTAACTACACCAACAACGTCGGCGGCCACAGCCTCGTGGAGATGGCAAGCGGTCATGTGCAAGGCAGCCGCTGGGGCTTGCGTGGCAGCGAGGATCTGGGCGCTGGTACGAAAGCCATCTTCCAATTGGAGAACGGCTTTAGCGCAGACACTGGCCGATTTGGACAGGGCGGGCGCATGTTTGGCCGGCAAGCCTATGTGGGCCTGAGCGACGCCCAGGCGGGTACGCTGACGCTGGGTCGCCAGTATGACTCCGTGGTGGATTTTCTCGCGCCCACGACCGCAAACGGCAACTGGGCGGGCTGGCAATTTGCACACCCGTTCGACAACGACAATACCGACAACTCGTTCCGCCTGGATAACGCAATCAAGTATGCGAGCCCCGATTTTGGCGGCTTCCAGTTTGGCGGTGCGTACGCGTTTGGCGAAAGCACATCGTTCTCCGATAACCGCGTCTATAGCTTCGGCGCGAAGTACACCAACGGCGGGCTCAAGCTGGGTGCGGGCTACATGTTTGGCAGCAGGGTCGGCAGTACCCCCGGCGGTGCCCTGGCAACGAACGACGCGACCTACATTGCGTCGCAAATGCGCGTCTTCGGGGCGGGCATCAACTACACGACGGGCCCGGCAACGGTTGGCTTTGTGTACTCCAACTCGAACTACCGCAACCCGACTGGCAATAGCTACGTGAGCGCGATTGCCGCGCCGGGTGTAACGGTCGACGCGATCAAGTACCACAACTTTGAAGTCAGCGGTAAGTACCAGATCACGCCAGCGTTCTTCCTGGGCAGCCAGTATGTGCTGTCACTGCTGAAGTACGATGCGTCGACCGGTCGGGCCACGCCGCGCATCCACACGGTGGGGTTGATGGCGGACTACGCCTTCTCCAAGCGCACGGACGTGTATTTGCAGACGTCGTATCAGCACGTTGCTGGCGGCAAGACCGGCGCAGCGGCACTGGACGGCGCATTCGTGCCGACCACGGCGGCACCGTCTTCGACGTCTTCGCAGGCCACCGTGCGCCTTGCGCTGCGTCACAAGTTCTGACGCAAACTTGCCTGGGCGGCCAGTAAGTCTTTGAAAATAAAGGCTTGCTGACCTCGCCCGTGAACGAGATACCCCGATGTGGGCGGCATTGCCGCTTGCGTCGGGGTATTTCATTTGGAGCGTCGCTGGGGGATTGGTTCGGCCTGGGCAACGGCGCGCGCGTGAATACGCAACCAAATTGCACCGGCAATGGCGCAAAATAGCGGTTTGGGCGTTTTTGCGCCCCTCGCACCCCATGGAGACGGTATGAACAACGTTGTCGAGTCGACCCTTTCGATCGAACAGAACCCGAACCCCGTGCCCGCCGCCGAGCGTGCTCGCCTGCTGGAGAGCCCGGCTTTCGGCCGCGTGTTCACCGACCACATGGCCACCATCCGCTACACCGAGGGCAAAGGCTGGCACGACGCGAAGGTGGGCGCGCGCGGTGTGATCCCGACGGATCCGGCGACGCAGGTATTGCACTACGCGCAGGAAATTTTTGAGGGCATGAAGGCGTATCGGCTGCCGGATGGCGGCGGTGCATTGTTCCGACCCGACGCCAATGCACGCCGCTTCCAGAACTCCGCCAAGCGCCTGGCAATGCCCGCGCTGCCGGAAGATCTGTTCCTGCAATCCGTGCGCGAACTCGTGAAGCTGGACCGCGAATGGATTCCGTCGGGCGAGGGTTCCGCGCTGTATCTGCGGCCGTTCATGATTGCCACCGAGGTTGCACTGGGCGTCAAGCCCGCGGCTGAATATCTGTATTGCGTGATCGCCTGCCCGGTGGGCGCGTACTTCAAGGGCGGCGCGTCGGCGGCTGTCACGATCTGGGTGTCGGACACCTACACGCGCGCCGCACCCGGCGGTACGGGCGATGCCAAGTGCGGCGGCAACTATGCGGCCAGCCTGCTCGCCCAGGCCGAAGCCACACGCGAGGGCTGCGACCAGGTGGTCTTCCTTGATGCAGTGGAGCGCCGCTGGATTGAAGAACTCGGCGGCATGAATGTGTTCTTCGTCTTTGAAGACGGCTCGCTGCAGACGCCCCCGTTGACCGGCACGATTCTGCCAGGCATCACGCGCGATTCCCTGATCACCCTGGCGCGCGACATGGGCCTGACCGTGCGCGAAGAGCCGTATTCCATCGACCAATGGCAGGCCGACGCCCAGAGCGGTCGCTTGCGTGAAGCCTTTGCATGCGGTACCGCCGCCGTGGTCACGCCCATCGGCAAAGTGAAGGGCCACAAGCACAACTTCACCATCGGCGATGGCGGGGCGGGCGCGCTGACCACCAAGCTGAAGGCTGCACTGGTCGAACTGCAGAACGGCCGCGCGCCGGATCCGCACAGCTGGCTCGACCGCGTGTTCTGAACCCGGCGCTCGGATATGACGGAGTCGCTTTCCCTGGACGCAGCCGAGACGTGGGTCACCACCGTCAACGGCCGTCTCTATGCCAAGCGTTGGGGTGGCGCGGCGGATGACGCCGCGCTGCCGCCCATCGTGCTGCTGCATGATTCGCTCGGCTGCGTTGCGCTGTGGCGCGAGTTTCCGCAGCGCCTGGCGCAGGCGACCGGGCGCGCGGTGATTGCCTATGACCGGCTCGGTTTCGGCCAGTCGGATTCGCACCGGGGCCCGATCGGGGCGGATTTCATCCGCCAGGAGGCCCATACCGGCTTTTCCGCCCTGATTGACCAGTTTGGCGTGGAGCGTTTCATTGTCTTTGGCCACAGCGTGGGCGGCGGCATGGCGGTGTCGATTGCTGCCGCGTATCCGGACCGTTGCGCTGGGCTGATCACCGAGTCTGCGCAAGCCTTTGTTGAAGAGCAGACGCGCGCCGGCATCCGCACTGCCCAGGCCCAGTTTGCCGAGCCCGGCCAGATGTCACGCCTGGAGCGGTATCACGGCGACAAGGCGCCTTGGGTCTTGGATGCCTGGGTCAGCACGTGGTTGTCGCCCGCGTTTGCCGACTGGTGCCTGGATGAAGACCTGCTGGGTGTCCGCTGCCCGGTGCTCGCCATGCACGGTACGGAAGACGAGTATGGCTCGACCGCGCAGCCCGAGCGCATTGTGACCTTGGCCGGCGCACCGGCTCGGCTGGCGTTGCTGCAGCACTGCGGTCACGTGCCGCATCGGGAGCAGGAAGCCACGGTGCTGGATACCGTGAAGCCGTTCGTGGCGGCGTCCCGCTGATCCGCGATCGGCCATTTGGCGCTGCCCCATGGAACTCTATCAACTCAAGGCTGTACTTGCTGTTGCACGCACCGGCCAGCTCGCACGCGCTGCAGAGCAACTGCATCTGACGCAATCCGCCATCTCCAAGCAGATCAAGGGGCTGGAGGATGAGCTGGGCGTGCTGCTGTTCGACCGCACGCCCACCGGCATGACGGTCACCGCTGCGGGCCGACGCTTGCTGCCGATTGCCGGGCGCGTGGTCGATGCCACGCAGGAGATGACGGCACTGGCATCGTCGCTGCGGGGCAATGTCTCCGGTGTGCTGCGCTTGGGCACGATCATCGATCCGGAGTCGATCCGACTGGGGCCGCTGCTGGCGGCGCTGCTGCAGTTCTATCCGCACATCGATGTGACGCTGGCACACGGCATTTCTGGCAGCGTGCTGCAGATGCTGCGTGATGGCCAGGTCGACGCAGGCTTCTACCTGGGCACCTTGCACGATCCGGAGATCACCGTGCACCCGCTTGCCGTGGAGCACTACGTGGTGGTGGCGCCCGCCGCGTGGGAGGCCAAGCTGCGCGGGGCCAGCCTGCAGGAGCTTGCTGCCATGCCGTGGCTGGCGACGCCCGCCGGCAGCTCGCAGCACGGCATGGTCGCGCAGATGTTTGCCGAACGCGGCCTGTCGCACAACACCGTGGTCGAGGCCGATCAAGAAGCGTCGATGATCGAACTGGTGCAGTCCGGTGTGGCCCTGGGGATCATGCGCGAGCGTCTGGCCGCCGGCATGGTGCAGAGCGGCCAGGCCGTCATCTGGGATGGCGCCCGGCTGCCATGCCCGCTGTGCCTGCTGCATCGTCGTGCCAGTGCGGACAATCCCATGGTCCAGGCCCTGCTGGCGACCTTGCCGATGATCTGGCAACCCGAGGCGGACGTCGCCTGAACCGGGTATCCCATCCTAGGGTTTGCCCGGGCAAGCGCCCCGCTTGTCAGCCGCAAAGCGTTGCCCCATCAGGGGTTGCCTGCGCGTTCAGGCGGTCTTGAAGATTCTCCAATAGGCGACTTGCGCGCCGCTCCGTAGACTGCCTCCAACCTGTTCATTCCGCTCGAGGCTTCTCATGCAACCTACGTCCCCCGCCAACCAACCCGCGCTGCTGCGCGCCATGTTCGATGCCGCTGTGGCCAGCGCCCAGCCGTCGCTCTGCCTGGCGCAGCATCTGCCGCCGGCGCCCAAGGGACGGACCATTGTCATCGGTGCGGGCAAGGCATCGGCCGCCATGGCCCAGGCACTTGAAGCGCATTGGCCGGGGCCACTCGAAGGGCTGGTCGTCACCCGCTACGGTTATGCCGTGCCGTGCGAGCGCATCGAGATTGTCGAGGCGGCACACCCGGTGCCGGACGCGGCTGGCCTGGAAGCCACGGCTCGCGTGCGCCAACTGGTGTCGGGGCTGACCGAAGACGACCTCGTCATCGCACTGATTTCCGGTGGTGGTTCGGCACTGCTCGTGGCGCCGGGCGAAGGCATCAGCCTGGCCGACAAGCAGGCCGTGAATGCGGCGCTGCTCAAGAGCGGCGCGAACATTGCCGAGATGAATTGCGTGCGGCGCCATCTGTCGCAGGTCAAGGGCGGGCGGCTGGCGGCGGCCTGTCACCCGGCGCGTGTGGTGACGCTGCTGATTTCTGACGTGCCGGGCGACAACCCGGTCGACATCGCGTCCGGCCCCACGGTGGCAGACCCGACCACGCGTGCGGACGCCCTGGCGATCATCGAGCGCTACCGGATCGCCGTGCCCGACAACGTGCGTGCCTTCCTTGCGAAGGACGAAGCGGAGAGCATCAAGCCGGGCGACGCACGTCTGCAGAACATCACCACGCGCATCATCACGGCACCGCAGATCGCTCTGGAGGCTGCGGCAAAGGTGGCAGAGGCAGCAGGCTACACGCCGTACATCCTGGGTGACAGCCTGGAAGGCGAGGCGCGCGACCTGGGCCTGGCGATGGCCGGCATCGCGCGTCAGGTGGTGCAGCGCGGCCAGCCGTTCAAGACGCCGTGCGTGCTGCTGTCGGGCGGCGAGACGACCGTCACTGTCACGGGCAGCGGCCGCGGTGGGCGCAACGTGGAGTTCCTGCTCTCGCTGGCGGTGGCGCTGGACGGGCTGCCCGGCGTACACGCCATTGCCGGTGACACCGACGGCGTGGACGGTGCCGAAGAGATTGCCGGCGCCATCATCGCGCCCGACACGCTCGCCCGTGCATGGGCAGCTGGCATCCAGCCGCGCAAGAGCCTCGACAACAACGACGGCCACGGCTTCTTCCAGGCGCTGGGCGACTCCGTCATCACCGGGCCGACGCTGACCAACGTCAACGATTTCCGCGCCATCATCATCGATACGCCGACCGGCGCAGCGTAAGACGAGCGTGCTGCCTGATGTGCCATCTGAGGCGCTTGTCAGGCAGTCCGTGCGTGTGCGTTGCACCAAAATCGAACGATCGTTTGTAAAACGCCAGTTTCAATCACCAGCGTTTTTCCCGCCCGTGCGCGCCATGCCACGGGCGTTCCTGTTTGGAAGTGCCAGCCTAAACTGAGACATTGGCAAGCTCCTTCTGTCGCTCCTATAAAACAGGCGTTGGGCATGACCCGACGGCGCACCCACGTGCGCACGAGAGGCGCTATCAAAACGATTCTGGCGTCGTTGTGCGGCCTTGCCGTACGACTTGTACTGTCTGCAGCCGCACGCCTAGCCAGAACCGCTTCGCTTCGTTTTGATAGCGCCTCCAAGCCAACCGAATCAAGCGGGGCAACCAGGAGGAAGACAATGGCAACACCCGGCACCGTCGCGTCCATGGAATGGACCGACAGCAAGCGGTATCTCTGGATGCTCGGCGCGCTGACGATCACGCTGCCGATGGTCGCCGCCGCCCTGGCGCTGTCGACCGGGTGGCATCCGTTGTGGTGGGCGGGGCCAGTCATCGTGTTCACGATCATTCCGCTGCTCGATTACCTGATTGGCGACGACCGGGACAACCCGCCCGAAGAGGTCGTCCCCGAGCTGGAAAAGCAGCGCTACTACCGCCGCATCGTCTATCTGGCGACCACCGTGCTCTACGTGAGCTTTGCCGTGGCGATGTGGGTGCTGCACACCTACGAGCTCACCTGGTACGACTACATTGCGTTCGCGTTTTCACTGGGCGTGGTGACGGGCATTTCGATCAACACCGCGCACGAACTCGGCCACAAGACCAACGGTTTCGAGCGCTGGCTTGCCAAGATCACGCTGGCACCGGTGGCGTACGGGCACTTCTTCGTCGAGCACAACCGCGGCCACCACGTGCGGGTGGCCACACCAGCCGACCCGGCGAGCGCACGCTTTGGTGAGTCGTTCTGGGAGTTTCTGCCGCGCACCGTGGTGGGCAGCGTCAAATCGGCCTGGGCGCTGGAGAAGCAGCGTCTTGAGCGCAACGGGCATTCGGTGTGGTCGTGGCGCAATGACGTGCTCAATGCCTGGGCGATGACGGTGGTGCTGTGGGCCGTGTGCATCGCCTTTGTCGGTATCAAGGCTGTGCCTTTCCTGCTGATCCAGGCGGTGTACGGGGCTTCATTGCTGGAGGTGGTGAACTATCTGGAGCACTACGGCCTGTGCCGCAAGCAACTGCCCAGTGGCCGCTACGAACGTTGCACGCCGCAGCATTCGTGGAACAGCAATCACGTGGTGACGAACCTGTTCCTGTATCAACTGCAGCGCCATGCCGACCATCACGCCAACCCGACGCGTTCGTTCCAGGCGTTGCGCCACTTCGAGCATTCACCGCAATTGCCCGCCGGCTATGCCGCGATGGTGTTGCTGGCCTATGTGCCGCCGCTGTGGTTTCGCGTGATGAACCCGCGCGTGATTGCGCATTACCAGGGGGACATGTCGCAGGCGAACATCAAGCCGTCGATTCGCGAGCAGGTGGTGGCGCAGTATCCGGCGCGCGCCTGACGCACGCACGGGGTTGGCGGCAGAATGTCGGGGTGATCACGGGATTGCCTACCCACGCCATGAACACCGCCATGCCTGCCTCCTTGCGAGAACCCGCCCCAATCAGCCTGCGATCCAGTGACGGCTTCGGCTGGCAGGGCTTTGCCGCCACGCTGCTCGGCATCCGCCCGGGAACGTACCGCGTGCCGGCCATGGAAGCGCACCGCATCAATGTGCATATCGGCGCGCCTGTCCGGGCGAACTGCGTGTGCGACGGCCGCCGCTATTCCCGCATCCAGGCGCACGGTGATGCGGACGTGATCCCCGCCGGGTTGCCCGGCATGTGGACGGACGATGCCGATTGCCGCATCCTCCGGATCGCCATCAGTGATGCGTTCGTGCGAGGCATCGGTGAACAGGTTGGGGCACCGGCAGCACAGATCGCGCCGCATCTGCAATGGCGCGATGCGCGCGTGCATCACCTGGCAGCGGCGCTCGGCGCAGAGCTGGAAGCGGAAAACACCTCCGACGCGCTGTATGCAGAAAGCCTGTGCACGGCGCTGGTGGTGCGCTTGCTGAACAGCAGCCGTGAGGTTGCCGCCGCTGCGGCCGACAGCGCGCGCACCTTGGCCCCCCGTATCGCCACACGCGTGATCGACTACGTCGAAGCCCATCTGCATCAGCGGCTGACGTTGGCTGAACTGGCGGCACTGACGGGCCTGAGCACACCGCATTTCAAGGTGCTGTTTCGCGCAACGCTGGGTGTGCCGGTACATCGGTATGTCGTGCAGCGCCGGGTGGAGCGCGCGAAGGTGCTGCTGCTGGAGGGCCGGCGCAGCGCATCGCAGATTGCGCTGGAGGTCGGCTTTGCGCACCAGAGCCACCTGACGCAGTGGATGCAGCGGCTGCTGGGCGTGACGCCGCGTGAAGTCATTCGGGCAGGGCGGGCAGGCCGGGCTGCGGCGGCCGTTGCCGACACGCTCGCCGCATAGCCGGCACAACCCGATCCTCCATTCCTGCCAGATTCCTCCGTTCCTGCAAGTGCGTATTGCCGGGCCGACCTAAGCTCGCGTCTCTCATCTGACAGGAGCACGAGCATGTACGTCATTTTTGGGGCATCGGGCAAGGTCGGGCGTGCCACGGCCATTGCGTTGCGCAACGCCGGTCGCCCTGTGCGCGCGGTGGTGCGCCAGGCCAAGCAGGGCGAAGCGCTGGCCAAGATCGGCTGCGAAATCGTCTGTGCTGATCTGACCGATCCCACCACGGTGGCCTCCGCCATCAAGGGCGCCACGGCGGTGCAGATCCTGTGCCCGGTGCCGGTGGGGAATCCCGACCCAGCATCGACCATGCACCGCATGATCGACGTTGCCGCCGATGCGCTGCGCGCCAACCCACCACCGGCCGTGCTGGCGTTGTCGGACTACGGTGCGGAACTTGACCGGGGCACCGGCCTGACGCGCCTGTTCCACCTGCTGGAAGAGCGTCTTAAACCGCTACCTACACACCTGACGCTGCTGCGCTCGGCGGAGCATGTGCAGAACTGGGCGGCAATGCTGCCCGTGATGCTGGCGACGGGGCGGCTGCCGAGTCTGCACAGTCCGTTGGACCGAGCGCTTGCGACTGTCTCAACGCAGGACGTGGGCGCGCTGGCTGCCGAGTTGCTGCTTGAGGTGCCCTCCACCAAAGCGCCGCGTATCGTGAGCGTGGAGGGGCCACGCCGCGTGAGCCTGATCGAGGTTGCACGCGCCTTCAGCACTGTTGTTGGCCGCGAGGTCATTGCCGACGCCGTGCCGCGCGAAGCCTGGGCACCGATGCTGCAACGGGCCGGTTTGAGCGAAAACCATACACAGCTGCTCACCGAGTTGTACGACGCCGTCAACGCGGGGCAGATCGATGTGGAGAAGGGCGTGTCCGAGCAGCGCTTTGGCAAGACCGAGTTGACGGATGCATTCACCGCGATGCTGGCCGCGCATGTGAAATCGAGATAGCTGCATAAGAGATATTCCCAGCAGCCTGCAAATGCGAATGCCTCTTATGCGAATTTCTGTCTGCGCCTTCCGGTTATTCCGCGCAGCGCGCGTTGCGCCACTATGATCTCGGAAATTTCCTGGGGTCATCATGCTGGTTGGACGTGTCACACGCGCTGTTTGGATGGCGGCTGTGCTCGGCGGCGCTGCGCTGCCCGCGCGCGCGGTCTTGCCCGACGAGATTCAGGTCTACACCGGCGACATCAATGCCCCCGGACAAGTCGGCCTGGAACTGCACCTGAATACCACGCCCAGCGGCATCGGCGAGCCCAGCTATCCGGGCGAAGTCACGACGCCGCACGGGTGGCGTGCCACGGCGGAGTTCTCCTACGGGCTGACGCCGTCGCTGGAGCTTGGGTTGTACGTGCCGACCACGCTCACACGCGAGAACACGTATTACGTAACAGGCCCCAAGGTGCGCCTGAAATGGATGCCGATCCGCCCCGAGGACGACGTGGGCCAGTTTGCCGGTGTCAACGTGGAGGTGGCCCACGTTGCCGGGCGCTTCGAGCAATCGCAGAACGCACTGGAGCTGCGGCCCATCTACGGGTACCAGGACGAACGCTGGCTGTGGGCGGTCAACCCGGTGCTGGACTGGAACCTGTCCGGCCCGGGCCGCAGTGGCGTGCCGGAGGCCGCGCCGAGCTTCAAGATCGCTCGCAAGGTCACGACGGGCGTGCGGGCAGGCATGGAGTACTACGCGGGTCTTGGGCCCATCAACCACATCGCACCGCTGCATGAGCAGCAGCACACGGTGTTCCTGGCGTTTGACGTCGACCTCAAGCCCGTCGTCTTCAACTTTGGCATTGGGCGTGGCCTGACGCGCGCAACGGATCGCTGGACGTTGAAGTGGATCTTTGAGATCCCGTTCAGTTAAGCCTTGGCCGCGTCGCCCTGCAGGACCTATGCTTGGCAGCAACCGATTGCGCCAGGTCTGCCAGGGAGGCCGCCATGACGATCGACATCCGCTGCATTGCACTAGGACTGGTGTTATTCGCCTTGGCCGCGCACGCAGAAGACGATCTGCAGAATCGCGGCCACGATCCCTTCTTCCAGATTTCGTCAGGGGTAGCCAACTGCCCCGAGCCCGCCGGCCCGCGCATCAGCGAGGCCGAGTGGAAGCGCGATTCGCACCACCGTATCGAACACGGCAACCACTGCTGGGTCGAGGGCCGCTGCCGCTTGCCCAATGCGTTTGCCTACGACGATGAGATTGCCGAGACAGCGCAGCGGCGCCTGCAGTGGATGGCGATTCACGTGCCCGGCTGGAAGCAGAGCACGACGCTGTGGGTGACGGTGTGGCAGCGCTGGATGCTCGTGCAGGGATGCGTGGCGCCGGGCTATGCGTTCGAGCCGTTCATGACCGCGCTGCGCGACGTGCCGGATGTCGAGCGCTTCATCAACGAGACGACGGCACACCCAGAGCGCGGCGTGCCGTATGCGCTGTTCCACAAGGGCGCGGCTGCCAAGCCCTGATCTTCAGGGCTTGTGCTTCTGATAGGTACCGACGAGCTCCGCCTCTGCGATGACGTGACCGCGCATGGCGCGTTCCAGTGCCGCCTTGTCGGGGGCGCCCATCTCCGGCAGCTCCACGTTCAGCGCATAGAGCTTGTGATAGTAGCGATGGCGCCCGACAGGTGGGCAAGGGCCGCCGTACGCGGTGCGCTGCCAGTCGTTGGTGCCGGCGCGCGTGCCGGGTGGCAGCCCCTTGCGTGCTGCGTCTTCGGCGATGGCCGTTGCGCTGGGCGGGATGTTGTAGAGCAGCCAGTGCACCCAGGTCATCTTCGGGGCGGCAGGGTCTGGCGCGTCCGGGTCGTCGACGATCAGCACCAGGCTGCGTGTGCCCGCCGGCGCGCCGGTCCAGGCCAGTGGTGGCGAGGTATCCGCGCCTTCGCATGTGAGGTGGCTGGGGATTTCGCCACCGGTGGCAAAGGCGGGTGAGGTCAGGGTGAGCGTCATGGCGGTTCTCGCTTTCACTTGAGCGGAGACGGGATGGCCGCATGCGCCCGCCAGTAGCAACGTCAGGAAGCACCATTGGCAGGTTGCGCGCGACATGATTGGAATCCCGTGGCTTCCTTCAAGCTAGTGCGCAATGGCGGTGCCGACAAGCACCGCCGGGTTTGCGCCGCTCAGGCAAACCATCCCAGCACCAGGGCTGCCACCGCCGGCACCGTCTGCACATAGAGAATCCGCTTGCTGACGGTGATTGCGCCCCAGATGCCGGCCACCGCCACGCAGATCAATCCAAACAGCGCGAACGATGCGTTGACCACCGGGTTGGGCGCCACCAGCCCGATCACCAGCGCGGCCACGAGGAAGCCGTTGTACAAGCCCTGGTTGGACGCCATCGCCGCGGTTTCCGCCGCCTTCTCGGGCGTGATGCGGAACACCTTGGGGCCGCGTGTCTTCCACAGCACCATCTCCAGCACGACGATGTAGACGTGGATCAGCAGCACCAGCAGGTAGACGATCAGGGCAAGGGTTTTGATCATGGCGGTTGTCATGTCAGGAATGAGCGTGCCGCCATGATAGAGATTTTGCGCCGCCTGCCTGCTCCCAGGACGAGGGGTATCAGAGCGCCGTCAGCGCGCGGGCGTTGGCAAAGGTGCGCAGCGACGCTGCTGCCGAGGCGATGGATGCTGGCTCGATTGCCGTCAGCGCCTGGCCGCCGAGCCAGTCGATGGTCTCGCGTGCGTTGTGCGCGAGCGTCTTGCCTGCGGGGCGAATGGCAATCTGGCGGCCCGCGTCTGTGCTTTGGCGTGCAACCAGGCCGATCTTCTCCAACGCCAGCACGCGCTTGAGCACGGCAGGGCGAGGCAGCCCGAGCGGCTGCGCGCATGCTGCAAGGCTGACATGGCTGTCCGCATGTGAGGCCAACCAATCCAGCAGCACGAAATCAGCGAAGTCGATGCCGTAGTGCGTGCCGAGCTTGTCGTCGAGTTTGCGCCGCAGGCTGGCCTGCGCGCGCTGCACCGCCATGCAGAACGTGAATCCGGCGGTGCTCATGCTGCGCGCTCCTCGTTTTCGTAGCCAGATACGCCCTGGCAGGGGACTTCCTGGCGCCAGAGCGTGACCAGCGTTTCCAGTTCGTGCGCCGCATCAAAATCCAGCGCCTCACGGTGCTTGACCAGATCGAGCACCTCAAACACGAAGCTCGATTCACCGTGGTCCGCCCAGTCCTTGCGCAGCAGCGCGTTGGCATGGGTGCCATGCTTCAGTTCGAACTGGTGGCGGTTGAGCGTGCCCTGCGCGTTCGTGCTGCCCTTGACCAGCGCCCGGCCGGTGATGAGGTTGCGGATGGCATAAACACCCCAGCCTGCGCCTGCGCGGCTTCGGGTCTCCAGGTACTGGCGTTTCAGCTCCCGTCGGTCAGTCATGGTGGGTCCTTGTGCGATGCATGTGTGGTGCCGCCTGCGTTGATAGGCGGGCGTCGTCTTCTAATTATTACCCGGGTAATAATGGTTGGTCAATAATACCCGGGTTAAATGTTTGACGCGTGTGCTTTCGAACACTTGGCCTGTTGCGGGGGCGGCTGCAAATTTCACCGCCCGCGGCTATGCTGTGCGCTTTCGTTTCAGGCAAAGGAGCCACGCATGACTGCACCGCAAGGATCCATGATCTCGTTCAAGCGCCCGGATGGGCAGGAACTCCAGGGCTATCTGGCCAAGCCGGCCAAAACGGAGGGCGCCCCCGGGGTGGTCGTCATCCAGGAGTGGTGGGGCCTGAACGACCAGATTCGTGGCGTGGCCGACCGTCTGGCGCGCGCCGGCTACGTGGCGCTGGTGCCCGATCTGTATCGCGGCACCATGACGGTGGAGGAGGAAGAGGCCCACCACCTGATGAGCAACCTGAACTTTGGCGATGCGGCCACGCAAGACGTGCGCGGCGCCGTGCAATACCTCAAGCAGACCTGCGACCGCGTGGGCGTGACGGGCTACTGCATGGGCGGCGCGCTCACGCTGCTGGCGCTATGTAATGTGCCGGAGGCCGCCGCAGGCGTGGTGTGGTACGGCTTCCCGCCGCTGGAATACATCGATGCCTCGAAGATCAAGGTACCGGTGCAGGGCCACTGGGGCACGCAAGACACCGCCTTCAAGATCGAAACGGTGGACGCACTGGAGAAGAAGCTGGTGGACGCCGGCGTCGATGTCGACTTCCATCGCTATCTTGCGCATCACGCCTTCGCCAACGAAACGGCCGTCGGCGAGAACCGCATCGCCATCACGCAGTACGACCCGGTGTGGGCGCAGCACGCGTGGGATCGTGCACTGACGTTCTTCGGCCGTACGCTCTGGCCGAACAAGGGCTAAAGCGCTACAGCCTCATCAGGCGGCCAGGATGGCCCGCGCCGCCTGATCGCCCCACCACGCCGCTTCTTCAAACACGGAATAGCCGGACAGGTCCGCATGTGCATAGTGGATCGGCCCGGTGTTCTCGCGCAGGCGCGCAATGCCCGGCCGCGAGAGAAAGCCCGGCGTGGGAATCGCCATGGCATGCCCGCGCAAGGTCAGGTCGGCCCGGCGGATCTGCGTGCGCAGGCGGATGCCGTACACCGTATCTAGATCAGCCAACGCGCGGTCGAGCAATGCCTGCGGCGATGCGTTCAGCATCCACTCGCGCGCCGCCTTGGGCGTCATGTCTGACAGCGCCACGTAGGCCGTGAACACACTCTGCGCAGGTGGCCCCACGCGAATGTCCTGGTGGTTGGCCACCACATAGCCCAGCCCCGTGCCCCGATAGACCACGTTGTCCCACGCGAGCGGCGTGTCGTCGTACTCGGGCGGAAAGCCTTCGATCAGCAGATTGGCAAGCAGCCACGGTGCGGTTTCGGGCAATTCGGCGGCCGGCACGTCAAAGCCTTCGACGACGTGCTTGGCAACATGCAGCGGCATCGCGCTCACCACGTGGTCGGCCAGCAGACGCACCACGCGGCCATCGGCTTGCAGCACGTCGGCATAGACGCGTGCGCCGTCTTCGTTGGTCCTGCCGATGCGTGCGGCGCTGCCCGTAAGCAGGCGGCCGGCATCGTTCAGGCCGGCGGCCTCGAACAGGCGTTCGGCCATCCAGTCCAGCCCTTCCGGCCAGGTGAGCACGGTGCCCTGTTCCGCATTGCTGGCCATGCCGCCACGGCTGGCAAAGTAAGCGATGCCGGCCCAGGCGGACACGTGATCCGCCTTGGCGCCGTAGTCGTCGCGGCAACAGTAGTCGGCATACCAGTGCAGCGTGGCGGCCTGGTAGCCCTCGCGGTGCAGCCAGTCGCGAAAGGTGAGCGTATCGAGCGCACGCCAGGCCGGGTCGGCGGAGGAGAGCGCGGTCGGCACGGCGAAGATACGGCGGCCGTCGTTGCCGGTGGTTTGACGCAGGCGGTCGATCTGCGCGAAGAAGCGGGTGTGCTCGGCACGCTCGGCCTCGGTAATGCCTTCGTGCGGCACAAAGCCGTCTTGCCAGCGGTTGCCCAGCCACAGGCGTTCATCGGGGGCATGCACGAGCACGCGTTCGTCGTAGGTCGGACGCAGCGCAAACGGATTGCGTTCGATCACGCCGAAGTCCGACAGCATTTCGCGTACGTGTGTTGACTCCATCGACGGCAGCGGCAGGTAATGCGCGCCTGTCGGGAAGCGTTGCGTGCCGAATGCACCGCCAGCGGCATTGCCGTAGCGCTCCGGGCCTTCCACGACCACCACGTCGCGCCGGCCGCTTTTCGCCAAGCGCCAGGCGCAGCTCAATCCGCCGATGCCGCTGCCGCAGATGACAACGCCCACGCGGCGTGTCTCCGACGGGGCAGGTAGTGCCTTGAGGTCGCGCAACTGATGGCCAGCGGCCTGGCCGGGCATGCGCACGTTGGGCGTGATCTCGGTCAGCGCGCGAAAGCCGGCCCAGGAGGCGGCCCCGGCCGCAGCCACACCTGCCGCAGCGGCGCCGATCAGGAAACTGCGTCGCGTTGCCATCAGCGCAGCACGCCGTGCCAGTCTTCTTCAAAGTACCGCACCAGCGACTGGTTGTTCAGCCGGTTGGGCTCCACCTGCGGGCGCGGCATGTCGGGCGCGAAGCTGAACATCTGGTGCGTGGTGTCGGCATCCAGAAAGCGCGTCGGCACGCGGTACGACGTGGGCGGCTGGAAATCCGCCCGGCCCGGCGCGGCGAGGATGAAGCCCCATTCGCCAAACGACGGCACCAGCGCGTGATACGGCCACGTGCGGTAGCCGGCTTCCTTCAAGGTCGCATCCACGCACCAGTACGAGCGTGGCGCGAAGTAGGGCGAGGTGGCCTGAATGACGACTAAGCCCGTATCCGCCACGTGCCGCGACAGCAGCCGGTAGAACGGCACCGAATACAGCTTGCCGATGCTGAAGTTGGACGGGTCCGGAAAATCGACGATGGCCACGTCGAACATGTCGGGGGCGGTCTGCAGCCATTGCCCAGCATCCGCATTGACCACCGTCACGCGCGGATCGCTGAACGCATGCTGGTTGAGCGCAACCAGCGCCTCCGCATGCGAGAACAGGTTGATCATGCGCGGGTCCAGATCGACCAGGGTGACGTGCTCGACTTGCGGGTACTTCAGGATCTGCCGCAGTGCGAGGCCATCGCCGCCGCCCAGCACCAGCACGCGCCGCGCACCACGCACCGATTCCAGCGCGGGCAGCACCAGCGCCTCGTGATAGCGGTATTCGTCGCGCGAGGAGAACTGCAGGTTGCCGTTGATGTACAAGCGCAGATCATCCTTCCAGCGCGTCACCACCAGCCGTTGATACGGTGATGAAATCGCATGGATGATCTCGTCGCCAAAGAGCGCGCGTTCAGACCAGTGCGTGAGCTTGTCTGATGCGGCAAAGCCCGCCAGCAGCGCGGCAGCGACAGCGCCCGCACGCCATGCCATCGCACTGCGCATGCGGGCGGTGAGCGCCAGTTCTGCGCGAAAGTGCCAGAGCGTCCAGACCGCAATCGCCGTGTTGAGCAGCCCGAACAGGAAGCCCGTGCGCACCAGCCCTAGGCGCGGCGCAAGCACCAGCGGAAACAGCAGCGACACGGCCAGCGCGCCCAGGTAATCGAACGTCAGCACGCGGCTGACTAGGTCCGAGAATTTGGCTTGCCGGCGATGCAGCATGCGCATCACCAGCGGAATCTCCATGCCGACCAGCACGCCGATGACCGTCACCAGCGCGTACAGCACCAACCGGAACGGTGCTGACTCCACCGCAAACAAGACAAACAGCGCCGCCGCCGAGACGCCGCCAAACAACCCAACCAGCAGTTCCAGATCGACAAAGCGGGCGAGCAACGCATCGTCCGCCACGTAGCGCGAGAGCCACGAACCGATGCCCATCGCAAACAGGTAGGCGCCGATGATGGAGGAGAACTGCAGGATCGAATCGCCCAGCAGGTACGAAGCCAATGCCCCGGCAATCAGTTCGTAAGCCAGCCCGCATGAGGCGACCACGAACACGGCGAGGACCAGCAAGGCGTTGCCGCGGCCGGCCGGTTGCGTAGGTTCGTAGGTGGCGTCAGGCTGCGGCGTGGACATGCGAAGGCAGGGGAAAGATGATCGTGCGTTAACAAACGGCTGGCGCAAATGCGAGCGCGATTGTGCCGCCTTTTTTCTTGCGCGGCGAGCCAGCTGTGCAGGGCAACATCGGGGGGTACGCAAGCGGCGCATCAGCCGCTATAGTGGCGCCACTTGCGCACTGCCCAGGCTGATTGCCTTCTGCCCATGCCCGATATGACCGCTTCCGTGATCGCCTATGCCTCGCACCTGCTGGCGGGTGCTGTGGTGTTTGCTGGTTTCTTCTTTGTCTACCTGCGTCTGACGCCGTACGACGAGTTCAAGCTGATCCGTGAAGGCAACGTCTCTGCAGCGCTGTCGCTGGCCGGTGCGCTGCTCGGCTTCGTGCTGACCATTGCGTCCAGCATCACGCACGCCGATGGCCTGATGCCGTTCCTGTTCTGGTCGGTGATGGCGTCTGTCGTGCAGTTGATTGTCTTCGTGGTGCTCACGCGCCTGATGCCTGACTACCGCTTGCAGATCGAGCACAACAACATCGCCGCCGGTATGCTGTTCGGCGTGAGCGCACTGGCCGTTGGTGTGATCAACGCTGCCTGCCTGTCCTGATTGTTCCTGCACCGCGAATCATCGCGAAGGAGTTTCCTGTGAGCCTGTCCAGCTTTATCAAAAAGCAGTTTATTGACATCCTGCAGTGGACGGAGAGCGAAGACGGCGTACTCGCCTGGCGCTATCCCATGCAGGACATGGAAATCCAGAACGGCGGCACCCTGGTCGTGCGCGACTCGCAGATGGCGATGTTCGTCAACGAAGGCCAGATTGCCGATGTGTTCGGTGCCGGCACCTTCAAGCTGACCACGCAGACGCTGCCCGTCCTGACCTACCTGAAGAACTGGGACAAGCTGTTCGAGTCCCCCTTCAAGTCCGACGTCTACTACTTCAGCACGCGCCAGCAGCTCGGTCGCCGCTGGGGCACGCCGCAACCGGTGACGGTGCGCGACAAGGATTTCGGCATGATCCGCCTGCGCGCCTTTGGCGTGTATGCGTACCACGTGGCCGATCCGAAACAGTTTTACCAGCAGGTGAGCGGCACGCGCGACATCTATACCGTCGACGAAGTTGAAGCCCAGCTTGGCCCCGTCATCATGGGCGCCATGGCCACGGCGTTTGGCGAATCCGGTGTGCCGTTCCTGGACCTGGCCGCCAACCAGACGCTGATGTCGAACAAAGTGCGCGAGACCCTGGCGCCGCAGTTCACGCAGTACGGCCTGGCGCTCGACAGCTTCCAGGTCTCCAGCGTCACGCTGCCGGACGAACTGCAGGCCGCGATGGACCGCCGCATCAGCATGGACATGACCGGCGACATGGGGCGCTTCACGCAGTATCAGGCGGCCGAATCGCTGCCGCTGGCTGCGCAGAACGAAGGTGGCATCGCTGGCACGGGCGCGGGTCTGGCGGCAGGCCTGGCAATGGGCCAGACGATGGCCGAGAGCCTGCGCACCGCTGTGCAGGGCGGTGCCGGTGCCGGATCGGCTACCCCCGCTGCCGCGCAACCGGCTGCCGCCGCACCGGTCGCTCCGGCTGCCGACGACCCCACCGCACGCCTGACCAAGCTCAAGGATCTGCTCGACAAGGGCCTCATCACCCAGGCCGACTTTGATGCCGGCAAGGCCGCCGTGCTCAAGGCGCTGACCGGGGGCTGAGCGCAGCCTTGCTGATCGAATAACCGGGCGGCGAAGGGGCTGTGCCCTTTTAGCCGCCCGTTTTGCTGTGCAATCGAACGACCCGACCATGTTTCATGCCAACTGCCCGGCGTGTGGCGCGCCGGTGGAACTGAAGTCCGCCGCTGCCGTGATGACGGTGTGCAGCTTCTGCAAGAGCACACTGCTGCGCGACGGCGAAACGCTGTCCGACATCGGCAAGATGTCTGCCGTGCTGGAGGACTACGCGCGCGTGCAGATCGGCACCACCGGGCGCTATAAGAACAAGGCCTTCACCGTCGTGGGGCGCATCCAGTTGCGCTACGACGCGGGCTTCTGGAACGAGTGGTACGTGCTGTTTGACGACAGCACCGACGGCTGGCTGGCCGAGGCTTCGGGCCAGGTCACCATGACCTTCTCGCGTGGCGTGCCGCGCAACGCCGTGGCGTTCGAAACGTTGCGCCCTGGCCAGCTCTACGATGCTGACGGCAAGCAGTTCACGCTGTCCGATGTGCGCGAGGCCGATTGCACCGGCGGCCAGGGTGAGTTGCCCTTCCGCGTGGGTGAGGGCTGGCATGCGCGCGTGGCCGATGGCCGCCGCGAAGACGCCTTCATCACGCTCGACTATTCCGACGGTACGGCGCCCACGCTCTACCTGGGCGAGGCCACCACGCTCGAAGCGCTCAAGTGCCAACTCCTGCGCACCGACGCCGAGATCAAGGAAACCGCCGGCCGCGTCCCCCGCAAGCTCACCAACCTCGACTGCCCGCAGTGCGGCACGTCGATCCCGTTCAGCCCCGGCGTGACCGGGCACGTGCTGTGCCCCGGTTGCGGGGCGGCCATCGATGCCGCCACACCGCGCGGCGAGATCATCGCTCGCGCCCGGTCGGTGCCGCAGGTTGTCACCACATTGGAGTTGGGCGACAAGGCGCTGATCGACGGCCAGCAGTGGCAGGTGATTGGCGTGATGCGTCGCACAGTGGTCGACGGCGGCGGCGAGTGGTTCGAATACCTGCTGTACACCCCCAAGCGTGGCTTCACGTGGATGGTGGAGACCGATGACGGCTGGTTCCGCGCCAACGTGCTCGACCGCTGGCCCACGCAGACCGACGGCCGCAAGGCCACGCTGGGCAACACGCAGTACACCCGCGACGAGGACTACACCGCACGCGTGACCTACGCTGCCGGCGCCTTCAACTGGCGCGTGCAGGCCGGCGACCAGACCCGCGTGGTCGAATACACGGCCGGCCAGGAAAGCCTTGCCGCAGAGAGCGATGCGCATGAACTGAGCTGGTCTAAGAGCACCCCTGTCAGCGCCGCGCAGATCAAGGCGTGGTTCGGCAAGGTGGTCGCCGAACCGGTCAAGGACGTTTCGGCCTCGGGCTACATGACGGTGGCCGTGGTGTCCTGCGTGCTGCTCGGCTTGCTGAATCTGGTGCCGTTCTTCATGGCGCCGGGTTCGGTGTTTGTGATCACGTTCTTTGCAGCGCTGATGCTGATCGTGCCGGCATGGCTGGTCGCCAAGGTCGGGGGAGGGGAATGAAAGGCTGGTTCGTGCTGTACGCCGTGTGCGTGGTGATTGGCGCAACGGTCATGGACTGGAGAGCCGGTTTTGCGGCGCCGCGCACGCCGTCGTATGGCAGCAGCACCAGCGGGTCTTCGTACTGGGGCGGCTCGTCCGGCGGTAGCGGTTACGGTGGCGGCTTCAGCGGGGGCCACAAGTGACGCGCACGGACGCGACGCCGCACGCTGCCGCAACCTCTGCTGCAGTGGGCGAGCATCTGCTGCTCGATCTGTATGGCGTGGCGCCCGTGCTGCTGCGCGATGCGCAGGCATTGGAGGCCGCGCTGCGCGAGGCCGCCGCCGCGCTGGGCGCCACCATTCTTCATGCGCATCTCCATCGTTTCGATTCGCTGCGTGTGGGCGCGTCCGCCGGTGAGCAGGGTGGTGTGACCGGTGTCCTCTTGCTGGCGGAGTCACACTTGTCGATCCACACGTGGCCCGAGCACGGGTTTGCTGCCATTGATGCCTTCATGTGCGGCACCGGCACAACGCATGGTGCGCGCGCCGTGTTTGAACGTGCGCTGGCACCGGAGCGTGTTGACGTACGTGTCGCGCAGCGCGGTTGCGCACCCGCTTAATACATTTGGTTTAATCCAATATCGTTTCCGGCCCGCGCTTCAAGCAGGCAGTGGGCTTGGCCGCCATCGTCCTGAATCAGCGCTGGCGGGCGCTTCGTTGTAGATGAAATGCGCACGCACTGACGTGCCATGATGGTTGTTCGGATTGCATCCCGGTGGTCGATGCAAGGCCACCGGTGTTTGGTCTTTCCATTACCAACCCGACGAGGCCTCCATGACCACGCTGCCAACGCACGTCTCTTCTGCACTGCTCCCCACACCTTCTCCTGCCGCGCCGGCGTTGCCGGACTGGATTGCTGTTCGCATGCGGCGCCACTATGACGATCGCATGGGCAAGCTCTGGGGCGGAGACCACCTGCTCCACGGCCGCACGCCCGGGCCCGATGCCCTGTTCCTGAACAGCAACGACTACCTATGCCTGCTTGGCGAGCGGGAATTGGTACGTGCGCAGGCGCGCGCACTGCTCGGGCACGAGCACGAACTGCTCATGTCAGCCGTGTTCCAGCACGGTGATACGCCGCAGAGCCGGGTGGAAGCCCGGCTGGCTGCCATGATGCGCGCCGAGGCCGGCTTGATCGCCCAATCCGGCTGGGCCGCGAATGTCGGGCTGATCCAGTGCATTGCAGGACCAGGCGTGCCCGTCTATATCGATATGGCCGCGCACGCCTCGCTGTGGGAGGGCATCACCGCGGCGGGCGCGGTACCGGTGCCGTTTCGCCATAACGACGTAGACCATCTGAACCGGCAACTGGAGCGGACCGGCCCCGGCATCATCGTGGTGGATTCCGTCTACAGCACCACCGGCAGCGTGGCGCCGTTGACGGCGCTGGTGGTGGCGGCCGAGGCCAGCGGCTCGGTCATCGTGGTGGATGAATCCCACTCCCTGGGCACGCACGGGCCGGGCGGGGCGGGTCTGGTGGTGCAACTGGGGCTGGAGCGCCGTGTGCACTTTCGTACGGCGTCATTGGCCAAGACGTTTGCCGGCCGTGCCGGGTTTGTTGCCTGCAGTGGCCTGTTCAAGGATTTCTTTGCCGTAGAGGCTCGCCCAGCCATTTTCAGTTCGGGGTTGCTGCGGCACGAACTGGCCTGGTTCGAGGCCGCGGCGGATTTCATTGGTGCGGCGGAGGCTCGCCGCGAGAGTCTGCATGCCATCACCCGCTCTGTGCGCGCAGGTATCGCCGCGCTGGGCTACAACATCAGTGACGGCACCGAGCAGATCATCGGGCTGGAGGCGGGGCCCGAGCCGCAGGTCAAGGTGCTGCGCGACGCATTGCAGGCCCACGGCATCTTTGGTGCGGTATTCTGTGCGCCGGCTACGCCCAGAAACCGGGCGTTGGTGCGCCTGACGCTGCATGCCAAGCTCACGCCCGCAGAGATCGGGCGGCTGCTTGGTGTCCTGGCAGAGATTCGTGATCGGGTGGGGCTGGACGATTGGGCGTCCACGCGCCGGATGCGAAGACCTGCAGCCGCCGTTCAACTCAATGCATGTTTGGCGAACGCATGACGAACACAGTGGGTGGAGTCCCCGCAGACAATCCGGGTCGCTGGCCGGCCCGCGTCTGGCAGTACCTCGCGACCTCGTTGACGAGCGCGGCACTGCTTGACGAAGAGAGCGCGGCGCGGCTGCGCCGCATCCGCTTCGTGGGGGCGCTGGGCGTGCTCGGCCACCCGTTGTACTTCGTGATCTGGTCGGTCGTTTTTCCGCAGCCGTATGAGAACGTCTGGCTGCGCGCCATCTGCACGCTGCTGTTCATCCCGCTGCTGTTTGCCAACCGGCTGTCGCAATACAAGTGGCTGCCGGCCTATGCCTTGTTTGCCATCACGGCCGGGCTGCCGTTTGCCTTCATCTTCTTCTATCTCGAGAACGCCGGGACGATGGTGTGGGCGGAGTCGGTGGTCATTGCCGTCGTCATCCTGTTCCATTTCAGTACGGCGTTTGCACTGATCTCGCTCATCAGTGGTGCCGTGGCTGCGACGGGGCTGTTCTTGCTGGCAGGCAACGCAGTGGCGGCGTTTCCGTGGCATGCGCTGCTGGAGCAGGTGCCGGTGGTGGCGTTTGTCATGGCGGTGCTGGTCGTCATCAAGTTGGACCGCCAGATCCTGGCTGAGCAGAAACAGCGCGGTGTGGCGCTGGCGTTGGGCACGGTGGCCCATGAGTTGCGCACGCCGCTGGCCAGCCTAGCCCTGACAGCGCGCGGTATTCAGGACCGCTTGCCCAAGCTGGTATCGGCCGATCACCCAGACCTGCCGGCAGTACAGCATGCGGTCGAACGCATGCGTACCGATGTCGTGCGTGCCAACAACAGCATCGAGCTGCTGGTCGCCAATTCAAAGGATCCGCAGACTGTCAGCGTCAACTGGTTTGATCCGCACGAGGCGATCTGCTCAGCCATTGCGGCGTTTCCGTTTGAGCCTGGGACGCGGGAGCTGGTGTCGATTGCACCGAGCATCGGAGTGCGGGTGCTCGGCAACGCGAGCCTGTTCGAGCACATCATCACCAACCTGACCAAGAACGCGCTGGAGGCCATTCAACGCGTGGGCAAGGGGGATCTGCACATCAGCTATGAGAAGTCGTCGCGCGGCGTGGAGATTGTCGTACGCGATACCGGTTCGGGCATCTCGTCGACCGTGCTCAAGCGGATGTTCGAGCCGTTCTTCTCCTACCCGGCGCATCGCGGCACGGGCATCGGCCTGATGTTCTGCCGCAAGGTGCTGCGCGGCTGGGGCGCCAGCATTTCGTGCAAATCCGTCGAGCACGAGTACACAGAGTTTCGCATCCGCTTCCCGAACCCGCGCTGAGGTTGTCAACGCAGGCCCGGGGCAGCCCGCGGCTTATTACCGGCCGACCATGTTCTCCGGCCGCACCCACGCGTCAAACTGCTCGGGCGTGACATAGCCGAGTGCCAGCGCGGCCTCGCGCAGGCTCGTGCCTTCCTTGTGTGCCTTCTTGGCGATCTGCGCCGATTTGTCGTAGCCGATGTGCGGGTTGAGTGCCGTCACCAGCATCAGCGAGCGCTGCACAAGTTCGTCGATGCGGGCACGGTTGGGCTCGATGCCTACGGCGCAGTGGTCGTTGAAGCTGCGCATGCCGTCGGCCAGCAGGCGCGTGCTGTGCAGGAAGTTGTAGGCAATCATCGGGCGGAACACGTTCAGTTCGAAGTTGCCGGATGCACCGCCAATGTTGACCGCGACATCGTTGCCGAACACCTGCGCGCACAGCATCGTCACGGCTTCGCTCTGCGTGGGGTTGACCTTGCCGGGCATGATCGAGGAGCCCGGTTCGTTCTCGGGGATGGAGATTTCCCCCAGGCCGCTGCGCGGGCCGCTCGCCAGCCAGCGGATGTCGTTGGCGATCTTGGTGAGGCTGGCGGCCAGCGTTTTCAACGTGCCATGTGCGTGCACCAGACCATCGGCGGAGGCCATGGTCTCGAACTTGTTGGGCGAGGTGATGAAGGGCAGGCCGGTCAGGTTAGCCAGCTCGGCGGCCACCTGTTCGGCGTAGCCGGCCGGCGCGTTCAGGCCGGTGCCCACTGCCGTGCCGCCCAGCGCCAGCTCGCACAGGTGCGGCAGCGCCGCGTTCAGGTGCGTTTCGTTGTGCTGCAGTTGGGCGACATAGCCGGAGAACTCCTGGCCGAGCGTGAGCGGCGTCGCATCCTGCAGGTGCGTGCGGCCGATCTTGATGATGCTGTCGAAGTCCGCCGCCTTTTTGGCAAGCGTTTCGCGCAGCGTGCGCAGCGACGGAATCAGGTGCCGCGTGATGGCGGTAACAGCCGCCACGTGCATCGCCGTCGGGAACACGTCGTTGGACGACTGGCTGCGGTTGACGTCGTCGTTCGGGTGCACGAGGCGGCCCTCGCCGCGCTCGCCGCCCAGCAGTTCGCTGGCGCGGTTGGCAAGCACCTCGTTCATGTTCATGTTGCTCTGCGTGCCGGAGCCGGTCTGCCAGACCACCAGCGGGAATTCGTTCGGGTGCTTGCCCGCGATGACTTCATCTGCAGCGGCGATGATGGCGTTGGCCTTCTCGGCCGGCAGCAGCCCCAGGCGGTGGTTGACGGCGGCGCTTGCGCGCTTGATGCGGGCCAGCGCGTCGATCAGCTCGCGCGGCATGCGGTCGCCCGCAATGTCGAAGTTCTGCAGAGAGCGCTGCGTCTGCGCGCCCCACAGATGTTTGGCGGGGACTTCAATGGGGCCAAAGGTGTCGCGTTCGGTACGGGTGGTCATGGCAGGTCTGCATGAGGGTGACTGGGACGAACGCCCACCAGTATAGGCGGCGGGGTTTGGTCCTAGTGCCCGCGTTTGCTGTAGGGTGACCGGCACATTGCGTGGTTTGCGGGCCAGCGCCGCACACGCCACAATGTCGCCTTGTCGTGCAATTCGGCGCCGTACGAAGTCTGCTGCCCCCGCCTGCCATGTCCACCTCCGTTTCCGTCGATAAATCCCTCCAACCCTTGCTCTGGCTGGTGGCGGTTGGTCTCTTCATGCAGACGCTGGATTCCAGCATCGTCAATACGGCATTGCCGGCCACGGCGCGCAGCCTGTCGGAAAGCCCGCTGAAGATGCAGTCGGTCATCATTGCCTACACGCTGACGACCGCCATGCTGATGCCCGCCTCGGGCTGGCTGGCTGACCGCTTCGGCACGCGGCGCATGTTTTTTGCGGCCATCTTCCTGTTCACCATCGGCTCGCTGCTGTGCGCGGAGTCGCGCAGCCTGAACATGCTGATTGCCTCGCGCGTGGTGCAGGGCGTGGGCGGTGCATTGCTGATGCCGGTCGGGCGGCTGACAGTATTGCGCGTGGTGCCGCGCGAGCAGTTTCTGCCGGCCATGAGCTTCGTCACCATTCCGGGGCTGATCGGCCCGCTGATCGGCCCCACGCTGGGTGGCTGGCTGGTGGAGGCGGTGTCGTGGCACTGGATCTTCCTGATCAACATTCCGGTGGGCCTGGCTGGTGCGCTCGTCACGCTCAAGGTCATGCCCGATGTGCGCGCAGACGACGACAGCCGATTCGATTGGACCGGCTACGCCATGCTCGCGTTTGGCATGGCGGCGGTGTCGTTCTCGCTCGACGGGCTATCGGGGTTGGGCTTTCAGCATGCGACGGTGTTGGTGCTGCTGATCTTCGGGCTGGCGGCGCTCACCGCGTATTGGCTGCATGCGGGGCGCACGGTTGAGGGTAAGGCGGGGCCGCTGTTTCCGCGCTCGCTGTTTGCCATTCCGAGCTTCTCGATCGGCATTCTCGGTAACCTGTTCGCCCGCATCGGTACCGGTGGGATGCCGTTCCTGATCCCGCTGCTGTTGCAGGTGAGTCTGGGGTATTCACCGCTGCAGGCCGGCTTGATGATGGTGCCGGTGGCCGCGGCCGGCATGGCGGCCAAACCGTTGGGCACCTGGGCCATCAAGCGCTTTGGCTATCGCCGCATGCTGTTCACCAACACGCTCATGGTGGGCCTGACGATGGCCAGTTTTGCGGTGATGACGCCTGACGTACCGGTGTGGCTGCGCATCGTGCAGTTGGCGCTGTTTGGCACGTTCAACTCGATGCAGTTCACTGCCATGAACACGCTCACGCTCAAAGACCTGAGTGGGCCGCATGCCAGCTCGGGCAACAGCATGCTTTCCATGGTGATGATGTTGTCGATGAGCCTGGGGGTGGCCGCAGCGGGTGCGCTGCTCACGGGCTTTACCGACTTTACCGGTGGGCCGGAAGGGCGCGACACACTGGCGGCCTTCCACAAGACCTTCGTGTGCGTCGGTTTCATGACTGCGGCGGCGGCATGGATCTTCGCGCAGCTTTCGCACGCAGAGCCCGCGCAGGTACTCAAGCGCGCCGAAGTCGATGTCGAATAACGCGGTCTACTTCCAGTAGCCGCGCATCTTCTTGCTGAGATCCACCTTGGCGGCGGCGCGGGCCTCGGCTGCAAGGTCCACACCGGGCTCGGGCGGCGGCCAGGCGCACGCCTCAAACAGCGGCAGCAATGCTGGCGGGATGAAGCGCGTGCGCGAGGCGTAGATGTGGCGGTCGCCATTGGGCGTCTGCTGCGTAACATAGAAGCGCTGCGGCACCAGGATGTCCAGATGCTCGCGCGCACGCGTCATGGCCACATAGAGCAGGCGGCGCTCTTCTTCCAATTCGTCATGCGAACCGGCGCCCAGGTCGGCAGGCATGCAGCCGTCCACGGCGTTGAGCACGTACACCGCCTTCCACTCCTGGCCCTTTGACGAGTGAATAGTGGAGAGGATCAGGTAGTCCTCATCGCGGTACGGGGCGCCGGATTCATCGCTGGTCAGCTCGGGCGGGTCGAGTGTCATCTCGGTCAGGAAGCGCTCGCGCGTGGCGTAGGTGGCGGCCATGCGGGCGAGCTGGTCCAGATCGCCCTGGCGTACGGCAGCATCGTCGTGCAGGCGTTCCATGTGCGGCGTGTACCAGGTGCCCACGGCTTCGAGTTCGCTGGCCCATGCCACGCTGTCCTTGGGCGCGCGCAGCAGCTGCATGAGCGCCATCAGCGCGGCCCAGTCGCCGGCCAGGCGGGCGGGGGGCTCGTAGGCGAGCAGCGCTGCAATTGGGTCCACCGCTTCAGCCATGGCGTCGAGCACGCGTGCGGCGGTGGCAGGGCCGGCACCCGGCAGCAGCTGGATCACGCGAAACCCGGCGATACGGTTGCGCGGGTTCTCGGCCCAGCGCAGCACCGAGAGCACATCCTTCACGTGTGCCGCTTCCAGAAACTTCAGCCCGCCGTATTTCACGAAGGGGATGTTGCGGCGCGTGAGTTCGATCTCCAGCGGCGCGCTGTGGCTTGCGGTGCGGAACAGCACCGCTTGCGATTTCAACGCCAAGCCGCCTTCACGCTGATGCAGCACCTGCTCGGCCACGCAGCGCGCCTGCTCGGCTTCATCGCGTACCGAGATCAAACGCGGTCGATGCGTCGACGCACGATCCGTCCACAGCGTCTTGGCGAAGCGTTCCGTGGCGAAGCGCATCACACCATTCGACGCATCGAGAATCGGTTGCGTCGAGCGGTAGTTGCGTTCCAGCAGCACCGTGTGCGCCGGCCGCGTGAAGTGGCGCGGGAAGTCGAGGATATTGCGCACCGTCGCCGCACGAAACGCGTAGATCGACTGCGCATCGTCGCCCACCACCGTTACGCCACGGCCGTCGGGGCGCAGCACCCGCAGGATGGACGACTGCAGCCGGTTGGTGTCCTGGTATTCGTCGACGAGGATGTGGTCGAAGCGCGCGCCGATTTCGCCTGCCAGTTCGGCATCGGACACCATCGCGTGCCAGTAGAGCAGCAGGTCGTCGTAGTCGAGCACGTGCTGCGCTTGCTTGGCTTCGACATAGGCGTCGAACAGTGTGCGTAGTTGCGCTTCCCACATCGCGCACCACGGGAAGTGGTGCTTGAGCACAGCGTTGAGCGGGCTCTCCGCATTGATGGCGCGCGAGTAGATCGCCAGGCAGGTCTGCTTGAGCGGGAAGCGGCGCTCCTTGGTCGACAGGTTCAGCTCGTGGCGTACGACGTTGAGCAGGTCGGCGGAATCGCTGCGGTCGTGGATGGTGAAATCGGGGGCGAGGCCGACGCGCTCGGCGTATTCGCGCAGCAGGCGCGCGCCGATGCCGTGGAAGGTGCCGGCCCAAGGCAGGGTGGTTTTGTACGACGTGCCGGCTGCGTTTAGCACGCTGTTGGAGCGTTCGCCGTGCATGGCACGCGCCAGCAGGTGGCCGGCGCGGTTGGATAACTCGCTCGCAGCCCGGCGCGAGAACGTCAGCAGCAGGATGCGTTGCGGATCCGCCCCGTTGGCGACCAGATGCGCGACGCGCCAGCCCAGCGTGTGCGTCTTACCCGACCCCGCACCGGCCAGCACAAGTAGCGGGCCGGTTTCCGCCGCTGCCGCCCCGGAAATGCCGAACTCGACCGCCTGGCGCTGCTGGTCGTTCAGTTGGGCCAGGTAACTCGGGATACCCGGGTCATTGGCGATATCAGGGTTGGGAGAAGCGGAAAGCACGGCGGGGGCGTCACAGAAAATAACTGTATAAATATACAGCACCGTGCTGCCCGCTGATCAAAAGCGAGAACGGTGGTGTCACACCCTGGCAACGGGCGCGGCACCACCGTATTTGCGCACGGTAAGACCCGCTTGCGTGCGTCAGACCTGCCTAGTCCACTGAATCCCTGAAATGGGTCGGTGCCTGCCATGCCATGCGGGCACATCGCGTCGTTGCAAATGCTCGCAATAGCCCGCTATTGCTGCGCTTTGCGCCTAGCGCTCCATCCCGCATGACATGGCCTTCACCTCCCATTTCAATGAATCAGCGGACTAGTGGCGCTGTTGCACGTACCGCTGCACATCGCTGATCGAGACTTGGCCTGAATGGGCGGTGTCAATCTGGTCAAAGTGCTTTGCCACATAGCCCAGACCGCTGGCTTGGGCTTGCGCTTTGGTGATCGAACCACCCTTGCTCAGCGCCGCGTTTGCACTCAGCCGTTTCACAATGCGCTGCTGGGCCTCCTGCTGCAGTTGGTCACCCGTGGAAGAGGCGGCAGGCGCGGCCTTGTTGGCCGGAAAGAACGGGCCATCCACGCCGTGGCCGCCCTTTGGCAGCGTCACTGGGGCCACAGACTGCGTAGTGGGCGATGCGTAAGCCTGACCCATCAGCGCACCGAGGAGAATGGCGGGCAGCATGCGCCGCACAGTGTTCATAAGGGACATGATCACTCCTTCATCAAGATTAATGCGCAGCTTGTGCGGTGAGTGTTGGCGTGCCAGCAGGGTTCTCGTCGGCCCACGGCGCGGGCAGCGTTGCCAGCGTCAGTGCGGACGGAATGGACTGACCACCGAAATACGCCACCAGATCGCTCTTCATCTGCGGCCGGGCAACGTCATCCAGGTAGATCATGTGCCCGCCCTGATAGAACGTGACCTGCAGCTTCGGGTTCAGGCCCGACACGGTTTGCAGACGCGCCAACTGCTTCTCGGTATTGAAGAACGGCGTGGCGAGATCGTGGTAGCCGTTGGACGCGAGCACCTTCAGCTGCGGGTTCATCTGAATGGCGGCGAGCAGATCGGGCAACGTATCTGGCAGCGGCTGGCCATCATGCGAGAAGTCCCACGAACCGATGATGTTGTCGTTCAGAGGCATGAACGTTGCGTTCGGTGCGGTATAGCCCAGGTAGTTCGGCATCTGCGTCTGCAGCGCGGTGGTGAACGGCTGCGAGATCAGGATGTCCGACGGGTCTCCGTCGCTTGCCAGACGCGAATCCGAGTTCGGCAGCGATACGCGCCCGTCGTAGCGGCCAATCGTGGTGCCTGGCAGGAGCGTTGTCTGGAACGGCGTCTTGCTGAAGTACCCCGTCAACGCCTGCAGCGTCAGGCCGGAAGGCGATTCCCACGACGCGAGCGTCGACTTGGACGGGAACTTCGGCGTGCCGAGCGCGTTTGGAGAACCCAGCTGGCTGAGCGCCCACGAGTTTGCGTACGTCTTGAACGCGCTGTACTTGTTCGTGACGAACTGCTCAGACTGTGTCGCAAACGCCGACTGGTTAGGCTGGCTTGGCGAGACCTGGTTGAAGTACGACGCCACTGCGGCATAGCCGGGGTAGTAGCCCACCAGCGTATCGGTCGCGAGCTTCAACCCTGCGGTCGAGTTCTCGATGGCGGTGGCTTCCACCGCATCCGCAAAGTAATTCAGGATGGACGATTGCAGCACGATGCCGGTGAGGTGCACGCCCGCCGATTCCAGCGCCAGCGCCAGCATGTTGGTGCGCGGTGTGCCGTACGACTCGCCGTACAGATAGATCGGCGAGCTGCTGCGGCTGTTCACCGTCAGATAGCGCTGGATGAAGTCGCGCATGACGTTGACGTCGACATCGCTGCCCCAGAACGAACTGTTGGTGTTCGGCGCAATCGCTTCGGAAAGGCCGGTTCCCGGCGGATCGATGAACACCATGTCGGTGGTGGCGATCAGGCTTTCCGCGTTGTCCACCAGGGTGTAGTTCGGCCAGTTGGTGAGCAGCGGATCAGGCGTGGCAACCCGGGTGGGCGCGAATGAGCCCAGGCGCAACCAGATCGACGACGAACCCGGCCCCCCGTTATAGAAGAAGGTGATAGGCCGCGGCTGCCCGTTGGTGCTGGGCGCCGTGTACGCGACGTATGACATCGTTGCCTCGGGGTTGCCGCTGGCGTCCGATGCGGTCAGGTGGCCGGTGGTGGTGGTGTAGTTCACCGGGGTGGCGCCGGCCGTCCATTGGTAGTGCATGACCGCTGCATTCTCGGACACCTGTGACGGATCCAGGCTATCCGTCGCATTGGACGAATACGCAACCGGGTCGACATAGGGCTGGTTGGTCGATACCGTTTTCGCGGTCACGTCTGTCTGGCTTGTACTCGCCGCGGACGCCACGGGGCTGCCATCATCGCCCCCGCACCCGGTAACAAGCGATATGCCGACAAGCAGCGCGCCAACGCCGACCAGCCGCCCCAAAGCAGGAGAGCGGCCAAGGCCATTACCACTGGAACTACGGTTTGGTTTCATTTGCATCCCTGTCATTGATGAGATACGAACAAACAAGAAGCCGCCTGGCGAAGAAATCACCAAAAATGGGCAAAATAATCGACGCACGCTTTTATTTCACTGGAGAAATCAAAACGATTTCACGCAGTGATCAAAAAAACGATAACGATGAATGCCAATAATCTGATCGGTGCGATCGGCGCTTTAGCGGCGGGTTTCATGCAAATCAAGAATCAAAAAAGCATTCCTGATCTGCATTGAAAAGCGCTAAGTCCAGTCACGGCCACCGGAGGGCGGTGGCTTGAGGAGAACAAGGTCGACAGTGGGTTCTGGCGGCGAACTGGTGTCACCGCCTCCATCTGTCGTGAATGGCGTCACCGGGCTGCTCGATTGCATGATGCGGCGATTGGCTGACCAAGCGTCAGATGCACGGCAATGGTGCACTGGTGCAGTGGGGGGCTGATTCCGGGCATGGAATTCATATGTTCTTATGCGCCCAGGTTGTGCTCGTGTTCCATCTCTTTGTTGTGATCTTGCGGACAACATGCTGTCTCCCGGATCAGGATAGTTGTCGGGCCATTGTGGGTGATATCGATGGCCGTTTTTTACACCTTTTGGGTGTTTTGCTCGGTTCTCGCCATCAGTCTGGCGTCAAAAGAGTGGTTGAATCATAGAGGCAAAATTTGCCGTGTCAATGGAGTGATGCGTCTATTTTTTTTGCTTTGTAATTTTGATGCGAAATCGATGTTTACGAAAAATTACGCGATAAATTTTTCATCAATTTAAGCGGGTGCTTCATGGGCAAAGACTGAATATGGATAAGGGTTTTGGTTTGCCTACACTATTAAACCGGGTCTTGTAGGGCAATCTTCCGTGTTTTGATTGCAGAGTCATTGTTATCTCTGTTTATAAAAAATAAACGCTCGTATCCATTGGCGGCGCGTCCGGGCAAACCGGCACAGCCATGGAGGAACCAGCCCGCAGGGCAGAGCGTCGCAGAAGTCGCTGTATGGACGTACAGCCTGCAAGACGGCTGCCAGCACGTGTAACCAGTGGCAGACGGTATTGCGGTGCCAGAGGTTCTCCCTAAGATGGTTCTACGGGACATCAACCATCATCTGCGCAAGGGGATGTGTCATGCGATACGAAGCGGGCCATGCATTGCACTTCAACCGGTGGGTTTCTTGTCTGAGTTGGCTGGCTGCTGTCGTGCTGTCGCCCATGGCGGTGGCACAGGCGCTGCAACCGGACACCCAAGGTCGGATCGAGTTCAACAGCTTCACCCCCAAGACCATGTTCGATCTGGCGCGCGAGCGTCGGCAGAATTGGCCTGAGCAGAAAGTCTGGGGAGACTTGTCGCTGCCCAAGACGGATGCCGCCAAGGTGCCCGCCATCGTGCTCGTGCACGGCAGCAGTGGTGTGGAACCCGCCATGGCGCAATGGGTGCAGGCACTCAACGAGGTCGGCGTTGCCACCTTTGTCATTTACATCTTCGAGCCGCGCGGTGTGAAACGCACGGTGGAAGACCAGACGCGCGTGCCCCACTCGGCCGACATGGTCGATGCCTACCAGGCGCTGCAATTGCTGGCGACCCACCCGCGTATCGACCCGGCGCGCATCGGCATCATGGGGTTCTCGCGCGGCGGTACGGTGGCCTTTCAAACGGAAGAAGAGCCGCTGCGGCGCGCCGTGATCAAGAGCGATCTCAAGTTTGCGCTGCACATTCCGGTGTATGCGGCGTGCAGCCAGGTGTTCTGGTCGCCCGACCTGAGTCGCGCGCCCATGCTCAATCTGGTGGGGGCAGATGACGACTATGTGATGCCTGAGCCGTGCGAACAGCTGGCCAAGCGCTACGCAGATGCCGGTGTGCCCGTACGGACGATCCGCTATGACAGCGCTCGGCACGGGTGGGACAGCACGGTTGCGTTGGCTTATCTGGGCCGGGCTACGAAGGCAACGTCATGCGGCGTCGTGCGGTGGGATATCGATACGTGGACGGCAACCGCCGAGCGCACTGGCGAAGTCATTGAACCCGCCAAGCTCCGGGATTTCTTCGCTGGGTGCATGTCGCTGGGCGCGCATGTGGGACGCAACGAGGCCGCGTACCAGAAGTCCCGTAAAGACGTGCAGGCTTTTGTGCGAGAGGTTTTCTTTCCCGGCCATTGAGGCGGGGCAGTCAGATTCCGTCGCGCAGGTTTTTTGCCAGGTCCTGGGGGGAGGTGCGCTGGTTCACGGCGTTGACGAGCTCGGCAAGAAACCATGGCAGCACGAGTTCTGTGCTCGAATCGGACAGGCCGATGCGCAGCCTCGGCTTTGATGTCGGCTCGGCAGTCTGGTCGGACTGCACCGGCCGGCTTTGCGCAAGCATCGCCTGAAGCTCCTGATCGGAGAACGTGGTGGACGACGTTGTGAGCGCAGAAGCGGTCATGGCTGCGGACATCAACGCCGTCGCCACGACAAGGTGTTTAAGGATTGTGGCAGGCATGGAGGCCCTCCATCGGCAAAAAGGACTGAATTGACGGCAATCGGCTGCAGTGACTGACTGCGCGGTTGCAGACAGCAATGATCCTCTTTCCGATCATAGCCGTGGCTTAGCGTTCCGTTTTGGTCAGGAAAGCGTAAATATCGCGCGCAATCGATCAAGTTGCCTGCGGTTGCAGCGCAATCACCGCCATGCCGATCAGCGCGATGGCCGCGCCGCCGATGTCCCACCGCGTGAGGGGAATGCCATCCACCCAGCGCAACCACACCAGCGCTACGGCGATGTACATACCGCCGTACGCCGCATACGTGCGCCCGGCCGCCGTGGGGTGCAGTGTCAGCAGCCAGGCAAACAGCGCGAGCGATGCCACTGCCGGCAGCAGCAGCCAGATGGGTTTGCCCTGACGCAGCACGAGCCACGGCAGGTAGCAGCCAACGATTTCCGCCAGGGCGGTCACGGCAAACAGGAGGGCGATGCGGAGGAAGTCCACGAGTACGAGTCGGTGCCGGGGCAATCAGGATGCAGGTGCCGATTGTGGCACGTTGCGGCGGGATGGCTGCGTCATGGCATTGGCTTGTGTGGGCGCAGCGGTTTCTCGGTATTGTTGCGGTCTCATCCAACAACAACACGATTGGGGACCCCATGCTTGAACTTCGGCCCACCTGCGAGCACTGCAACACCGCGCTGCCACCCGACGCCACCAATGCACGCATCTGCTCGTTCGAATGCACGTTCTGCGTGACCTGTGCGGATGAGGTGCTCGGCAACGTGTGCCCGAACTGCGGCGGTGGTTTTACCGCGCGGCCAATCCGTCCATCCCAGAACTGGAAGAACGGCAATTTCCTTGGCAACCATCCAGCCAGTGCCACGGTCAAGCATCGGCCGGCCGACTTGGCCGCACATGCGCAATTGGCAGCTGCCGTCGGGGCGACCCCGCCGGAGAAGCGCTAACGCCCAGCGCAGGTTAGTGCGAAGCTGCCGGCGGCAGCACTTGCGTGACCGTAAATCCGCGCGCAGCCATGAGGGCCGGCAACCCCTGCGACCCGATCATATGCAACGCGCCCACGGCACCAAATACACGTTGGCCACGCGCATGCACGCGGGCAATGTTGTCGGCCATGGCGCGGTTGCGGTTGGTCACCAGGCGCTTGAAGGCGCGCTTGTCCGATGGCGTTTTCAGGCAATCGCACCACTGCGGATAGCGCTCCAGCGTGCTGAGGTCGCTATCGGCCCAGGCATTGGCGAGCGTCAGGGTTTGCGTGCGCGCCTCGCCTGATTCAATGGCGTCGAGCTCGGTGTCGAACTGCTGCACCATCTCGTTCTTCGGCACGATTTCGTCCAGCACACGCAGTTGGTCGGCCAGGGTTTCCAGCGGCACGACGGGCAGGTGCACGCTGTTGGCGTAAGTGGTCAGAAACAGGTCGATGCCGAAATCGGGGTAGAGCCCGTCAGCGCGCAGCCCCAGTGCTGACAATGAGGCGAGTTGCATGATCGGCTGGAACTTGCGGATCTGCGTGAGCGCGGCATCGGGCAGGCACGCGGCAGCGATGAGCTTGTCGAGGCGCTCGCCGCGGCGGCCGCTTGTCAGGCGAACATCGTCCTTGGTCGTGCGCGTAGCGAATGCCTTGCGGCTGCCTTCCTTGTCGAGCAGATCGAGTTCCAGGGCAACAGCATCGCTGTGCTTGAGCGCATCGCGAACGGTAGGGCCAGGCAGCATCCAGTCGGCACGCGCAACGTGGATCGTGCCGTACAGCCACGATGTGCGGCCGTCCTTTTCGATGCGCCAGAGCAGGCCATGGTCGGTGGCGCGCTGGGCGGCGGCGGCCCAGCCGTCTTTGGGGATGGAGTCGGACGCAGGCGGCGGGCAAACACTTGCGGTTTGCGGTGATGCGTCTTGCGCCGTGGCGGTGCCGATGCCCGACAACAGACAGAGCGCCGCTGCAAGCGTGCGCCACTGGGTGCGATTGCGTGCCATGACTCTTCCCCGAGAAATCTTGTGATTTTGTGAGCGTGATGCCTGCAGTTTAGCGGGCGCCGGCCGTTGCGTCCCATCGCGTCCCATGCCGCCATCGCGCAATCGGCGGTGGCGAGCAGTGCCTCGCGCCGAGCACTTCCTGCCGCTGCTCAGCGCGCTGTTTCCGCAGGCGGCCCGTCCACCAGTTGCGCGGGGTGGGGCATGGCAGCCTAGAGGATGCGCCGGAACCGATCGCCGCGCGTGTTGCGGTGTTTCGTCTGCAGACCTGACGGTTATTCGCTTAAGCGCGGCGGTACGGCGTGCGCGCCGCGCGTTTCGCGAAACCACAGCGCCAGGCTTTCGTCTTCGAGTGCGTAGGCGCCGCGCGATTCCTTCCAGATCAGGTTTTTGTCGCGCAGTGCGTCGAGCGCGGCTTGCACCGTGGCGGTGGAGAAATCACTGTGTCCCAGGCGTGCGGCGTAGGCCTTCATCGCGTCTTCCGAGAACGGCGAGTAGCCTTGACCGCGCTCGATCAGCACCGCCAGCACGGTGCGCTGGATTTCAGTCAGGGCGCTGTATTCGCTCTCGATTTCGCCCCAGATGCGGTCACGAAAGCCCTGTGCACCGCGCTTGAGCAGCTCGCCCAGGCTGGCGGCCTCGCCCAGCTCCAGCGCGATCTCGCTGACGATGCCCTTGAGCATCTCCGGCCGGTGTCCGACCAGTTGGAAGGCGGCAAAGATGTCGTCTTCCTTGAACTGGTTGTTGGGCGCCAGATGCTGGTTGACCCATGCGGTATAGGCCGACACATAAGCGCGGCCCAGTAGCGGAAAGTTGGTCACGCGCGAGCCGAAGAACGGTTGCGTACGGTTGAGCAGCAGGTTGGCAAGCTTGTCGCGGTTTGAGCCCGTGAAGACCAGGAACAGGTGCGGCCCCCGTTGTGCCTCCACCCCCTGGTTCATCTGGTCGCGCGCGGCCTTGAGCGCGAACATGGCGTTGGTACCCGCCTCGGTGGACAGCGCGTGCTGCGCCTCGTCGATGATCAGCACGATCGGCCGCTGCACTGCCTTGTAGAGCACATCCAGCGCATCGGCCAGGGTAATGCCGGGCGGCAGCCCGATCTTGCCCAGATTGAAGGTGAAGGCGCGCAGTACCTCCACCTTCTCCATGCCGGCCTGCTTGGCCAGCTTGGCGATCGGCCCGTCGAATTCGGCCAGTTTGGACTTGATGGCATCGGCGATCAGCTGGCCGGGATCGCGGGCGCGGTCGGCCCAGAGGTCGACGTAGATGGCGACCCATTTGCGGCGCTCGACTTCGGGCACGAGGTCTTCGCGCAGGAAGGTGCTTTTGCCGGTGCGCCGTGGCGCCGCCAGGAACAGGCCGGAACGCGCATCGGCCAGGCCCTTGCCCTCCAGGCTGTCGCACAGCGTGTGGGCGAGGTCCTGGCGGTGGAAGTTGAAGCGGCCAGTGTCGGTGTCTGAATCGGTGGGTGCCATCGCTTTAGACGCAATTATGGGTTACGGTATAAATTATAGCTAACTCCATAATTAAGGATAAATCCCAACGGACTGCAACTTGATCTGCCCGATTCGCACGTTGCGCGACAGTACGTCGCAGGCAAAACGGGGAACCATGTGCAGCGCTATACTCCCCGGACTCCATCGTCCCACCCCATGCTCCATCGCCGCTGGCTCGCTCTCGTCTGGCTTGCGATCGTACTGAATGTACTGTCGCCGGTGCTCGCTTCCGCACGCGCGGCAGCCACGGGCACGCTCGCCGTCGACCTGTGCAGCGCAACGGCCCCGCATGGCAGCACGGTGCAGGTGACCATCGATTTGCAAGGCGATGGCTCCAACGAGGATTCGGCTGCCCACCACAGCGTGGCGCACTGCCTGTATTGCCCGGGGTTTGCCGCCGGGTTTGCGCTGGCATCGCCGCCGGCGCTGGAAGTTCCCACCGCCCATTTCATCTATCGCGTGCGGCAGCCGGCCAGCCCGGCACCCGTGTATGCGCGCAGTGCGCTGCGCGTGGCCGAGTCGCGCGCGCCGCCTGCGTCTCCGTCGTTGTCGATCTGATGCGCCCGCGGGGTTGAGCCTCGCGGCGCTTTTGCGTCTGGCCGCACGCAGGTTCGCGTGCATGGCCGGCGCCATCGCAATCCGGAGACCACCTCGATGTCATTCCACAAGCGCGCTGTGGCTGCCCGCCCCAAGCGCACGCTGGTGTGCCGTGCAGCGCTCGCCCTGAGCGCAGCGGCACCGCTGTCCATCTCGTTGCCCGCCTTTGCCGAAGATACCGCGCAAGCCCCTGCGCTTGTTGCCCAGGAGCTCGCGCCCACCGTAGTGCGCGCCAACGCCGCGCCCGCGCCGTTCGCCCGCAACACGCCGGCCGTGGTGCAGACCGTCACCGCTGACCAACTGGCCGACCGCAACGTCGTCACCACCGAAGACGCAGTCAAATACCAGCCCAACGTGATGGTGCGCCGCCGCTTCATTGGCGATCGCAACTCCATCTTTGCCGGCCGCGATTTCAACGAGATTCAGAGCGCGCGCGGCCTGCTGTATGCCGACGGCATCCTGCTCTCGAACCTGCTCGGTTCCAGCTACAGCTACCCGCCGCGTTGGTCGATGGTCGGGCCGGATGATTTGGCGCGCGTCGATATTCTGTACGGGCCGTTCTCCGCGCTGCTGCCGGGCAACTCGATGGGCACGACCATTTCGATGACGTTGCGCAAGCCCGAGACCTTCGAGGCCGCAGCCCAGACGCAGGTCATGAGCCAGCGCTTCAGCGATGCGTACGGATTTTCGCGCAACGTCACCGGCAACCACGAGAGCGCATCGCTGGGCGATCGCATCGGCAAGTTCTGGTATGCGCTGTCGGTCGATCGGCTGGAAAACGACAGCCAGCCGATGCAGTACGCCACGCCCAACTCCAGGTTCACGCCGGGCGGCACGCCGGTGCCGGTAACAGGCGCCAGGCAAGACCTCGGCCCCAACGGCCTGCCACGCGTGATTCTCGGGCCGCAGATGCTTGAGCGCACGCAGCAACTGCAAGAGACGCTGCGCATGGGCTATGTGTTTAGCGACAGCCTGGAGGCATCGCTCACGCTCGGCCACTGGGAGAACCACTACAACGATCAGGCGCTGAGCTTCCTGCGTGATGCGGCCGGCAACGTCGTGACGGGGGGCAACGTGCTCGTCAACGGCACGCCGTACACCATCGCCCAGAACGCCTTTGCCCCGCAGAACGGCGACCAGGAAAACTGGCTCTACGGCCTGGGCGTCAAGGGCAAGCTCGGCGGCTGGAAGATCGACGCCAATACTTCGGCCTACAACGTCACGCGCGACATCCTGCGCGCTTCCAACACAGCCGCCGGCAACGGCCCCGGCATGGTGTTCTACGGCGATGGCACGGGCTGGTCCAACTTTGACGTGAAGGCCATCTCGCCCACGGTGTCCGGCCATACCTTCACCACCGGCTACCACTACGACCAATACCACCTGCGCAACCAGACCTTCAACGCGACCAACTGGTCGGCCGGGGCGATCTCAACACTCAAATCCAGCTACCAGGGCGATACGCAGACGCAGGCCGTTTTCCTGCAAGACGCCTGGGCCTTTGCGCCGCGCTGGCTGGCGACGCTGGGCCTGCGTTATGAAACCTGGCGCGCCTACAACGGCCAGCTTGGCAACGGTAGCGCCACGCTGGGCTACGCCAGCCGCACCGAAGACGCGTTCAGCCCCAAGGCCGCGTTGCAATGGCAAGCCACGCAAGACACGCTGCTGCGCCTGTCGTATGGCCGCGCGGTGCGTTTCCCGACGGTGTCGGAGTTGTTCCAGGGCACGATCAGCGGCAACACCATCGTCAACAACGACCCCAACCTCAAGCCCGAGCGCGCCAACGATTTCGACTTCACCGTCGAGCAGGCGGTGCCCTACGGCACGCTGCGCACGAGCCTGTTCCAGAGTGACGTGCGCGACAGCATCTACACGCAGACCAACATCCTGGTCACGCCCAACGTGACCAACGTGCAGAACGTTGACCGCGTGCGCACGCGCGGTATCGAACTTGCTTACTCCGGGCAGGACGTGATGCGCGATGTGGGCGTACGCGGCGTCGATGTGGAGGCCAACGTGGCCTTCACGCAGGCCAAGACGCTGGCCGATGCCGCCAACCCCACCTACGTCGACAAGACCTGGCCGCGCATGCCGCGCGTACGCGCCAACCTGTTCGCGAGCTGGCATGCCACGCCGGATTGGACGGTGGGTGCAGGTGTACGCTATTCGGGCCGGCAGTACGGCACGCTCGACAACACCGATGTGCTGCCCAACGTCTACGGCGGCACCAGCAGCTTCTTCACGGTGGACCTGAAAGCCAGCTATCGCATCGACAAGCACTTCACGCTGGCGCTCGGCATCGACAACCTGACGGATCGGAAGTATTTCGTGTACCACCCGTATCCGTCGCGCACCTTCTATGGCCAACTGAAATGGCGTCTGTAATGCATTCGATTCCTTCACTGTCCCGATGGGCCGCTGGGCTGCTGTTGGCGCTGGCAAGTACGTTGGCATTCGCACACGAAGGGCACGACCACGGTGCCATGGCGGGCAAGGCCGCCGCCCAGCCACAACGCGCGCAACTCGCCACCACGGCCGCGTTCGACAAGGCGGGCCGGTTGTGGGTGACCTGGGCCGAAGGGCAGCACGTGGTGGTTGCGTCGTCCGATGACCTGGGCAAGACGCTGTCCAAGCCGCAGCGCATCACCCCGCAGCCAGAGCCGATCTACACCGACGGCGAGAACCGCCCGAAGGTGATCGCCAGCCCCGACGGTGCGCTGTACGTGAGCTGGTCGCGTCCGCTCGATGCGCCGTACACGGGCTACGTGCGCTTCTCGCGCTCGCTGGACGGCGGCAAGGCGTGGAGCGCGCCCATCGTCGTTCACCATGATCGCCAGCCGATCACGCATCGCTTCGATTCGATTGCGGTGGACGGTGACGGCCGCATCTTCGTCACTTGGATCGACAAGCGCGACCTGCTGCGCGCGCAGGCAGCCAAGCAGCCGTATGACGGTGCGGCGGTGTACTACACCGTCTCCACCGACCGGGGCGCCACGTTCGCGCCGGAGCGCAAGGTGATCGACCAGACCTGCGAGTGCTGCCGCATTGCGCTGGCGCCAGATGCCAACGGCCACATGCTGGCGCTTTGGCGCAACGTGTTTGCCGGGCAGATTCGCGATCATGCGCTGGCGACCTTGCCCGTCGACAACACGCCGCTTGCCATCACGCGTGCGACGTTCTCCGAGTGGCGTGTGGATGCCTGCCCGCACCACGGCCCGGCCCTGGCCGTGACGGCCGATGGTGTGCGGCACCTGGCGTGGTTCTCGGTGCAGCAGGACAAGCCGGGGCTGTTCTACAGCCGACTCTCGGCAGATGGCCGACCGATTGGCGGTGCCTGGGCGTTTGCCGGTTCCGCGCAAGCGGGTGCGCAGGCATCGCACCCGGCGTTGCTGGCTGCCGATGGCGCGCTGTGGCTCGCCTGGAAGCAATTTGCCGACGACCACATGCAGATCCTGCTGCGCAAGTCGACTGATGGCGGCGCGCATTGGACAGCGCCGGTCAGCCTGGCGCGCACCGACAGCGGCAGCGACCATCCGCAACTGCTCGCGCGCGATGGCCGCATCTACCTGTCGTGGCGCACGCAGGCTGAGGGCTATCGGCTGATCGACGTGACCCAGGCGGTTCCCGCCAACGCAACGCTGGAGGCTGCGCTATGAACATCCGCGTGAAGACCTGGGTGATGGGAGCGGTGCTGTCTGCCGCAGCGTTTGTCGTGCAGGCCGCTGAAGCACTGCACTTCCAGCCGCTGCTCGCGCGCGACGTGCCGGCGCTGCTGCAGACGCCGCGCACCCGCCCGCTCATCGTCGAAATCTGGTCGCTCGATTGCAGCTACTGCCGCGAGAACATCGGTCGTATCGCGCAATGGCGGCGCACTGCCAAACAAAACGTGGACGTGGTAATGGTGGCGATGGACGGCCCGGAACAGGCCGACATGATGAACCGCGCGCTGGCGCCGTTGGCACGTGACAGCAAGGTCGGCCTCGCACGCATGCCGCAATACGCCAATGCAGAAGCCATGCCCGAGCGCATGCGCGCCGCGCTGGACCCCGGCTGGCAAGGCGAGATGCCGCGCACGATCATCCTGCGCGCCGACGGCAAGCGTCATGCATCGAGCGGTTTGCTCACGCCGGAAGCTCTGGACGGGGCGCTCGCACACTAAGCTCTCTTAACCTACTGGAGGAAGCGCTCTGAAATAATCCCGGCCCCAATTCACAACAAAGGCAGGGAAATGAGCGTTCTCAATAAAGTCGAAAGTGGTTATCTGCAGCTGATGCGGATTCTCGTGCTGGCGCTGGCCACGATCGTGCTGGTGGGCGTGGTGGTGCTGGGCGTGAGCGCGGTGAGCGACTACAACGCCAAGCCGGCAACCGTCTCGGAGGCCATCGACATCAAGGCCTCGGCGTTCAAGCTCGACGACGATGCGGCAGAGGGGGCGGGCGACGATGCCGCCAAGCAGCACCCCGGTGCGGCCAAGCTGGAAGCGGCACTGGCGGACGTCATCAACAAGCACGGCAAGACGCTGCTGGGTGCATCGTTCCAGTTCGACAAGGCGGAAGTGCATGAACTGGTGATCGGGGCGCTGGAAGATCCTGACCAGGGCGAGCCGTTCCTGACCTCGCAGACGGCGTATCTGGACCAGGTGCTGGGCCGTGCCGATGTGGCCAAGCAGGCCAAGACGAGCGAGGCGTTCTACGCGATCGTCAACAAGGTGTTTGTCGATTACCACATGGCCTACGCCGCCGAGAAAGAGCGCATCTCCAACGCGAAGGATGAGGCCAAGCTGGATGCCAGCGGCAAGCGCTCGGGCGTCTATATCTCGGTGTACATGATTGCCGCGCTGTTCTCGGCGTTCATCATGCTGGTGCTGCTGATTGTGCAGATTCGCATCGAGCGCAGCATCCGCGTGATGTCGGAAGCCAACGCCCGCGCTTGAGGCCATCTGGCGACCAAGTGGTCGGCCGAGGCATGTCTCTTATCGGAAGTATGAACAGTCCTTAAAGAAAACGGCGCAGACCCCCCTCGTTGTTGGGGTATGGCGGGGGGCGTGACCTTTTTATAATGGCCTCGCTTTGTGAATTCCGGCGCATTGCTCGTTCACAAAGCACACCCGACCATCTTTCGTCGTCAAAGGCTGAAGATGTTAAGCCCGCTCGCCCCCCGGCCCGCGGGCTTTTTCTTTGCCCGATCCATGTCGGGTCTGTACTGCGGCGGGGGCGGATGATAACGCGCTCTTAACGCGTTGTCGCGTGCGACGAAGTGGGGTATGCGGCGGCCGGGCGCTCCGTTTCGTTGGAGGCCGCACCCAGGCCGATGGCGAGTGCCGCCAGCAGGATGGCAACGCCGCGCGCAATGTAGAACACCGTTTGTGCACTGATCATTTCTGCTTCAGGGGGCTTTGCTTCGGTGGGGCGGGCATGCGAGGTGTCGTACGCGGTGTGGCGCGATGCGTGCATCGGCACAGCATCGCGATGGGCGCGCGGTGCGCGCGTGCGGTGCGTCGGATGAGGCTGCATGTCTGGCATGGCGGTTCTCCTCATACTCAAGCGTGGGACCAGGCGCGCCAGAACAGCAGCGCCGTCATCGAAAAGCCGAAGGTCGAAATCAACGCCCGCACGACCAGCACGGGCAGGCGCTTGCCGACTTGCGCGCCCAGATAGCCGCCCAGCGCGGCGGCCACCAGCATGACCAGCGTCTGCGGCCACCAGACCATCTTGGCCAGGGCAAAGCACAGCACCGCAACCAGGTTGGTGGCCCCAACCAGCAGCGTGCGCGAGGCGTTCAGCGCTTTGATGTCGTCGTGGCCGAACAGGGCCCAGACCGCCATCATCATGATCCCGACCGCGCCGCCAAAGTAGCCGCCGTAGATGGCCAGTGCGCCTTGGGCGACCAGCAGCATCGTCCGGTTGATCTGCATGCGCTGGCGCAACCATGCCCCGGCCTGTTTGCCGAAGGTGAACGCCAACGTGCCCACCAGCAGCAGCCACGGCACGATGAAATCGAACGCGCGCGAAGACGTGTTCATCAGCAGCAGCGCACCCGCCAGGCCGCCGACCAGGCTGACCGCCACCATGGCACGCATCGAGACCTGCTCGAACCCGCGGTAGTCGCTGCGATAGGCCCACGCTGAGGTGGCCGCACCCGGCAGCAGCGCGACCGTGCTCGACGCATTGGCTGCAACCGACGGCACGCCGGCAAACATGAGCGCGGGCAGGGTGACAAACGAGCCGCCGCCCGCCAGTGCATTCATCATGCCGGCGAGCAGGCCCGCGCCAAAAAGCAGCAGCGTGGCAGATTCCATTTGGGGGCGAGGAATGTGTTGGGGTGTTGCGTTGGAAGATGCCTCAGTTTCTGCCACTGGCGACCCCGCCACAATCTGCGATACATTGATCCAGCCTCAGGATGAAACTGAGGCTCAAGCCAATCTCGCCCTGCCATGCGCTTCGATCTGACTGATTTGCGACTTTTCCTGCATACCGCCGAGGCCGGCAGCATTACCGCCGGCGCTGAGCGTTCGCACCTGACGCTGGCCTCCGCCAGTGCGCGCATTCGTGGCATGGAGGAGACCTTGGGCGCGCCGCTGCTCATGCGTAACCGGCGCGGCGTGGAAACCACTGCCGCCGGCAGAACGCTGGCGCATCACGCGCGCGTCGTCCTGCAGCAGATGGACCGCATGCGCGGCGAGTTGGGCGAGTACGCGCGCGGGCTGAAGGGCTACGTGCGGCTGTTGTCCAACACGGCCGCCATGACCGAGTTCCTGCCCGAAACGCTGAGCGCTTTCCTCGCGGCCCATCCCGAAGTCGACATCGACCTGGAAGAGCTGGTCAGCCACGAAATTGTCGAGGCGATTGCACAGGGGCGGGCCGACATCGGCATCGTCAACGATGCGGTGGATCTATCGGGGCTTGAGACGTTTCCGTTTCGCCATGACCGTTTGGTGCTGGTGACCGCGCGCGATCATCCATTGGCCGAGCGCCGCGAGCTGGCCTTCGTCGACACATTGCAGGAAGCCTTTGTCGGCCTGACAGGGGATAACGCGCTGCAGGCCTACCTGGCCGGCCATGCTGCGCGCGCTGGCTATCGGCTCAAGTACCGCGTGCGGCTGCGCAGCTTTGATGCGGTGTGCCGCATGGTGGAGCGCAACGTGGGCGTGGGCGTGATTCCCGAGCATGCGGCCATCCGGCTGCAGCGCTCGATGGGGATTCGCCGCGTGCGCCTGACCGATGCGTGGGCGACACGCTTGCTGCGTATCTGCGTGCGCAGTTTTGACGACCTGCCGGTCTTTGCGCGGCAACTGATCGAGCATTTGCGCGAGGCCTGAGCGTGGTGCCCGTCCGTCATTTGGGGGAGGCGCGCTGTTTGAACTCGCGCCGGTGAAATCACGTCGGTACACTGCAACAACAGTTGCGAGACGCATGGCAGACGTGCGGCACCGCATCAACCTTCCGCTCATGGAGCACATCATGGCTTCTGCCGGTGTTCCCCCGATTGGCCTGCTGCACGCCGCGCGTGCACTGCGCATTTATCGGCGCCACGAAATCAACGCGCTGGCGTGGATTGCGCTGGGCGTGTGCCTGCGCAGCCCGGCGCCAATGGCGGCGCTGAGTGTCGCGCTGCTGATCGTCTGCGCATGGACGTTGACCCGACATATCCAGCATCTCAAGCCCCTGTATGAACTGCCGGTGTTCAGTCGCGTACTGACGCATGGTGGCATGGCGTTTGCCGCCATCAACGCAGCGCTGCTGGCGGTGGAGCTGGCAACAGGCGCCGGGCGCGGGGCATGGTTCGATGCCGATGGCTGGCTTGAGCCGGCATGGCCGCAGATCCTGCCGGGCATGTCGGGCGCGATCGAGCTCATGCTGGTCTGCGCACAATGGGCCGCCGTGCTGGGTGCGGTGGCTGCGGCCACGGCCTGGGCATGGCTGAGCCTGGGTGGTGGTCGTTTCCTACGTTTTCCGCCGCGCTCGCAATGAGCCGATAAGCATGTGGCCCGGGTGATTCCGGGCTGGTCTGGCGGGGCATTTCCTTCTATAAGTTGGTGTGGCAGTTGCTGGTGCGTTTTCAGAGCGCCCGGACAGAAGTGCCCGCACGAGGCGCGCAATCCAACTACAGGAGACTGGCATGACCTCGCTGGATGCATTCCTGCGGTGCCGCGACTTTCTGCTCGCGCACCGTGAGGACTACGACACCGCCGTGCGCGATTTCACATGGCCCGCGCTGGATCGCTTCAACTGGGCACTCGATTATTTCGACACCATGGCCCGCGGCAACGACGCCATCGCTCTCTGGGTGCTCGACGATCAGGGCAACGAAACACGCCTGTCGTTTGCGCAGATGGCCGAGCGTTCCGCACGCGTGGCCAACCACTTGCGCGCGCTGGGCGTGCAGCGCGGGGATCGCATCCTGCTTATGCTCGGCAACGTGCCCGCGCTGTGGGATGTGATGCTCGCCAGCATCAAGCTTGGTGCCGTCATCATTCCCGCCACCACGCTGCTGACAGCCGAAGACCTGCGCGAGCGCATTGCCATGGGCGATGTGCGGCACGTGATCGTGGGCGGGGCGGATTGCGCCAAGCTTGATGTCGTGTCGGGTACCTTTACGCGCATCGCAACTGGCACAGACAAGGCGCCAGCGGGCTGGCACCACTTTGAAGATGCGTACGGCGCCTCGCCCGAGTTCACGCCCGACGCGCCAACGCTGGCGAGCGATCCGCTGCTGCTGTATTTCACCTCCGGCACCACGTCCAAACCCAAGCTGGTGATGCACACGCATGCGAGCTATCCGGTAGGGCATCTTTCCACGCTGTATTGGATCGGCCTGCGTCCGGGCGATGTGCACTGGAATATCAGTTCACCGGGTTGGGCCAAGCATGCGTGGAGCTGCTTCTTCGCGCCGTGGAATGCCGGCGCCACCGTGTTCGTCTACAACTACGCGCGCTTTGATTCCAAGGCTGCGCTCGATGTGCTGTGCCGCGCCAAGGTGACCACGCTGTGCGCGCCGCCCACCGTGTGGCGCATGCTGATCCAGGAAGACCTGGCCGCCTGGAAGCCCGCGCTGCGTGAACTCGTTGGCGCAGGCGAGCCGCTCAACCCCGAGGTGATCGAACGCGTACGCGCGGCCTGGGGCATCACCATCCGTGATGGCTACGGCCAGACCGAAACCACGTGCCAGGTCGGCAACAGCCCAGGGCAGCCGGTCAAGCCGGGCTCGATGGGCCGACCGCTGCCGGGCTATCAGATCACCTTGCGCGACCCGGACGGCAACGAAGCCAGCGAAGGAGAGATCTGCATCGAATTGAAATCACGCCCGCTGGCATTGATGGAAGGCTACGCCGGCAACGCTGAAAAAACGGCCGAGGCCATGCGCGGCGGCGTGTATCACACCTCCGACATTGCCGCGCGCGACGCAAGCGGCTACCTCACCTACGTTGGCCGTGCCGACGACGTGTTCAAGGCATCGGACTACCGCGTGAGCCCGTTCGAGCTGGAAAGCGTACTGATCGAGCATCCCGCCATCGCCGAGGCCGCAGTCGTACCGAGCCCCGACCCCGTGCGCCTGGCCGTGCCGAAAGCCTTCCTGGTGCTGCGTGCCGGGCACGAGCCTGGGCGCGAACTGGCGCGTGACATCCTGCGCTTCTGCCAAAGCCGGCTGGCTTCTTACAAGCGCGTGCGGCGCATCGAGTTTGCCGAGTTGCCCAAGACCATCTCAGGCAAAATCCGGCGCGTCGAATTACGCCTGCGCGAAGCCGCTCGCCCTGAAACAGGCCGCAACCCCCAGGAATACTGGGAAGACGATTTCCCAGCGGATTGATATCGACGCACGCACACGCAGTGCAGACAAACATGCGGCCCCCCGAGGCCGCATGCGCGAGGCTGCGTGAGATGGGTGCTTAGCGCGACGAACGCGGGACCAAACGCAACTGACGTGCGCGATCCAGGTCGTATGCCGGTACGCCACCGTGCGGCAGGGATGCACGCGAGGCCGCCAGATCACGGCCGCGCACGATCACCGGGGCAAGCGCGCCCGCACGGATCAAGTCCGATGCGGCCTGCTCGATCCAGTCGCGGTAGCTGCGATAGACGTCTTCGGCGGTGGCTTTTTGATGCGCGCAGTCGCACAACGACAGCGCCTCGGACGTGACAAAACAGCTCACGACCTTGCCGTCGACGATGGCTTGGAAGAACAGGTCTCCTACAGACCTGAAAGTCTTACCGGTGAACGAGATGTTCATGATGCTCCCCCCAATGATCAGGCCCGCTGTGTGGGCAGCGTGCCCCACATGCCGCTTTCGCGGCGCATTGATCACATGCGGGAGCGTGATGTCCGAAAGGAGGAAAGACGCTGCTCCAGATATCAATACCATCTGGATGCAATGGACCCCATGAAGCGGGTCAGACTATCCCTCGGTGCCGTTATGCGGTCTGTCAATTCGGTGCTTAACTACAAATTCGCTCTCGCGCTGCGACCTTCCCCGTACACACATTCTGTTCAATATTGTTATGGTCACCACAATCGCTGCAGCAGCACACGGCCGATACCGATTGCGATGGAAATCACAAGCAGCCAGAGCAAAACAACGGGAATGCGTGTCGGCGGAAGGCGCGACGTTTGAAACAAGCGTCGGCGCGTTGGAATGACCTGCACGATCACTTGCGAATCGGCAGCATGACGTTCCCACCCCAAGCGGGTTGATAGTCCCGCGCTTCCCCGTCTCATCGTTCCCATGGCTTGCTCCCGACAGCCTTGTATTTCCTTCGTGTTTAGTTTTATTTAATTCTGCTGTTCTTGGGATGCATTCTAGGACACTCTACGCGGAGCGCTAGTGCGCCTTGGCATGATTTCTCTACTCCATTTGGCTCACGTCTGTGCGATCTAGGACATATTGGGGGAGCGAATATGAAAGGGTTTTCCATAGTCCAAAATACGATTAAATCAGCACGCAAACGCTTACGCTTCAAACCTGATTCAGGCAAACCAGACAATCATCCCGCAAGGTGGAGCCACTAGAGTCGTGCCCTTTTCCCGACGCTCGGATGTTGCAGTGCGATGTCAACGTCACGAGGTGGGAAACGCCACCAACACGCGGTAGAGTGCTGGCGGCTACAAAACACCATAAAAAGCAGGAAACCACACATGACGGAAGCAAAACGCGCCCGGAAGCCTCGGGCGCTGGCAGGGCTTGGCCGCCGTTGGGCCACCGTGCTGGCAGCCGTGGGGGCGGTCGGGTGCAGTGGAATGATCGGGGTGGTACATGCAGGGGAGCCGCGTCTCGCAATGCGCCGTGCCGCCGTTGAATCGACACTGGCGCACGCTGGTTATTGCCAGCGCCTGGGCGACTACTACTGGGAAATCGGCGATGCCAGCGGCGTGCTCATGCACGGCCAGCAGGGCCAGCGCATTGGCGCCAACAAGACGGTGCGGCTCGCCTCCGCCTCCAAATGGGTGTTTGGCGCCTACGTGGTTGAGCGCACGCGCGGCAAGCTCACGCCGGCCGAGATCGACGCACTCACCATGCGCTCGGGCTACGACGCGCTGAACCCGCTGCTCTGCAATCGCAACGACACGGTGCAGAGCTGCTTCCGCCGCGGGCGCAACGACGCGTTTACGCCGGGCCACGTTGGCCGGTTCAGCTACAACGGTGGCCATGACCAGAAGCTGCTGGTGGACCTCGGTTTGGGCAGCGCAGATGCCGCCACGCTCAGTGACGAGCTGGATCGCGAACTTGGTCACACGCCCGGCATGCGGGATGCCGACAAGCCGCTCGGCATCAAGTACCTGGCACCGGAACCGTCCGGCGGCATGATCGCCACGCCTGCGGCGTACGGGCAGTTTCTGCGCCGGCTGATCCGGGGCGATTACCTGCTCGGCAAGATGCTCGGCCAGCACGCCGTGTGCACCGAGCCCGGCAGTTGCCCGACCGCAGTCAGCACGCCCGCTGCGCTGCCGTGGCACTACGCGCTCAACTACTGGATTGAAGACCAGCCCGGCGGCGATCGTGCATTCAGCTCGCCCGGCGCGTTCGGCTTCTATCCGTGGATCACCGCCGACAAGCGCTACTACGGCATGATCGTGCGCGAGACGCTCGCCCCACGGGCTTACGTGCGCAGCGCGGCATGCGGCGCGCTGATCCGCAAGGCGTTTGCCGAGGGGCGGGCTCAGCAATCTCCCGCTGAGAACGAGCAAGCCGGCAGCGCCGACGCCGGCGACTGATCAGCCTCCGGCATCCTCAGCGCCGGATCAATAGCCGCGGTAGTACGGGTGATAGTAGTGCGGGCCGTAGTAGCCGCCGGCCGGCACGACCACGCAGGCACTCAGCGAGGATGCGGCAGCAGCGGCAAGGATCAGCAGGGCAATCGTGCGTTTCATGATGAGGCTCCGGGTGTGTTGTTGGGCTTGCCTCACTCTATGGAAATGCCTCGCAACCGCGCTTTACCGTTTGTAAGAAAAACTGTGATGCCCAAGCTGGCAATTGACGGCTTGGGCTGTCCTTGCTGCACGCGTGCATCGGCGGTCGTAACTTGCCGTTACCTTTGCGAGCAGACCGTGGAGCGACCTGCGCTGGCAAGACGCCGCGCCACGCCGGCGCGAGGGCTGTCAGGGCTTCGCCACAATGTTCTACAAACTTATCGTCGATCTATTGACAGATTGGCGCGATAGGCAGGAAATACACCAAACGGCAAACGTTGGGCATTCAAGTCTGAAAGCCTGGCGCCGATAGCTGTTCATAGAGACATGTCAGGGCGCCATGACGCCCTGCGGGGACTACGCGATGCGCGCCAACCTGACCGTGCGCGTCGGCAATATGTGTCGGGGGAACGCATCATGACGACTTTTCTGGAATCCACCATTGCTTGGGCCGTGCCGTGCCTGATCGCCACCGCGATCGTCGTGCCGGTGATCTTGCGCAAGCTGCGTACGCGCCGTGCCCTGGAAGCCATCCATCAGGCGCGCGAACACCGCGACGAGTAAGCCGCCGGTCTTTCCGCATTCTGCTTGCCCATGCAAAACGGGCGCCGCATTGCTGCAGGCGCCCGTTTGGCGTTGCACGAATCCTTGGCGACGCGCTCTGTTGCGTCGCGCCTGATTTCGCTTAGGCTGCCACGGCCTGGTTGACCACATCGCGCATCGCGGTGTGTGCGGCTTCCATGGCTTGCGTACGGGCATCCGGGCCCATGGCCAGGCCTTCAGCACGCACGAATTGCACGTCGGTAATGCCGAAGAAGCCGAACACCGCCTTCAGATAGGCTTCCTGGAAGTCCAAGCCAGCGGCCGGGCCCGTCGAATACACACCGCCGCGCGTTGACGCAACGATCACCTTCTTGCCGCCGGCCAGGCCAGCCGGGCCCTTTTCCGTGTACTTGAACGTACGCCCGGCTTGCGCCACGCGGTCAACCCAGGCCTTGAGTTGGCTCGGTACCGAGAAGTTGTACATCGGGGCGCCAACCACGATCACGTCGCTGGCGAGCAGTTCGTTGACCAGCGCTTCCGAGCGGGCGTGTTCAGCGCGGGTGGCGTCGTCAAAATCGTCGCTGCCGGTGGCACGGAAGCCTGCGGCAATGGCGCCGTCCAGGTGGGGGATGGCTTCTACGGCCAGGTCACGGCGGGCGACGATGGCGTCGGGGTTCTCACGGCGCAGCTCGTCGACGATGGCGGCGGTCAGGATGCGCGAGGCCGAGGCGTCGCCGAGGATGCTGGAATCGATGTGAAGGACTTGCATGGTGTCTCTCCAAGAAAAAGGTGGGTTGCTGCAAAGATAGTGCGGCGCACCAAGTTCCAGTAGTGGGTCGAATCGACACATATCGTTCTATGAGTGAGACAATGCACGTGGATCTCGGAGAAAGGCCATGGAAGACCTGAACGACCTCGTCCTGTTTGCCAGCGTGGTGACGCACGGCAGCTTTTCCAGCGCCGCGCGGGCGTTGGGCATTCCCAAGTCGCGCGTGAGCCGCCGCGTGGCGGATCTGGAGGCGCGGTTGGGCGTGCGGCTGCTGCAGCGTTCAACACGTGCCGTGCACGTCACTGATGTCGGCTCGGCGTTCTATGCGCATTGCGAGACCATGACCCAGGCCGCCCGCGCCGCGCTGGAAGTGGCCGAGCATGCTGGAGAAAAGCCCTCCGGCCGGTTGCGCGTGAGTTGCCCCGTGGGCGTGTCGAGCCTGTTCCTGGCGCCGGTGATTCCGAGATTCCTGCGCGCCCATCCGGACGTGCGCCTGGAGCTGGACGTGACCAACCGCCGGGTGGATGTGATTGGCGAGGGATACGACGTGGCATTGCGCGTGCGCTCGACGCTGGACGATTCCAACCTGATCGTGCGGACCTTTGGCGTGAGCGACCAAGTGCTGGTTGCCAGCCCGGAATTCGTGGCCGAGCACGGGCCGTTCGACACCGCGGAATCACTGCACGGCGTGGCCGGACTGTGGTTGGGGACCCTCAGCGGTGAACGATCACGCTGGCGCCTGACCGCGCCGGACGGTGCGGCTGTCGAGATTGAATGCCAACCGGTGCTCGCCACGGACGACCTGCGTCTGCTCGGCCTGAGCGCCATCGGCGGCGTGGGGGTGGGGCGGCTGCCCTACAACGTGTGTGCTGAAGCGCTGCAAGAAGGCCGGCTCGTGCAATTGCTGGCCGACTACAAGCTGCAAACGCACCAGTTTCATGCGGTGTTTCCGTCGCGGCGCGGGCTGGTGCCGGCGGTGCGCGCATTTATCGAGCTGCTGGCCGCAGAAATGCCCCCATTGACCGAGAAAGTGCTCACCCGCTGCTACGAAGGCGACGACGTCAACCTCAATCGTTGACGCTGCAACGAATTCGGATCGGCAGTATCATCGGGGGCTTCCCTCCTGCCTTTGCGTGACGCCGTCCAGGGTGCTCATGCGCGTTTCCATGTCCTCCCGCCCGAACCTCGAACCGCCCACCTCCGATACCGTGCCGACGCCGTCGGCCGCTTCGCTTGACGCGCCGCCGGTGCCCGAGATTCCGGTAATGGTGGTGATGAGCGGCCTGATGCTTGCCATCCTGCTGGGGGCGCTGGAGCAAACGATTGTTGCGGTGGCGTTGCCGGTCATTGCAGGGGAGCTCAACGGTTTTTCATTGATGGCATGGCTGGTGTCGGCCTACCTTGTGGCCTCCACCGTGGTTACGCCCATCTACGGAAAACTCAGTGATCTATACGGCCGCCGTGCCATGCTGACCACGGCCATTGCGCTGTTCGTGCTGGCCTCGGTGGCATGCGCGCTGGCGACCAGCATGCCGATGCTGCTGGTGGCGCGCGTGCTGCAGGGGCTGGGCGGCGGCGGGCTGATCTCGGTGGCGCAGGCCACCATTGCCGACGTGGTGCCGTTGCGCGAGCGCGGCCGCTACCAGGGCTACGTGAGCGGTATGTGGGCCATGGCCAGTCTGGCCGGCCCGGTGATCGGCGGTTACCTGACGCACTACCTGTCGTGGCGCTGGATCTTCTGGATCAACCTGCCGCTGGGGCTCGTCGCGCTGGTGGTGGTGCGCCGTGCACTGCGGCACCTGCCGGTGGCGCATCAGCGTCGCCCGATCGACGTGCCGGGTGTCGTGCTGTTTGCCGTGGGGCTGACCGCGTTGCTGGTGATGATCACGCGCGTGGGTCAGGGCGTGCCGCTCATGCAGCCTGACAACCTGGGCCTGCTGGTGGGTGCGGTGGTGGTACTGGCTGCCTTCGTCTGGCAGGAAAACCGTGCGGCCGAGCCGATCATTCCGCTGTCGATGTTCCGTGTGCGCACGGTCACGATCTGCTGCCTGGCGCTGTTCCTGTGCTTTTTCCAACTGATCGCCACGTCGGTGCTGATGCCGTTGCGCTTTCAGATGGTGGCGGGTGCCAGCCCGGATGCTGCGGCACTGCGTCTGGTGCCGCTCACGCTGTCGATTCCGCTCGGGGCCTTCCTTGCCGGCAAGTGGATGACGCACAGCGGCCGCTACAAGCCGTTGATGATCAGTGGTGCCTGTGTGGTGCCGTTTGCGGTGGCGTCACTGGGCTTGCTGGATCCGCACAGTGTGTTGCCGCTGACCTTGGCGATGATTGTGCTGGGCCTGGCGATTGGCGTGCAGTTCCCCACCGGGCTGGTCGCAACGCAGAACGCTGTCCCGCCCGAGACCGTGGGGCTGGCCACCGCACTCACCGCGTTCTCGCGCCTGCTGGGCGGCGCGGTGGGCGTGGCGGTGCTGACGTCGGTGCTGATCGCGCTGCTGCGTCAGGCTGCACCCGAGGCGCAGGTGGCAGCAGGTGGTGATCTGCTGATGGACCTGTTCCACGCGGCGCTCGCCAGCAACAGTGCCAACGCGCAAGCCTTGCAACGCGAGGGCGAGACAGCGTTCCGCCATCTGTTCTTCTTTGCTGCGGCTGTGTCGGTCATTGCACCGCTGTTGCTCGTGCGGCTTGAGGAAAAGGCGTTGCGCGGCAAGGTGTCGGTCGCGCACGCCGTGGTGGATTGATCGCTACGAAACGCGCGGCGCGAGGGCCCGCCGCCGCGCACGACGCGCGACGCTGCCGTCGTGCAGTGCCCAGCGCAGTGTCGGCGCCACGGTGCGCATGGCGGCCGCGCTGAAGGCGGCGCGCAACGGTGGGCGCTCCAGTTGCAGCATCTGCGCGGCCCACGGTGGCAACAACTGAATACCGGCGTCGAGAAAAACGCGCACCGCCGGTTGCAGCCCTGGCCGTGGTGCCTGCCATGTCATCAAGACTTCCACCACGGTGCGGGTGCGATCGCTCGCCACCAGTTCGGCGCGCATCGCGTTCAGGTAAGCCTGCACCGCCGCGCGTGATTTCGGCACGTCGGTGGCACCCAGCAGCTCGGCAATCAACGCGGTTTCTGCAAAGTAGCGGTCTTGGTTGGCACCGCTCAGGCTGCCATCCACATAGCGCAGATAGCCGGCCAGGAAGCTCGACATTTCGGCCACGTGCACCCAGGTGAGCAGGTCCGGATCGTTGGCGGAATAGGGGCGCCCGTCGGGTGCAATGCCCTGGATGCGGCCGTGGATGACCTTGACGTGTTCGATCAGCGTGAGCGCGTCGTGTCGGCTGCCGTAGGTGGTGCCGGCCACGAATTGCGCGGTGCGGCCCAGGCGCCCCTGCAGGTCTTCACGAAAGTTGGAGTGGTCCCACACGCCGGCGAGTGCGCGCGGATGCAGCGCCTGCAGCAGCAGTGCGCTGATGCCGCCCGCCATCATCGCGGGGAAGTCGGCATGGACTTGCCAGCAGACGGCATCGGGGCCGAACAGACCGGGGTCGCCGGGGGGCGAGGCAATATCGAGCGTGAGGCCGCCGGTGGCGCGCGTCAGGCCACGGACCTGGTTGGCGATGCGTTCGCGCAGCGTTGCAAGCGGGGAGGGCATGGTGCCGGATGGGGCCGAACGGCGGGAGAAGTGGATGCCTTCATTTTACCGAGCCGATCACACCCGCTGTGATGACGGAACGCCGCATGATATGCCCGGTGGGTGTGGCGCGTTTGTTGCGCACACGCTGCGATAGCGCCTCCTAAAATGCACAAACCACCTCGAGAACACGCCATGCAACGCACCCCTTACCGAAACGCCTGCTGGTTGGCCGCCATCATCCTGATGCTCGGTGGCTTGTGCCTGGGCGTGAGTCCGGCAGCGCACGCAGAAAGCGCGCAGGCCCTGCACGACAAGTACCAGAGCCTTGCGCCGCAGCTGGCCGACAACGCATTCCACCGCCCGCTGGCGCTCGACTCCACCGAGGCGCCAGACAGGCTCAAGAGCGACATCTACAGCGTGCTCGACTACCCGTTCGCCACCGTCAAGGGCGCGTTGGACGACCCGGAGCACGGCGCCGCCAATTGGTGCGACGTGCTGATCCTGCATCTGAACATCAAGTACTGCCACGCCACGCAGGGCGCCGGCGGCAGCGTGCTCGACGTGAACCTGGGCCGCAAGGTGGAAGAATCACTTTCCAGTAGCTACCGGCTTGAGTTCAGCTATCGCCCGGTTGTGAGCAATGCGGATTACTTTCGTGTCGAACTCAGCGCGGACTCCGGCCCGCTCAGCACCCGGGACTACCACATCATGCTGGAGGCCATTCCCGCCCCGGGCGTCGCCAATCACACCTTTCTGCATCTGACTTACGCCTACGGTTATGGCGCCGCCGGCCGACTGGCCATGCGCACGTACCTTGCCACCGTGGGCAGCGGCAAGGTCGGCTTTACCAAGGCAGCGGAATCCTCGGGGGCGGAGCCCGACTATGTGGGCGGCGTGCGCGGCCTGCTTGAGCGCAACACGATGCGCTATTACCTCGCCATCGACGCGTATCTGAAGGCGTTGTCTGCGCCGCCGGACAAGCGCTTGCAGCAGCGGCTCAACACATGGTTCAGCGCCACGGAGCAATACCCGCGTCAGCTACACGAACTGGATCGACAGGATTATCTGGAGATGAAGCACCACGAAGTCGAGCGCCAGCAGACGGCGCAGTAGTGGTGCTGGTGGGTGCTGGCAGTGCACGCGGCGCTTCAGGCCGGGCGATACACCTTGGCGAAGCGCTGCGCCTGCACGACACCGTAGTCGCCGGGGGCGTATTGCAGGACCCAGTCTCCGGCTTGGCCGTGCAGCACGTCGCCAGCTTCGGAGCGCGCCATCGAGAAGGGTTCGTGCATCTGCTTGGCCAGCACCACGCTCGGGCGGTTGCGGTAGGCACCGGCTTGGCCATGCGTGAGCGATGCGTCGGCCGGCAGGTACTTCGCATCGAAACGCTCGCGCGAGACCACCCAGCGGTCGCCCGTTGAACCGGTGATGAGTGCATCGCCGGGCGCATAGCGGTTGGGGCCTTCCAGGCTCATCAGCTCGCCAGGCTGCGTGGCGAAATCGACCTGGACGGTCTCGTCCTTGACGAAGGGGCGTGCGGCGGGGTCGGTGCGCAGGTCGACGTGTTGCAGAGTGGGCATGAAGCGGTGACAGCGAATGTGCGGCGGAACAGCGAAGGCCGTAAGGGTAGCGCGAAACGCGCCGGTATTGCGGCGGCACTACAGCGTTGTGGGGTGCCCGCTGCGATCCAGCTCGAACACCTTGTGGCGTGCCAGGCAGTCCATCAGCCAAGTGCCGGCGCGCCCCATCACGCGTGACTGCGCCCAGATCAGGTCCACGCCGACCAGCCAGTCGGTATGCGGATAGGCGGTGAGCTGCAGTTCGACAAACTCGCCGCGCTCAATGCCATCTCGCACAAGCTGGCGTGGCAGCGTGGTCCAGCCAAGGCCCGCGCGCATCATCTCCAGCAGAACGAGGTAGTTCTCGGCCTTCCACTCTTGTGTCGATGCCAGATACTCGGTGCTCGGCAGCGTGTTGCTGTGTGCGCTGAAGGCGAGCCGCCGGTGCTGACGCAGCGTGCCGAAGTCCACCGTGGTCTCGCGTGCCAGCGGGTGATCGCGGCTGACAACGTGCACGAGGATGAGCTTGCCCAACTGCCTGAACGCGAGGTCCCGCGTGTAGTGCGGCTGCGAGAAGCCGATACCGAAATCCACGCTGCCGTCGCGCACCAGTGTCGTGACATCGCCATGGAAGGGATGACGTATGTCCAGGTCGACATGCGGGAAGGTGGCGGCAAATGCACGCAGCGGCTCGGTCAGTGCGCTGGCCGGAATCTCGATCGCCAGCGTGAGCGTGCGCTCGATCGTGTCGCCCAGGGCTTGCGCGTGTGCTTCAAGCGATGCGCAGCGCTCCAGCACCAGTTCGGCTTCCAGTAGCAGGCGCTGGCCGGCCTCTGTGAGCGTGGGCGAGCGGCTGCTGCGGTCGAACAGCGCCACCCCCAGATCGATCTCCAGATTGGCAATGGCTGTGCTGACGGTCGATTGCGTCTTGCCCAGCCGCCGCGCCGCCGCGGAAAACGACCCGGCATGCGCAATGGTGGAAAAGGTCTCCAGCTGGTCCAGCGAATAGCGCACGGCGTCTCCCGGTGGGATCTATATATCTAAAAAATCGATGATTTATAACTTCTTATATCGATTCTTGCGGTGGATTATGCGCTGCCGGTTGCAGCGTCGTAAAGAACGCCCCGCTGGACAAACCGACCCAAGAGGATGGAGACAACGACATGAAAACCCCACAACCGGTGCACCCGGTGGATGAAATCCTGCCGCTGCGGCAACTGCTGAGCTACGGGCTGCAGCACGTGCTTGTGATGTATGCGGGCGCGGTGGCCGTGCCCCTGATCCTGGGCAGCGCGCTGGGCCTCACCCCGCAGCAGATGGTGACCCTGATCAACGCCAACCTGCTGACTTCCGGTATCGCCACCTTGATCCAGACCCTGGGAGTGTGGAAGTTTGGCGCGCGTCTGCCGCTCATCCAGGGCTGCTCGTTCATCGCCATTGCGCCGATGATCATGATCGGCAAGCAATACGGGCTGGAGCACGTGTTTGGCGCGGTGATCGCCAGCGGCGCGCTGACCATTGCGATTGCGCCAGTGTTCAGCCGGCTGCTGCGGTTCTTTCCGCCGGTGGTGATTGGCAGCCTGATCACCATTATCGGCGTGTCGCTCATGCCGGCTGCGGCCATCTGGTTGGGCGGCGGCAACCCGGCGGATGGCAGCTTCGGCAGCTTGCCCAATCTGCTGCTCGGGCTGGCCACGGTGGTGATCACGCTGTGCGTCTACGCGCGTTTTACCGGCTTCGTGGGCAACCTGTCGGTGCTGATCGGGCTTGTGGCGGGGACGGCGCTGGCTGCGTGCTTCGGGCTGACGCATTTTGCCGAGGTGGGCCGCGCAAATTGGTTCGAGATCAGCCCGCCGTTTGCGTTCGGCCTGCCGAGCTTTGCCCTCACCCCCGTACTGGTGATGACGCTGGCGATGCTCGTCATCATGGCGGAGACCACCGGCAACGTGCTGGCCATCGGCACCATCATCGGCCGGCCGTCGACGCAGCAGACGCTGGGCAACGCCTTTCGCGCGGACGGCCTGTCGACCATGCTGGGCGGCATCTTCAACAGCTTTCCGTACAACGCCTTTACGCAGAATACGGGCCTGATCGCGCTGTCCAACGTGAAGAGCCGCTTTGTGGTGGCATCCGCCGGCGCCATCATGGTGTTGATGGGGCTGTTCCCCAAGCTGGGTGCGTTGATTGCCTGCGTGCCGCGGCCGGTGCTCGGCGGTTGCGCCATCGTCATGTTTGGCATGACCACGGTGGCGGGCATCCAGGAGCTGTCGCGGGTGCGCTTTGAAGGCACGCGCAACGCCATCGTGGTGGCCGTGTCCGTGAGCGTGGGGGTGCTGCCCATGTCGTTCCCGGCGCTGTTCGAGCACGTGCACGGGCCGCTCAAGCTGGTGCTCGACAGCGGCATCTTCCTGGGCGCGCTGACGGCCATCGTGCTCAACCTGCTGCTCAATCGCGAGTCCGCACCGCACACCGCCGATGTGGCCAGCCCGGCCGCCGGCGCTGAACTGCACTGATTCCCATTCCATACAACACTGACACCAAGGACTTCACCATGAACGCACGCGACGCCCAACCCCGACTGACCGACCGCGACATGGCGCTGCTGCGCCAGGCGATTCAGCTTGCCGACGATGCGCGCCAGCGCGGCCGCCACCCGTTCGGCGCGCTGGTGGCTGACGAGCACGGCAACGTGATCGCCACGGCGGGCAACAACTCCATGCCGCCTGAAGGTGACCCGACGCAGCATGCCGAGCTGGCCGCTGCGGCTGCCGCCGCCAAGGTGCTGTCGCCCGAACAGCTGGCGCGCTGCACGCTGTACACCAGCGCCGAGCCCTGCTGCATGTGCTCGGGCGCCATCTACTGGTGCAACATTGGCCGCGTGGTCTACGCACTGTCGGAGCACCATCTGCTGGTGCTGACCGGAGACCACCCCGAGAACCCGACGTTCTCCTTGCCGTGCCGCGAGGTGTTCGTGCGTGGGCAGCGGCAGATTGAAGTGCACGGCCCGCTGATCGAAGACGAGGCCGCCCGCTCGCACACCGGCTTCTGGAAGTGACCGGCATGCCGGGCATCTCGATTCATGTGGTGGACGTATCGCGCGGCGTGGTGGCGCAGGGGCTGGAGGTACGCATCGAACGGCTTGCCGGCAACGAACGCGTGCTGCTGGCAGCCGGGCGCATCGGCCTGACGGGCACGCTGCGCGAGCTGGATGCACTGGCGGCGCAGTGCGTGGCTGGCGTGTATGAGGCGACCTTCGAGGTGGGTGACTACTACCGGCAGGCCGGTATCGCCTTGCCCGCCACGCCTTTTCTGGAGACGGTGCCTTACCGGTTCGGGCTCGACGATGTGGCGCAGCACTACCACCTGCCGTTCAAGATGACGCCGTGGGGGTACTCGTGCTTTCGGGGTGGCGCGTAACACGGTGTAGGCAGGCGCGGTGGCAACCGGGTCGGATCGCACGCACAATACCGCTGCCCAACCACGCGGAGTGCCTATGCCGATCGACTGGACCCTCATCGAGACACGCGGGGCGGATGCCTTGCACGACACCATCGTTGAGATTGAAGGTTGGGCACTGTCGCTCGATGCGACAGCGCAGTCGGCAAGCTATTTTCTGCTCTCGGCAGACGCGCCTTGCTGTGGCGGTTGCATGCCGCGCAGCCCGGCAACGAGCATCGAGGTGTTCGCCACGCAGCCGGTGCGCATGGATGATGACGCCGTTCGCCTGCGCGGCCGTCTACTGCGCTTGCAAAGCGACCCGGCCGGTTGGCGCTATCAACTGGTGGCCGCCGCACCGACTGTCGCTCAACCTTCGGGCCAATCAGCACGCGTGAGCCGTCGCGTGTTCCTAGCCGCTGGCGCCGCGTTGGGGCTGGCGGCTTGCGCACCCGGCCGCTTCGCCAACTACACCGAAGGCGATGCCGGTGCGGACACGACTTGGACGCCATTGCCAGGTGCACTCACCATCGACATCCACAGCCACGCCGGCCGCGTGATCGTCTCGCGCGATCCCAAGATCGGCGCCAACCGGCCGTTTCTACCGGTGGCTGAGCCGATGCGCACCGGCGGCATGAACGTCATCTGCCTAGCCATCGTCACCGATACCACTGCCGTGCACGTGGCGGCCAGCGGCAACCGCTTCGAGGCCTTCCGCACACCCGAACCCGGCGAGCTGTACCAGCTTGGCCTGACCGAGTTTGCGCGTGCCCAGCGCTTGATCGACAAAGAGCAACTGCACGTGGTGACGGATGCCGCATCGCTGGCGGCCATGGGCGCGCAAGGGCCGAGCGTCATCATCGCGTCAGAAGGTGCGGACTTTCTGGAGGGCCGCATCGAGCGTGTGGACAAGGCCTACACACAGCATCGTCTGCGGCATCTACAGCTCACGCACTACCGCGTGAACGAGCTGGGTGACATCCAGACCGAGCCGCCTGTGCATGGCGGTTTGACTGACTTTGGCGCGGAAGTCGTACGACGCTGCAATACGCTGGGTATCGTGGTGGACGTGGCGCACGGCACGTATGACCTCGTCAAACGCGCGGCGGCGACCACCACCAAACCGCTGGTGCTGTCGCACACGGCGCTCTCCGGATCGCCCAGGGCGCGCAGCCGGTTGATCTCGGCCGACCATGCGCGCGCGGTGGCGGACACGGGCGGCGTGATTGGCGTATGGCCCAATGCGGCGGATTTCCCAAGCATCGACGCCATGGCATTGGGCATCAAGCGGATGGCCGATGTGGTAGGCGTGGCGCACGTGGGGCTGGGTACCGACATGCTCGGCTTCATCAAGCCGCCGGTGTTCAACAGCTACAAGCAGTTGCCTGCGTTGGCCGCTGCGTTGCTGCAGACGGGGTTCACGCAGGCAGAGGTGGGGCAGATTCTGGGCGGCAACTATCGGCGCGTGTTTGAGGCGACGGTGGGTTGATACGCGCGCAACGAATCAAGAAAGAACAGGGCGGAAGAAGCTGCGTTCGTAGCTGACAATGCAGCCGGTTTCGTCGGCATATTGGAAGGCGGCGATGCAGGCGGGGTCGGTTTTCGACTGCTCTCGATAGACCTCGTATGCCGCGAGGCTCGGGAACGAGAACAACGCCAGCGCGACGTTGTTCGCACCTTCAGAGGGCAGGAAATAGCCGTGGTGCTGGCCGCCAAATTTCTCGACCAGCGGAATCCACATCTTGCCGTAGGTCTCGAACTCAACAAGCCGGGCCGGATTGATGATGTAGCGGAGGTAGCAGGTGATCATGGCGTGTGCGGGCGAGAGGAGAAAGGCTGTGAGCCTAAATGCCTGCCCGCCGCGTCGTCAATCTCAGTAGTACCGCAGCTCCGTCGCCTTACCGTGGAACACCTTGTACGAGTAGATGGTGTAGCCCACGATGGTCGGCAGCACGATGGCCACGCCCACCAGCATGAACTCGAGCGACTCCGGCGCGCTGGCCGCTTGCCAGATGTCGAGCCGGTCCACCACCAGGTACGGGAACAGGCTGTAGGCCAGGCCGTTGAACGCCAGCAAGAAAATGGCGCCGGTGCCCACAAAGGGTGCCCAGATCAGGTGTTCATCCCCCTTGGCAATCTGCTGCGGTAGACGGCGCAGCACCCAATCGATCAGGCCGAACAGCACCACCGTCACCAGCGGCACGGGTGCCAGCAGAATGATGTTGGGCAAGGCAAACCACTTGTCGAACACGCGCGTGCTGACCCACGGCGTGGCGAGCGACACCGCGGCCACGCCCAGCGCCGTGAACCACAGGCTGCCGCGCGCCCACTGCACCGCGCGCAATTGCAGCGCGCCTTCGGTCTTCATGATCAGCCACGTGGCACCCAGCAGCAGGTAACCGGCAATCAGCCCGCCCGCCGTGCAGATCGCGAAGATGATGTTGGCGGTGTCGTAGTGGAAACCCGTGATGTACAGCCCCAGCATCAGGCCCTGCGCCGCCGTGGCGATGACGGAGCCTGCGTAGAACGCACGGTTCCACCACGGCTTGTGGTGCGCGCGTGCCTTGACGCGAAAGTCGAACGCCACGCCTCGCAGCATCAGCCCGAACAGCATGATGGCGACGGGCAAGTACAGCGCGCCCAGGATCTCGCCATGCGCGGCAGGAAACGCCACCAGCAGCAGGCCGACGCCGAGTACGAGCCAGGTTTCGTTGGCATCCCAGAACGGGCCGATGGAGGCGATCATCGTGTCCTTCTCGGCATCATCGGCACGGCGCAGCAGGATGCCGACGCCCAGGTCGTAGCCGTCCAGCACCACGTAGGCCAGCACGGCAATGCCCATCAGGGCCATGAAGACCACCGGCAGCCAGCCGGCGGGTTGGGAGAGGTCAGGGAGGGGGCTCATGCGTGGCTCGCAACGGGGGCGGAGAGTTGGGGGCTGTGCTTGCCCGGAATGTCGGCGTCAGTCGGGTCGATGGCGCCGCCGGCCTTGCGGGCCAGGTAGAACACCACGCCGATATACGAAGCGATGAGGAAGGCGTACAGCGCGAGGTACATCGCCAGCGTCGTGCCAATCATCTGGGCAGGCACGGTGGAGGCCGCCTGCGCGGTGGTCAGTACGCCGTAGACGAGCCACGGCTGCCGGCCAATCTCTGTGACGTACCAGCCGGCGACCACGGCTACCCAGCCGGAGAACGTCATCGCGACGAGGGTGCGCGCGAGCCAGCGCGGCAGTTCTCCGTTACGGCGCAGGCGCCATGCGCTGACCCATGACACCGCCAGCATCAGCAGCCCCACGCCCACCATCAGGCGGAAGGCAAAGAACACCGGTACCACGGGTGGGTGCTGGTCGAACTGATCCAACCCCTTGACCTCACCATCGAGCGAGTGCGTCAGATACAGCGATGCCAGCTTGGGCACGGCGATCTCGAAGCGGTTGCTGCGCGTGGCGGCATCCGGGATGCCGAACAGCACGGCGGGCACGCCGCGCTCGGTCTGCCAGATGCCTTCCATGGCGGCCAGCTTGGCCGGCTGGTGCTCCAGCGTGTTCAGGCCGTGTGCATCGCCTGCGACGATCTGCAAGGGGATCAGCACGGCTGCCAGCACCACGCCCGTCTTGAGGCTGGCACGCACGTCGGCACCGCGGTCATTGCGCAGCCAGCGATAGGCGGAAAGCCCTGCCAGCAGGAACGACACCGTCAGCCCAGAGGCCAGCAGCATGTGCGTGAACCGATATGGGAACGACGGGTTGAAGATGATCGCCAGCCAGCTTTGCGGATGCGCGCGGCCATCGATCATCACGTAGCCGGTGGGTGTCTGCATCCACGAGTTGAGCGCGATGATCCAGAACACCGAGATGGTCGTGCCCAGCGCCACCAGGAACGTCGCCAGCGTGTGAACGCGCGGGCTTACACGGTTCGTGCCGAACAGCATGATGCCGAGGAAGCTGGCCTCCAGAAAGAACGCGGTCAGCACCTCATACGCCAGCAGCGGCCCCGCAATATTGCCCACCGTGTTCATGTAGCCCGGCCAGTTGGTGCCGAACTGAAAGCTCATCGTCACGCCGGACACCACGCCCAGCGCAAAGGTCAGCGCAAAGACCTTCACCCACAGCCGATACGCGGCCATCCAGGCCTCGTCGCCGGTCTTGCGGTAGCGCAGCTTGAAGAACAGCAGCACCCAAGCAAGCGCGATGCTGATGGTGGGAAAGAGGATGTGGAACGTGATGTTGGCGCCGAACTGGATGCGCGCCAGGGCAACAGGATCAAGTGACATGGTGCTTCTCGGGGCTACTTCGATTTGCCGCCAACCACGACGGCAAGCTTGTTCTTCATTTCCAGCAGCTTGTGCACCTTGGCGCCCATCTTCATGAGCTGCTGCAAGGAGTCGGCATCGAGTTTCTGCACGTCGTCAAACCAGTTGGTCATGAGCGTGATGAGCTGGTACATCTCCTTCATGCGCGCCTGGGCGTGGCGGTCATCCGGGTCTGTGGGGGATTCGAGCATCACGTCGCGCAGCAGCGAAAGCGTGGGGTCGATCTCGCGCTTGCGGCGCTCTTCAGCCAGCGTGCGGAAGATGGTCCAGATGTCGTCGGGGGCCGAGAAGTATTCGCGCCGGTCGCCAGGCTTGTGCGAGAGCCGCACCAGCTTCCACGACTCCAGCTCCTTCAGCCCGATGCTCACGTTCGAGCGCGAGAAGCCCAGCGCCTCGGCAATCTCGTCGGCGTTGATCGGTTCGCGTGCCGCATAAAGCAGCGCATAGATCTGCCCAACCGTGCGGTTGATGCCCCAGCGGCTGCCCATCTCGCCAAAGTGCAAGACGAAGCGCTGTTTCAAGGGAGAAAGTTGCATGGTTTTGATCTTTCTCAATTTTCAGGAATTTATGAAAGTTTAGTCGTCTTGTGCGTTTGCACAATGCGGCGCGCTGTCGCGGCTGTCCGGTCTCAAAGTCAATGGCATCCGTCTCACCGTTGACGGTCCAGAGTCTCAGAGTTTCTTGAGAAAGAGGGTATGGACGGCATTAACGAGCATGCCATTCCTGTGACGTCAATCGGAGGGGAGATGGGTTGCGCTCGAGGTGAATCAAAAACAACAATGCCGATATGCTCCCACCTATGACACGCGATCTGCGCGCCGCGAACGCGAACTCCCGTCGCGAACTGCTCAAGGTCGTCATTGCGACATCGCTTGTCACGTGTCTCGAGTTGTTCGACTTCACGGTGTTCAGCTACTTCGCGGTGATGATCGGTGACCAGTTTTTTCCGGCCACCGATCCGATGACGTCGCTGTTGCTTGCGGTCGGCACCTTCGGTGTTGGCTTCTTCATGCGGCCACTTGGTGCCATGGTGATCGGCGCCTACGCAGACCGGGTCGGCCGCCGCGCGGCCATGACGATCACCATCTGGCTGACGGCCGCAGGGACGGCCGCAATCGCCGTATGTCCACCCTTTGCGGCGATTGGCGTGGCGGCACCATGCATCATCCTCGTCGGTCGCTTGCTGCAAGGCTTTGCCGCCGGGGGCGAGGTGGGGGCGGCCGTGACCTTCGCAATGGAAGCCGGGCCGCCATCACAACGCGGGATTCTGGTCAGCTGGCAATACGCCAGTCAGGCTGCGGCTGCGTTGTTCGGTGCGTTGCTGGGCACACTGCTCACGAGCACGATGTCGCCGGCGAGCCTGACGCAGTGGGGTTGGCGCATTCCCTTCCTGATTGGATTGCTGATTGTGCCGGCGGGTCTCTACCTGCGGCGTCAGCTGGTCGATAGCCCGGCTCGTGGTGCTTCCGGTCGCAGCACCTCCATCCCGATCGTCGAGCTGTGCCGGGAGCACGGTGGAACGCTTGTGCTGGCCACGTTGACGAAGATCTGGAGCACGGTGCCGGTCTACGCCGTCATCACCTTCATGCCGAGCTACGTGACGCGCGTGTTGCACATGCCGGCCATCATCGGGTTCTTGTCGTCCACGCTGTCGACGTTGCTGCTCGTCGTGGTGTCGCCGCTGCTTGCGTATCCGGTCTTCGCGATGATGGCGCACGCAAAAGGGCCGCTGACCGTGTTGTTCGGGACAGCCGTCATTAGCGTGTTGTTGGCGCTGGGCACCAGCATCGGCGCATTGCTTGTTCTTGAAGCGTTTCCGGCAAGCGTGCGCGCCAGCGGCTTTGCGATTTCGCATGCGCTGGGTGTCACGCTGTTTGGTGGCACCGCGCAATTCATCATCACTGGGCTGATCAAATGGACGGGCGATCCAGTATCCGCAGCCTGGTATGTGGCGCCCGCATGCCTGGTGAGTTTCTTGGCGGTGCTCGCGTTCAAGGAGCGCCGCGCAGTAGCCTGAAACCGATGGCCTGAAACCGCGACGTCTTACGCGCTGATTGCAACCTGCGCGCTGTGCGACACCCTGGGCTGCGCGTAGAACGTCTTGCCCGTCAGCGCCCGGAAGTCCTGCGGCGCCATGTCATAGGCACGGCGGAACGCCCGCGTGAAATCGGACGAGCTCTTGAAACCCAACCCGAACGCGATGTCCGTCACGGTCAGGTCGGGGCGCTGGACCAACTCATCTGCCGCCTCCCGCAACCGCAGGTGGCGGATGTACGCACCCAGACCGCCCTCGTGCTGAAACAGACGATACAGCGTCTGGCGAGGCAGCTGCAGTGCTTGCAACACGGTTTCTGGCGAGAGGTCTTCCTGGCGCAGATGCATCTGGATGTACCGCCGCACCCGACCGAACATGGCGGCCCGTGCCGCAGCGCGGGCATTGCCGCTCAGTTGGGCTTGCTTGCCGAATGCAGAGACGAGGAGTTGCGTGCTCGCATGAATGGCGCTGCCCGCGGCGTGTGCACTCATGTCTGGAATGTCACGGCTCAGCGCCGTCACGTGCTCGACGATCAGTTGCGTGAGCGGCGTCGTGTTCTCGATCAAGCGACCGTGGATCGCCTCAGGGTCGGGAAACGTTTCTCCCACGAGTGCGCCCGGCACAAAGATGGTGGCGACCCGGCAGGCGCTGCGCTGCATGCGAACGGGCTGACCCATGTGCAGGGCGAGGATGCTGCCGGCAGCCAGCGTGTTGTCGCGCGATGAGGACGAGCGCACAGCAACATCGTTGACACCGCCTTGCAGGAACACATGGAAAGCGTAATCGCGGATGGAATCAGTCGAAATGCGCGCAAGCGAACGGTCCAGCAGCATCGCATCGGACCGGCAATCGGTGAACGTCGCATCACCGACCGTGTAGCGATCGATGGCGGCGTGAAACGGCTTCTCCAGATCAGCGCGTGATGGCAGAACGTCGATGATGTGGCCGACCCGCTCTCGCCATGCCAGTAGAGGCTGCTGATGCGTCTGCTTGCACGTATCGAAATGGCTGTAAGCGATGGAGGGGTCACACGGCGAGCGAGCGTCAGCCGTGAACGCGCAATGTTCCATGCAAGAGAGTCCCGCCCCGTGAGTATTCTGTGCTGTGGTACAGCTTATGAACTGCTTATTGTGATGAGGACTGTAGCGAACAAATCGCGCGCAGCGCTCCCCCCTAAAGGGTGAGGCTCAGGCCCAACACCTTGCCTGCAAAGTGACGGCGCCGTGGTTTTATGGGGCTTGGCGGAGCCTGGCGAGGGTCAATGGCCCGTGGCTTCTAGGTGAAGCGCTCACGTTTGGCGTGGCCGTGCTGGAGCAACGGTGCGTATTCGTGGAGTTCGCGGGGCGCGATGTCGAACGCGCGACGGAAGGCACGGGTGAAGCTCGATGCATCGTTGAAGCCCAGCCCCGAGGCAACGTCCTGTATGCCCCGCTGCGGAAAGCGCACCAGTTCGTCGGCGGCCATCCGTAGCCTGCGACTGCGGATATATGCGGCCAGGCCGCCATCGTGTTCGAAGATGCGGTACACGCTTGCGCGCGAGAAATGCAGCGATGCCAACACGCTTTCCGGCGACAGGTTCGGATCACGCAGATTGCTCTCAACATGCCGCCGCACTTTCCCATAGACGGCCGCGCGCACCGCCGCGCGGGCGTTGCCGGCCAGGCCCGCCTGCCGCCCATAGGCGGCAAGGATCAGCTCCACCGCGGTGAGAAAGGCCCGCTGCGCCGCCTCCTTGCTCAGCCCAACGATCTGCTGCCTGAGCGCCACGACATGCTCAATCAGCAAGCGCGTCAGCGGGGTGGTGGCGTGCACCCAGCGGCCATGCAGCGAAGCCGCATCGGGGAATGACTGTTCCACCAGCGCACGCGGCACAAAAAGAAGAAGGAGTCGCCCCTCAAAGCTGCGGATGGTGCACGGTTGGTCCATGTCCAGCGCGAGGATGCTTGGCACGCGCGGGATATGCGCGGCGTCAGCGCGCGGCTTGCCACCCTGAAATTGCGACGGCGGCCCTGCCAGGAAGATGCTGAACGTGACATCACGAACGCTCTCGGTCGAGACCCGACCCAACGATCGCACGGCCAGATTGGGGCCGGTGTGAAAGTCGAAGAGGCTGAGATTGTCGATCGTGTAGCGTGACAGCGATGCGTTGAACGTATCGTCGGCCTGCTTTGATGGTGGCCGTATGTCATAGACCGGGCTCATCCGCTCTTGCCAAGCCAAAAAGCTTTGGCGGGCGTCGCCTTGCACGCTGAAATCGCTGTGCACGATGCCCGGTGCGAGCGTTGGTGGCGCTGGCGGCAACAACAGGCGACTGAGCGTTGGCGCAGTGTGGAGGGCGTCGTCGTTCAATGCGGTGCTCATCGCGGATCACTGTGCGCAAGCGACGATTCGCACGGCGAGCGAACGTCAACCGTGAACACGCAATGTGCCATGCAAGAGAGTCCCCGCCTCGTGAGTATTTTGTGGTTGTGCTGTTATGTACGGCGTCTTATGGCTGGGACTGTAGCGAAGAAAACACGTGCAATCACGCGCGACGGCGCATTCCCCTACAAAAGGGTGAGACACAAGACCAACACCTCGCGTGCGGAGTGGCGTCGGCTAACAGCGCTGCGCCAGCACGTCCTCGATCAGCCCGGTGACGGCTTTCAGAACGCGGTCGCGCGGCAAGCTCTGGTAGCGCACTGCAATGGTGCGTGCGGCGTCGCGGTACTGCGGATTGGCCAAGGCATCGTGAAGTACCTGGCCGAAGCGGGCCTCCACATAGGCGGGCAGGATCCCCAGGCCGGCGCCCGTTGCGGCCACACGCTCGGTCACCATCAATTGCTCGATATGCAGCGGCAGCAGCAACATCGGCACGCCGGCCAATAAGCAGTTCAATGCCGTGCCATGGCCTGCGTGGGTGATGGCCAGCGTGCAGCTGGGCAGCAAGGGCGCCATTTGCACAGGCCGCCGGAATAGCCGCAGGCCGCGGTGGCGGCTCGCCAGTTCGTTGCTGATATCGGGAATGACGGCAATCACCTCGGCGCCGGACGCCTCCAGCGCCGTCAGCACGGTCCCCAGCCAGGGCTGCGTGTGCAGATATACAAAGACGTGCGGCTTGTTGGGCTGCTGCCATTGCACGCGTTCGCCGGTATCTGGCTCAGGCACTGGCCCCAGGAAGGTGGTGCCGGGCGGCCGCGATGCTGCGTAGTGGTCCAGCTCCGGCAGCGTCAGCAGCCGCGTCTGGTCTGCGGTGAGCAATGTCGTCAGCGCCTGCGGCTGGTCGAACAACGCCTGGATGGTGCGCTCCACTGCCGCCTGCGTTTGCGCGCGTGCCTCGGCGTGGTCCGCTTCCCACGGCCGGAAGCACGGCGCCGGAGACAGGGTAGGGGGGATGGTGAAGCCGGTGCCGACCTGGACGCTGCGAATGCCTGCCCGCTTGGCCGCCAGCAAGGCAAGCGGCGCGTGCTCGATCACCACGAGATCCGGTTCGAGCGCGGCGTACAGGTGTTGCCAGGCCTGCACCATGCCGCCCAGCAGATCGGGTTGCGTGGCGCCGTAGGTGGCAAGAATATCGACGTAGGTCGCAATCTCGCGGCCCAGCGCCGTGATGTCTGCAGGGGCGGGGCAGGCAAACCAGCGGATGCCATGGGGCGCCAGATAGCGCTGGGCCAGGGCCATTGGTTTAAGCCCGAACATCACCTCATGGCCGTTTGCCTGCAGCGCCAGGGCAATCGGGAGCAGGCGCCACAGGTGCCCGTGGTTCTCACCCAGCTCCCACGCAAAAACGATCCGGCTCATGCACTGTCCTGGTGCGCGGTGTTGTGGGCCCGAGGGGGCATGCGAGGCATTCCTGTGCAGCGTGTGGTGTTGAGGTAGCGCAGGGATCTTATAGAAATTTCCACATTGCGCGGAACTTTCCAAAAACTGAGACGCACGGTCAAGACTGGCCCAAAAAACATCGTCACTATCGGGCCCGACACACATGTGTCAGCAGTCCGGGGGGAGTCGGTAGCGGCTCAGGGCTGTCGGTCAAACGCTCGCTTGCGGCATTCGGTGCCGCATCAAAACAGAGCCAGCCGGCAGGTTTGCCTGATCCAAGAACGTAGCTTGCAGAGGCGCGCAGAACATAACAGCGCCATTTGCCGGGAACGTACCGGATTGCGAAACGGGGAAGTCGTTCGACGCAAGCAAACCGCAACGTGTTGAGGCTCGGGGAAGCCGACAGGCAGGCCTTGAGCCTCAACACGTGTGCCGGGGCGCGGCTCGGATTGGCCCTTCAACCGCCTATCTCAGGTACAAAAACAATGGCTCAACGCAATCAGTTTCCTAAACAGAGCACCTTGACGCTGGCAATCGCGGCCGCGCTCTCCAGCATGGCCCCGGCCATCGCTGCGGCCGATACGACTGTCAGCACCTCGCTCACCACCCTGCAGACCTGGAGTACCGGCAACTACACGGTGACCGGCGCTGGAAACATCATCACTTCCAACACTGCGCTGATAAGCTCTGGCGTCGTCGGCACGCTCACCAACAGCGGTGCGATCACCGGGCGCTTTGTTGGGATGGCCTCTTACGGCGGCTCGATTGATACGTTGAACAACATGGCCGGCGGCATCATCAGTGCTAACGGCCAGGCAGGGAGCAACGGTGCGAACGGCGGCACCCTGCTTCCACCTGCGCCGCCGATCCCGGGGCCTGGAGGGGCAGGTGGTGCTGGCAACACAGCGTTCGGCCTCCAGGCAAGCAGTATCACGACGCTGAACAACAGTGGCACGATTCAGGGCATCGGTGGTAACGGCGGTTCCGGTGGTCTGGGCTTGCCCGGAGGCGCTGGTGGTGCTGGGGGCGGCGGGATTGGGCTGCTCAACTCCGCGTTGATCACCACGTTGAACAACGCTGGCACCATCCGTGGCCAGGGTGGTAACGGTGGCGCTGGCATGTTTATTGGCAACGGTGGTGGTGGCGCCGGCATTGTGAACTCCGGGACCATTGTCGCGCTCAGCAATACCGGCAACATCAGCGGATTCGGTGGCACTGGCGCGGGCACCATCGTGGGCTGGGGCGTCGGCAACAGGGGCGCGATCAACACACTGAGCAACGCTGCGAGCGGCACCATCCAAGGTGGTATGACGGGCGTCTACAACCTTGGCGGGATCGGTACGTTGACCAATAGCGGGGTGATCAACGGCTCGCATGTGGGTATCTACACCAATCGCATCATCGGCACGCTGACCAATAACGGCTTCATTACCGGCAGCGATTACGCGATCCACAACGATACAGCCGGCACGCTTGGCACAATCACCAATGCGGGCACGATCGCGGGCAATATCGTTAACAATTCCGCGCAGAGCCTGAATATCAATGGTGGAACGGGCACGACGTTCGGCACGCTGACCGGCTTTGGCGGAACGATCGGCACCATCGCCAGCCCCAGCGCGGGCGTCGTATTCGGCTCGGGCAACCTGGTGTTGAACGACAACATTGGTGTCGCAACGACCCCCCCTAACCTGGCCAGCGTTCGCGTTGCCTCTGCCGCCCCGACCCCCACCGGTCAGGTGGCCGTGAGCAACACGGGCGCAGTCCTGCAGGTCAACAACGCAATCAACATCTTCGGCACCTACAACCAGAGCGCGGCCGGTACGCTGCAGATTGGCGTGAACACCGGTGCGGTCGCCAACGGCGCCCTGACGGGCGACAGCGGCTATGGCCGACTGATTGTCTCGGGCGCGGCGAACATCGCTTCGGGCTCGGCTGTTTCGTTTGCGCAGGTCAACCCGTATCCGTTTGCGGCCGGCCAGCGTTATGTGATCGTCGATGCGTCCAGCACCGGCACGAACTACAACGAAGGCACGCTCCGGTATTCGATCCGCGGCTACAACAGCGTGCTGACGGGTGCGAACGTCACGGCCAATGGTCGTAGCGATCTGGTGGTGACCGTGGTCAGCGCAGCTCTGATCCCGACCACGAGCCCTTCGCCGGCACCTGCCCCGGCACCGGCTCCCGCGCCTGCCCCGGCTCCCACCCCGTCGGCGACCGTGCCGAATGCCCAAGCGGCACTCACCGGCCTGTCGCAGTACACCGGCATCAGCGATCCGGGCCTGCTGAACCTGTACAACGCCTCGATGGCGCTGAACCTGGGCAGTAGCGACGCGGCCAACCGCGCCGGCAAGCAACTGAACCCGGTGTCGCAGGGCTCGACCGCCCAGGCCGCACTGGCACCGACGCTGGATGTGCTCAACATCATCTCCACGCATGCGGACAGCGTGCGCCTTGCCCAGGCCGGCGGCCTGAGCGGTGTCTCGACCGGTGAAGCCGGTCCGGCATGGGGCGTGTGGGGCCAGGCATTCGGCGGTCACGCACACCAGGGCCAACGTGATCAGGTGGATGGCTACAGCGCCAACTTCGGCGGCCTGCTGTTCGGCGTGGATCACGCGGTCAGCGATGCCTGGCGTGCAGGCGGCGTGTTCAGCTACAGCAACGCCAAGATCAGCAACACGGGCGACACCGACGGCAACTCGACGCGTGTGAACTCGTTCGGCCTAATGGGTTACGCCAGTTACACGGGCAGCCCGTGGTACGCAAACCTGTCGGCGGGTGCCGTGCAGCAGCACTACGACACCACCCGCGCCGTCAACTTTGCCGGCTTCTCGGGCAATGCCGACGGCAGCTTCAGCGGCACGCAGTACGTGGCCCGCGCGGAAGCCGGGTATCCGTTTGCGACCGCCGTTGCCACGGTCACGCCGCTGGCCAGCCTGACGTATGGCTACCTGCGTCAGAACGGCTATACCGAGTCGGGCGGCAATGGTGCAGCGCTGTCGGTGGGTGCGTCACACACGACGTCGGTCACCAGCGACATCGGCGTGAAGTTCTCGCGTGAGCTGGCAACCTCGTACGGCACGCTCGTGCCGGAACTGCAGGTGGCATGGCGTCATGAGTACAACAACACGCGTACGCAGACGCAAGCCAGCTTCGCGGCCGACCCGACGGGCCAGACCAGCTTCACGTCGTTGGGTGCCAGCCCGGTGACGGATTTGGCGGTGATCTCGGCCGGCGTCAAGCTGCTGCGGGCAAACAACCTGAGCATCAGCGCGCGTTACTCGCTGCAAGTGGGTAGTGGGTATGTATCGCATGCCGGCAGCTTGCAACTGCGCCAGCTGTTCTAACGTCTTGAAGTGATGTGCCAATGGCGCGCCTCCCGAAAGGGGGAGCGCGCTCATTGCTTTATGGGGGGGCGGTCAACCAGACTCCCGCAGGCGGTCCGATCGGACTGGTTTTTCCCCATTTGATTCATTGGAGCCACGCATGTCGAGCGCGCTCAATTCCGACCCAATCAGCATTCCCGAAGCGCTCAACCGTGCGCATGCACACTGGAACGCAGGCCAGGCGGCCGAAGCCGAAATCTATTGCCAGCGTGTGCTGGCGGCGTGGCCGGGGCAGGCCGATGCCTTGCACCTGCTCGGGCTCATGGCGCATGCCTATGGCAACCTGGATCTGGCCATTGCGCACGTGCGTCAGGCTTGCATGGCCCCACGCGCACCCGCCATCTATTTCAGCAACCTGGCGGAGATGTATCGCCAGAAGGGTATGCTGGCCGAAGGACAGGAAGCGGCCGAACGCGCAGTGACGCTGGACCCATCGTTGGTCCCGGGCTGGAGCAATCTCGGCATCCTGCTGCAGGAAGCCGGCAAGCTGGAGCAGAGCCTCGCGTGCCTGGAGCGGGTTGTGGCGCTCACGCCTGATGCGCCAGAAGCGCACAACAATCTGGCCAATACGTACAGGCGTCTGGACAGGCTAGGCCGGGCCGAGCAGCACTACCGCCAGGCGTTGGCGCTGAACCCGCACTATGCCGAGGCGCACAGCAATCTCGCTTTCCTGCTGACTGCGCACGGGCAGTACGACCAGGCCGCCGCAGAGGCGCGCCTGGCCATCGAACTCAGCCCGCATCTGATTGATGCCTACCTGAACCTGGCCGATGCGGAGGCGACGCGCCATCGGCATGCCGCGGCGCTGCAGGCGTTGGATGCGTTGCAGTCGTTTGCACCACAGCATCCCGCCGGACTCGTCGCCCGGGCGAAGGCGTTGAAGCAACTGGAGCGCCTGGACGCTGCGCTCGCGTGCGCACAGCAGGCCGTGACCCTGGCGCCGCGCAGTGCCGAAGCCCATCACGCGCTGGCTCAGGTGCTGCAGGGGCTGGGTCAAACCGACCAGGCGCTCGCGCATTTCGAGCAGGCTGCAACGTTGCCCGGCACAGTGGCGGAAGAGGCATTGGTCGGGTGCGCCACGCTCCTGATGGAGTCAGGCCAGAAAGAGGCCGCTCGGGCGGCGTTCGATCGGGTGCTGTCGATGTTCCCCGGTTCTGTGCGGGTGCTGACGGCGCGCGCCGAAGCCAAGACATTCCAGGCTGGTGATTCGGATGTCGACGCCATCGAGGCCTGGCTCGCCAGCGAGGCACCGAAGCCATTGAGCGAACGCATCACAGCGCATTTCGCGCTGGGCAAGGCCTACCTCGACCTGCAGGATGCGCCGCGGGCCTTCGCGCACCTGCATACCGCAAACCAGCAGAAGCGCTCGACGTTCGGTTACGACGCCAAGGCGACCCGGCAATGGATGCAGCGCATCGCTGAAGTCTTCACCGCCGAGCGGATGGCACCCTTGGCGGGCGCCGGCGCGCAGTCCGATCTGCCGGTCTTCATCGTCGGGATGCCGCGCTCGGGCACTACGCTGGTCGAGCAAATTCTGTCGTCGCACTCGCAGGTCACGGGCGCGGGCGAGCTTTCGACGCTGCGTCTGGTGGTGGAGGGCGCCGGGCCGTTTCCCGATATTGGGCAGGCGCTGACGGCAGCGGGCGTGCAACACCTGGGCCGCGCCTACCTGGACCGTATCGAACCGCTGGCACAAGGTCGACAACGCCTGATCGACAAGATGCCGGGCAATTTCATGTATGCGGGGCTGATTCCGCTGATCCTGCCCGGTGCGCGCATCATCCACTGCCGGCGCAATCCGGTGGATACGTGCCTGTCGTGCTACACCAAGCAATTCGGCGGTGAGCAGCCGTTCTCCTACGATCTGGCGGAGCTTGGCGAGTTCTACACCGACTATCAGAAGCTGATGGCCCACTGGGCCCAAGTCCTGCCGGCCGATCGCTTCACCGAAGTGGACTATGAGCACGTGGTGGATGACCTGGAGGGCGAGGCGCGGCGCCTGGTCAGCTTCCTCGGCCTGCCCTGGGAAGACGCCTGCCTGCAGTTCCACGCAAACGACCGCGTGGTGCGCACCGCCAGCGTCAACCAGGTACGCCAGCCGATCTACACCACGTCCAAGGGGCGCTGGCAGAAGCACGCAAACCACCTCGGCCCGCTGCTCGCCGCACTCGGGATCAGCGCGCCATGAACATGAATACGGTTGATGTCGCGACGGTCGAGCGCCAAGGCCGCGCGCTGCTGGTCGATGGGCGCTTGACCGAAGCGGAGGCGTTCGTACGTCCGTTTCTGGCGTCCGGCACGGGGCCGCTCGTGTTGTGGCAGTTGCTGGCCGACGCGATTCGCCCGCAAGGCAAGATTGCCGAGACACAGGCCATCCAGGAGATGCTGGTTGCCAACATGCCCGGCAATCTCACCGCACGCTTCAACCTGGCGGAAACGCTGCTGCTGCAAGGCAACTTTGAGCGCGGCTGGCGCGAGTATCACCACCGCTACGGCATGCCGCACACGGCAGCGATCGAGCGCAAGGTCCAGCGCCCGCGTTGGACTGGTCAGCCCATCCCCGGCAAGACGCTGTTGATCCACGATGAGCAGGGTTACGGCGATACCTTCCAGTTCCTGCGCATGGTGCGCTGGGCGAAGGAGCGCAGCGGCGCGCGCGTCATCCTGGAGGTGAACGCGGAGAGCGCATCGCTGGCCAGCCGCTGCAGCGGTTTCGATGCGCTGACCGTGCGCGGCAACCTGCCGCCCGCGTTCGACGTGCATTGCGAGCTGATGAGCCTTCCCATGGTGATGGGCCTGAAGCTCGCAGACTTGCTTGGCACAACTCCGTATCTGTCGGCAGACCCGCAGCGTGTAGCCAAGTGGCAGGCACGTCTGGCCGGTTTGCCGCGCCCACTGGTGGCGCTGGTGTGGGCCGGGCGCCCCACGCACGTCAATGACGCCAACCGTTCGATGAGGCTGGTAGACCTCGCACCACTGTGCCGGCCCGATGTCACCTTCCTCTCCATCCAGAAAGGGCCGGCTGCCCAGCAGGCCGCATCGCCGCCGCCGGGTATGGCGATGGTGTCGCTCAGCGACGAGATCCAGGATTTTGAAGACACCGCTGCCATCCTCGCCGTGGCTGATCTGCTGATCTCGGTGGATTCGTCGCCGGTGCATCTGGCCGGTGCGCTGGGCCGCCCTGCGTGGGTGATGCTGCCGTTCGTGCCGGACTGGCGTTGGTTGCTCGGCCGCAACGATACGCCGTGGTACCCGAGCGTGCGCCTGTTCCGCCAACCGTCTCGTGGCGATTGGGGCAGCGTCATGGGTGACATGGCGCAGGCGTTGGCCCAGCTTGCAGGCGGGCAAGGATGATGCGCGCACAGAAACCCCTCTTCTGGCTGCTGTTGCTCGTGTTTTGTGCGCTACTGTCTGACTGCGCGACGCTCGACCGCAACGCGCACGCAGACGCATTGGCGGCACCGTTCCAATTGCATCGAGAGCTGGTGAAGACCGACCACTTCGTCCTGACGGCATTCGCGCGCATCACGCGCCCAGACCAGCCCCTCACCATCTATATCGAAGGAGATGGGCTGGCGTGGATCTCCCGCGTCGAACCGTCTGCTGACCCGACACCGCGCCATGCCACTGCGCTTGCCCTGGCAGCCGCGGACCCGTCACCGAACGTGGTGTACCTCGCGCGCCCATGCCAATTCACACCCATGGCGCTGAACCCGCAATGCGGCGTGCCGTACTGGACTGGCAAGCGCTTCGCGCCGGAAGTGGTGGCAACGATGAATGAGGCGGTAGGCCATTTCGGTGCGAAGTTGCCGGGCCAGCTCGTTCACCTTGTCGGTTATTCCGGAGGCGGAGCGATCGCCGTGCTGGTTGCTGCATACCGTACCGACGTCGCGTCCATCCGTACCGTGGCGGGCAATCTGGATATCGAGTTCATCAACCGTCAGCACGCGGTCTCGGCGATGCCGGAATCCATGAATCCGATCGACGTGGCATCGCGCGTGGCAACGGTTCCGCAAGTGCATTTCAGCGGTGCGGAAGACACTGTGGTGCCGCCGGAAGTGGCGCAACGTTTCGTGCGGGCCGTTGGCGACCGATGCGCGCAAGCCGACACCGTGCTGGGCCTTGCCCACGATGGCGACTGGGCTGGGCAATGGCCCGCGCTACTGGCACTCACACCGATCTGCAAAACACGCTCAGGGGCATGACATGCAACGGATTCCTTCCACGCTTTGGCTGACTGGGCTGAGCGGCGCCGGCAAGACGACGCTCGCGCTGGCGTTGGCGGAATCGCTCACCGCGCAGGGCGTGCCTTGCCGCGTGCTCGATGGCGATGTCGTGCGCAAGCAGCTCTGCCCCGACCTCGGGTTCTCCAGGGAAGACCGCAGCGAGAATGTCCGCCGCGTCGCGCAATGGTGCGCGCAGATCAACAACACCGGTACGTGGGCCATTGCCGCGTTGATCTCGCCTTACCGCAAAGACCGGGATAGCGCTCGACAGATCGTCGGCGCATCACGTTTTTTCGAGGTGCACGTGGCGACGCCGCTGTCGGTGTGCGAAGCGCGTGATCCGAAGGGGCTATACAAGCGCGCACGCGCTGGGGCAATCACCAACTTCACCGGCATCAGCGATGCCTATGAGCCCCCACAGGCCCCGGCGCTTTCGTTTGATACCGGCTGCGAGTCGACGGCATCCTGTGTTGCGGCAACGTTGGCGTTGCTGAGGGGCACGGACGAGATGTTGCCGGCAACGATACGAGGCAACCGCTGATGGCGACGGGGACGTGCGGATTCCGGCGCGTTTGGTGATGTGGGAGCGCGCTCGCACCGCCAAGCGATCCCAGTGATCATCGCGCGCCTGGAAACAGAATTCCGCGGGTGATTCGGCGCTGCCAGCGGACGGCTACGTGACCGGGGTCGCGGGCGACAGGAGCGCGTGGCGAGCAGGGGTTCATACGAGCCCGGAAGAGCGCGTCGACAAGCTGGGCACACGATCCAGCGTTGGATGCGCACCTACCTAAAGTCCTGTGAACCTTAGTTCTCTGATTTCATCTTTGAGTTCAAGAGGGCGGGAGCCCGACGGCGGAACCCCTCGAGGCGAACTTCACGGCAGGTCTCAGGCCGGATGGTAGGCCTTCCGTCTACCCGCGTTTCTTAGGGCTCTTGCATGTGAGATTTTTTGCCAAGCAAACGTATGGCTTTTTATATTGACCAGGCAATTTCAAGGTGAAAATCCATGAATTAACCAATATGAGTGATTATCGAAAGTGATCCGTTGGAATAATCGAGCGAACTTCCTTGGCAGGGCAAATGACGATCATCTCCTTGCGTTCGCCGTTGCCGTGGATGATGGTGGTAAAAAACTAAATTCCTTTTCTTATAAGGGTTTTTTGCCGGTCTGATTTGTCACGTTGGATCTGTGGCGATGTACCTGATCTCAATAAAGAAAAATCATTCTCATCTAAAGGCGTCTCGGGGAGTTCGGCCTATTTATATCTAATACCCCACTAACGAGGGGTGATTTTTCTATTAATAAGTGCGGATTCCTGCCGAAAACCCGTTTGTAAAACAAATCAGCAAGGAGAGGCCCCGCCATGCGTGTCAACGAACCGGTTACCCAGCGCGAATACGAGTTCCCCGACAACGCCACGCTCATGTCGACCACCGACACACAGAGCTACATCGCCTACGCGAACGCGGCGTTTGTCGAGGTCAGTGGTTTCTCCCGAGAGGAGATCGAGGGCCAGCCGCACAACATGGTGCGTCACCCGGACATGCCGCCGGAGGCCTTTGGCGACATGTGGGCCACGCTTAAAGCTGGCCAGCCCTGGACGGCGCTGGTCAAGAACCGCCGCAAGAATGGCGACCACTATTGGGTGCGGGCCAATGCCACGCCAGTGGTGCGCAATGGTCAGCCGACGGGCTACATGTCGGTGCGCACCAAGCCCTCGCGCGAGGAGATTGCCGCTGCCGAGGCGCTGTACAAGGATTTCCGCACCGGCCAGGCCGGCAGCCGCAAGTTCCACAAGGGCTTGATCGTGCGGACCGGGTGGATGGCCTGGCGCTCGGTGTTCCAGGTCATGCCCGTGCGCTGGCGCATTCGGCTCACGTTTCTCACCTTGTTGCCGACGCTGCTGGCCGCGGCGTGGGCGTTCGGCTTGTCTGGCACGGCGCTTGGCGGTTTTGCTGTGGCATTGCTCGCGGCGCTGATGCTGGGCGCCTGGTCATTGAAGGTGCAGATCGCCACGCCGCTGGAAAAGCTGCAGGAGCACGCCCTGAGCGTGGCTTCGGGCGAGAGCCGCAAAGTCGCTATCGCCGACCGCACGGACGAGATCGGCATAACGTTGCGCTCCATCAGCCAGCTCGGGCTGATGTTCCGCTGGTTGATCGACGATGTGGCCGAGCAGGTGGTCAACGTGCAATCGGCCAGCCAGGAGATTGCCAAGGGCAACGGCGACATCAACATCCGTACGGAACAGGCTGCGGCCAGCCTGGAGGAAACTTCCAGCTCGATGACGCAGATGACCGCCACGGTGGCCAGCAATGCAGAAACGGCCGGGCAGGCCAACACGCTATCCAGCGTTGCCACACAGGCTGCGCTTAACGGTGGCCGTGCCATGGAAGAGGTGGTGGCGACGATGGGCGCGATTTCGCAGAGCGCCAAGCAGATTGCCGACATCATCGGCGTGATCGACAGCATTGCGTTCCAGACGAATATCCTGGCGCTCAATGCGGCCGTGGAAGCAGCGCGTGCCGGCGAGCAGGGCCGTGGCTTTGCGGTGGTGGCGGGCGAGGTGCGCGCGCTCGCACAACGCAGTGCCGGCGCGGCCAAGGAGATCAAGGAGCTGATCGGCACCAGCGTTGACAAGGTGGAGTCCGGCTCGCGGCTGGTCGACCAGGCCGGCAAGACCATGGAAGACATCGTCGATCAGGTCAAAAAGGTGTCGTCCATGATCGCCGACATCAGCCTGGCCACCGCGCAGCAGACCGAAGGCATCACGCAGGTCAGCCAGGCCGTCAACCATCTGGATCAGGTCACGCAGGAAAACGCCACGCTGGTCGGGCAGAGCGCGTCAGCGGCAGAAGGCCTGCGCATTCAGGCTACGCGCCTGGTGGAGGCCGTGAACGTGTTCCGCTGAGCTGCTCGCCTGTGCGTGCGAGGGCTGTTGTGCGCTATCGGCAATTGCAAAAACCACGAAATCGCCACATGGCGAATGTGTGGTCTTCGCCTACTATGCCTATGCAGCAACACCCCTTAAAACGCACATCCTCAGGAGTGGAAACATGGCCTCACACGGTTTGATTGCCTGGTTGATCATTGGCGCACTGGCTGGTTGGCTGGCCGGGCTGCTGGTCAAGGGCGGCGGCTTTGGCATCTTTGTCGACATCGTGGTCGGTATCGTCGGTGCATTCATCGGCGGTTGGCTGGCGGGGGTGCTGGGCATCTCGCTGGGCGGCGGCTGGATCGGCTCGATCATCACGGCAGTGATTGGTGCGGTGATCCTGCTGTTCATCCTCCGGCTCATCAAACGCGCGTAGCGGCACCGTGCGGCCAGCGCCTCCGGCGCAGGCCTGGCCGCAATGCAGCAGTCCCCATCCCCTCCAAACCGCCGGATTCCACAACCCACCCCATCACCTAGACTGGTTGGTACAAGACAGCCAAGCCGCGCCAAAAGCGCCGGCGCGGTAGGCGTACGTCACAAGCGAGACCACCATGTCTGACCAGCCCGCTCCACCGCTAGAACTCTACGAAGGGTTCGAGATTCATGTGCTGCCCAGCCCAATCCGGGCCAACGGGGTCGATAGCACGCGCTACACCTACACCGGCTACGTCTGCCACCCCGGCGCTAACCCAGCACAGCCCGGCCACGTTGTGCCGTTCCATGCCGATGGCGACGACAGCTTCCGCAGCCCGGAAGCGGCAATGGAGGAAGCGGTGCTCGTCGCGCGCAGCATTGTCGACGGCACGCATCCGGATTTGTCGGTGCTGTCGCTCGTTACGCACGGGTACTGATCTCGTCATTCGCTTCGCCCCGTGTGGCTTCGGCGCCAGCATGTGACGCGCCGATGGCCTTCCATTGGCGCGTGCCGCGTTTGCCGTGCCGCACCATAACGAACCGCCTTCGCACCGAAACCGTGCTTTGCGCTGCCCGCGCGCGAGGCACGGCAACTGTGCGCATCTGCTGTAAACCGCAATAGATCAAGGGTTTCCGGTGCTGGCACACCTGTTGCGTAGCACCATTGCGCGTGTCAATGGCGATCCGCGCTCTTCGTGGTGAAGGCCCTGGTGCTCAGGGTCATTTGGACAACGGCGTCCCAGAACCCGGCAAGTGCTGCCCGGTTCTCGGGCGCCTTTCTTTTTTTGGAACTGGGATTCGACATGACCGCCAATGCCACTCGGGCCACCCGAATCGATCTGTTCAGCCTGCGCACGCCGCAGATGCGTGCCTTTCATCTGACGTGGCTCGCGTTCTTCGTCTGCTTCTACGCGTGGTTCGCCTGTGCGCCGCTCATGCCAGTGCTCAAGGGCGAGTTTCATCTCACACCCGGACAGATCGCCAACATCAACATCGCCGCGGTGGCGGTGACGATTCTCGTGCGCTTGATTGTCGGCCCGCTGTGCGACCGCTTCGGCCCGCGCAAGACCTATACCGGGTTGCTGGTGCTGGGGGCCATCCCCGTGCTGGGCGTGGCAACGTCGCAGAGCTACGAAGCGTTCCTGTTCTTCCGTCTGGCGATTGGCGCGATTGGCGCGAGCTTCGTCATCACGCAGTACCACACGTCGGTCATGTTCGCGCCCAACGTGGTGGGCACGGCCAACGCGGCAGCAGCCGGCTGGGGCAATGCGGGTGGCGGCGTGGCGCAGGGCACGATGCCACTGCTGCTGACCGCCATCGTGATGCTGGGCGTGACGCAGAGCCTGGGTTGGCGTCTTGCCATGGTGGTGCCGGGCGTGGCCATGCTGATCGTCGCGGCGCTGTACTGGCGCTATACGCAAGACTGCCCGGAAGGCAACTTCGCAGAACTGCGCGCCGCCGGCAAGGCCATCGAGGGCAGCAAGAAGGGTGGCTGGGGCAGCTTCATCACCGCCGCCAGCAACTACCGCGTGTGGCTGCTGTTCGTCACCTACGGTGCGTGCTTTGGCGTGGAGATCTTCATCCACAACATTGCCGCCATTTACTACGTCGATCACTTTGGCCTGTCGCTGTCGGCTGCCGGCATGGCCGCCGCGAGCTTTGGCCTGCTGGCACTGTTTGCCCGCGCACTGGGCGGCATCGTGTCGGACCGCATGGCAGCGAAGCGTGGGTTGGATGCGCGCACCCAGCTGCTGTGCTTGCTGATGCTGGGCGAGGGCCTGGGCCTGTTCGGCTTTGCCCACGCCGGTAGCGTGACGGTCGCCATTCTCGCGATGCTCGGTTTCGGCCTGTTCACCCACATGGCCTGCGGCGCCACGTATGCGTTGGTGCCCTTCATCGACCGCCGTGCGCTGGGCGGCGTGGCCGGCATCATCGGCGCGGGCGGCAACGCTGGCGCGGTGGCGGCAGGCTTCCTGCTCAAGGGCATGGCCGACACGCAGGCCACGCTGTCCATCCTTGGCGTGCTGGTGGCGCTGTCCGCCATCTGCGCCATCGCTGTGCGCTTCTCGGCAGAACACAAGGCGCGTGAACAAGCGCTGTACGACAACACGCTGGCCGCCGCCAACGCCTGACAAGGAACATCACCATGACCATGAAGATCGTCGTCATCGGCCACGGAATGGTGGGCCACAAGTTTCTGGAAAGCCTGTTGCACGCGCCCGGCCACCACCTGCAAGTGACGGTGCTGTGCGAAGAGCCGCGCCCGGCGTACGACCGCGTGCACCTCTCCGAATTCTTCGCCGGAAAGACGGCGGAAGACCTCTCGCTGGTCGCCCCGGGTTTCTTCGACCGCGATGACGTGGTGCTTAAACTCAATGCCCGCGCCACCGCCATCGATACCACGGCCAAAACGGTGACTGCCTCCACCGGCGAGGTGCTGCCGTACGACAAGCTCGTGATTGCCTCGGGCTCGTCACCATTCGTGCCGCCCGTGCCGGGAAAGGACCGGAAGGACTGCTTCGTCTACCGCACCATCGAAGACCTGGAAGCGATGGCCGAATGCGGCCATCGCGCCAAGACCGGCGTGGTGATCGGCGGCGGCCTGCTGGGCCTGGAATGCGCCAAAGCCCTGCGCGACATGCATCTGCAAACACACGTGGTCGAGTTTGCCGGCCGCCTGATGGCCATGCAGGTGGATGATGGCGGCGGCCGTATGCTGCGTCGGAAGATCGAAGACCTGGGCGTGACCGTCCACACGCAAAAGAACACGGTGGAGATTGTCGATGGGGAAGCGGGCACGCACCGCCTGAACTTTGCCGATGGCACGCACCTGGAAGCCGACATGGTCGTCTTCTCCGCCGGCATCCGCCCGCGTGATGAGCTGGCACGCGCCTGCGGCCTGGCAGTGGGCGAGCGCGGCGGCATCGTGATCGACTCCGAATGCCGCACCTCCGCGCCGGACGTGTACGCCATTGGCGAATGCGCGCTGTGGGGCGGCAAGGTCTATGGTCTGGTGGCGCCGGGCTACGAGATGGCGCGCATCACCGCCAAACAGATTCTGGCCGCCGATGACGCGACCGAGTTCAACGGTGCCGACATGAGCACCAAGCTCAAGCTGATGGGCGTGGATGTGGCCAGCCTGGGCGATGCGCAGGGCGTGACGCCGGGCAGCCGCAGCGTGCAGTTCACCGACGAGCGCAAGCAGATCTACAAGAAGCTGGTGGTGTCGGAAGACGGCAAGTACCTGCTGGGCGGCGTGCTGGTGGGCGATGCAGCCGAGTACGGCACCCTGCTGCAGATGATGCTCAACCGCATTGAACTGCCCGAGGCCCCGGAATTCCTGATCCTGCCGCAGGCCGATGGCAATGCTCGCCCGGCGCTCGGCGTGGATGCACTGCCGGACAGTGCGCAGATCTGTTCGTGCAATGACGTGTCAAAGGGCGCGCTGTGCCAGGCCGTGTGCGGTGGTGCCACCACCGTGGGTGCGTTGAAGGATGCAACCAAGGCCGGTACCTCGTGCGGCGGGTGCGTGCCGCTGATGACACAGGTGATGAAGGCCGAGATGAAGAAGCAGGGCCTGGCCGTCAACAATCACATCTGCGAGCACTTCCCGTATTCGCGTCAGGAGCTATATCACCTGGTGCGCGTGGGGCGCATTCAGTCGTTCGATGCGCTGCTGGAAGCGCACGGCCACGGCATGGGCTGCGACATCTGCAAGCCCGCCGTGGCGAGCATCCTGGCTTCGTGCTGGAACGAATTCGTGCTCAAGAAGGAGCACGCCAGCCTGCAGGATTCCAACGACTACTTCCTCGCCAACATCCAGAAGGACGGCACGTACTCCGTCGTGCCGCGCATGCCGGGCGGCGAGGTATCGGCAGACGGCCTGATCGCCGTCGGCCAGGTCGCCAAGAAGTACGGCCTGTACACCAAGATCACCGGCGGCCAGCGCGTGGACCTGTTCGGTGCGCGCCTGGAGCAACTGCCACTGATCTGGGAGGAACTGATTGCCGCTGGCTTCGAGTCGGGCCATGCGTACGGCAAGTCGCTGCGTACGGTGAAGTCGTGCGTGGGCTCCACGTGGTGCCGTTATGGCGTGGGCGATTCGGTGGGCTTTGCGATTGCGCTGGAGAACCGCTACAAGGGCCTGCGCTCGCCGCACAAGATCAAGTTTGGCGTGTCCGGTTGCACGCGCGAATGCGCCGAGGCGCAAGGCAAGGACGTTGGCATCATCGCCACCGAGAAGGGCTGGAACCTGTACGTGTGCGGCAACGGCGGCATGAAGCCCCGCCATGCCGAACTACTGGCGGCGGACCTCGATCGAGACACGCTCATCAAGTATGTCGACCGCTTCCTGATGTTCTACGTGCGCACGGCCGACCGCCTGCAACGTACCAGCACGTGGCGCGACAACCTCGAAGGCGGCCTGGACTACCTGAAGGACGTGGTCATCAACGACAAGCTGGGCATCGTGGCCGAGCTGGAAGCCGAGATGCAGCACGTGGTCGACACCTATCAGGACGAATGGAAGACCGCCGTGACGAACCCGGACGTGCGCAAGCGCTTCCGCCACTTCGTCAACAGCGACGCGAAGGACGCGAACGTCGTCTTCGTGGAGGAGCGCGGGCAGATCCGCCCCGCCACGGTGGATGAGCGCACGAAGACACGCCCCGTGCGCATTCCTGTTGTTGCTGAAGCCGCTTGAGAGAGGAGCCCATCATGCAAGCACCTCGCTGGACCCCTGTTTGCTCGCTGGACGACATCGTGCCCAACACCGGCGTGTGTGCGTTGGTGGAGGGCGAGCAGGTCGCCGTGTTCCACGTTGCGGGCAGTGCGCCGCAGCGGGTCTACGCCATCGGCAACTACGACCCCAACGCCGATGCGGCTGTACTCTCGCGCGGACTGGTCGGCAACCTGGGGGATCGCATTGTCGTCGCCTCGCCGATCTACAAGCAGCACTTTGACCTGGCAACGGGGGAGTGCCTGGAGGCGCCGGCCAACTCGGTGCATGCATACGCGACGAAGGTGGAAGACGGACGTATCTGGGTGGCTGTATGAATGCCCGGACCGCGCGCCCCAAGCTCGTCGTCATCGGCAACGGCATGGCCGGCATGCGCACGGTCGAAGAGCTACTCAAGCTGGCGCCGGAGCTGTACGACATCACCGTGTTTGGCGAAGAGCCGCACGGCAACTACAACCGCATCCTGCTCTCGCCGGTGCTTGCAGGTGAGAAGCAAGTCGACGACATCATGCTCAACACGCGCGAGTGGTATGTGCAGAACCACATCACGCTGCACGCGGGCGACCCGGTGGTGAGTATCGACCGCCCCCGCCGCACGCTGCGCTCGCGCGACGGCGTAGAAATGCAGTACGACCGCCTCCTGATCGCCACCGGCTCGCGGCCGTTCATCCTGCCTGTGCCGGGTCACCTGCTGCCGGGCGTGATCGCCTTCCGCGATATTCAAGATGTGGAGACGATGCTGGAAGCCGCGCGTAACCATCGACATGCAGTCGTCATCGGCGGCGGCCTGCTCGGCCTGGAGGCCGCTAACGGCCTGATGCGCCAGGGCATGGACGTGACGGTCGTCCACCTGTCCGACACGCTGATGGAGCGCCAGCTCGACAAGCCCGCCGCGCTGTTGCTGCAGAAAGCACTGGAGGCCAAAGGCCTGCGCTTCCTGCTCGGCGCCCACACGGCCGAATTGCTCGGCACCGATCGTGTGACGGCCGTGCGCTTCAAAGACGGCACGCAGATTCCCGCCGACCTCGTCGTCATGACCGCCGGCGTGCGCCCGAACATCGAACTCACCAAGTCCGCCGGCCTGCACTGCGAACGCGCCATCATCGTAGACGACACGCTGCAAACGTACGACCCCCGCATCTACGCCGTAGGCGAATGCGTGCAGCACCGCAGCGCCACCTTTGGCCTCGTCGCCCCCATCTGGGACCAAGCCCGCGTCTGCGCCGCACACCTTGCCGGCGCCGGCCACCGCCGCTACATCCAACAGGCCACCGCGACCAAGCTGAAGGTCACGGGCGTCGACCTGTACTCCGCTGGCGACTTTATCGGCGGCGAAGGCACCGAAGACATCGTGCTGCGTGACCCGCGCCGCGGCGTCTACAAGCGCCTCGTCCTGAAAGACGATCGTGTGGTCGGCGCAGTGCTGTACGGCGATGTGGCCGACGGCCCGTGGTACTTCGACCTGATCCAACGCCAGACCCCCATCACCCCAATCCGCCAACGACTGCTATTCGGCCGCGCCCTATGCGAAGCGGAGGCCGCGTAGTGAGAGAGGCAAGACACGAAACCGGCGACACCCTTGCATACAGACGGTGTGGCCGTTGATGCCCTAGATGGCGCCTTGAATTTTCGTAAGCGGGCGGAAAAAGGAAGGAGGCCTGTTTGAGCGCAGCGAGTTTGCCTCCTTCCCCGCCCGGTTACGAAAATTCAAGGGATGGGTCGCCATCTCGGGCGCGCCTTTCTTTGCTTACTTTCTTTGGCAAGACAAAGAAAGTGAGTCAGCCCCGGCAGGGGATGAAACCAGGGATGCACCAAACACGTACAGAGCAACACGGAAATGACGATGAAGACCATCCCTATTCAGCCGACAACGGACGCCGTGCGCACCACCTGCCCCTACTGCGGCGTCGGCTGCGGCGTGCTTGCTACCCCGCAAGCGGATGGCACTGTCAGCATTCAAGGCGACCCGACGCATCCCGCCAACGCAGGGCGCCTATGCGTAAAGGGCTCCGCGCTCGGGGAAACCGTCAGCCTCGAAGGCCGCTTACTGCATCCCGCCATGCGCGATCGCTCGCATGACCTGGACGCACCCATCGCGCCACTGCAACGCACATCGTGGGACACCGCCCTCAACACCATCGCCCAGGGCTTCCGCCGCATCATCGACCAACACGGCCCCGACGCCGTCGCCCTCTACGTCTCCGGCCAGTTGCTAACCGAGGACTACTACGTCGCCAACAAGCTGATGAAGGGCTTCATCGGCACCGCCAACATCGACACCAACTCACGCCTCTGCATGTCGTCCGCCGTGGCCGGGCACAAGCGCGCGTTTGGCGAAGACCTCGTGCCCGTCTGCTACGACGATCTCGAAGCGGCAGACCTGATCGTGCTAGTCGGCTCCAACACCGCCTGGTGCCACCCCATCCTGTTCCAGCGCATCGTGCGCGCCAAAGAAGCACGGCCAGAGATGAAGGTCGTGGTGGTCGACCCACGCCACACCGCCACGTGCGAACTGGCCGATCTGCACCTGCCCATCAAGCCCGGCACCGATGTGTGGCTGTTCAACGGCCTGCTGTCATTCCTCTCGCGGCGCGGCGTGGTGGACCGCAACTTCGTCACGCTGCACACCAACGGCCCCGACGCCGCACTGCAAGCCGCCGGCACCGAGAGCGAAGACGTGGAAGCCGTCGCCAAGGCCTGCAAGCTCAAGCTCGACGATCTGCTCACGTTCTACAGCTGGTTTGCCAACACAGAACGGACCATCACGGCATTCTCGATGGGGGTCAACCAATCCAGCGCGGGCACCGACAAGGTCAATAGCATCATCAACTGCCATCTGCTGACCGGCCGTATCGGGCGTGCGGGCATGGGGCCGTTCTCGATTACCGGCCAGCCGAATGCGATGGGCGGGCGCGAAGTGGGCGGCCTCGCCAACATGCTGGCCGCGCACATGGAGTTGAACGAGCCTGCGCATCGCGACTTGGTGCAGACGTTCTGGAACGCGCCCCGCATGGCCGACAAGGTGGGCCTGAAGGCGGTCGACCTGTTCAATGCCATTGAAGACGGGCGCGTGAAGGCCGTGTGGATCATCGGCACCAACCCCGTGGTCAGCCTGCCCGATGCCGACCAGGCGCGCCGTGCGCTGGCCAAGTGCGAACTGGTTGTCGCGTCTGACATCGTGGAAGCCACCGATACCACCGTGCTGGCCGACATCGCGCTGCCCGCGCTCGGCTGGGGCGAGAAAGACGGCACGGTGACGAACTCCGAGCGCCGCATCTCGCGCCAGCGCGCCTTCCTGCCAGCGCCCGGCGAGGCGCGTGCCGACTGGGACATCATTGCCGACGTCGCCCGCCGCATGGGCTACGACGGCTTCGATTTCAAAAGCCCGCACGATGTGTTCGACGAACACGCACGCCTGTCCGCCTACGCCAACGATGCGCACGGCGTGCGCAGGGCCTTCCACCTTGGCGGGCTGACAGGGCTGGATGCCGACGCGTACGACAGCATGGTGCCCACGCAATGGCCCGTCGCCATGCCGGGCACCAGCGAGGCGCGCCTCTTCAGCGATGGCCGTTTCGCTTATGCCGATGGTCGCGCGCGCTTCGTACCCACGTCGGCCCGCGCACCGGCACATGCGGCGGATGGCGAATATCCGCTCATCCTCAACACCGGCCGCGTGCGCGACCAGTGGCACACCATGACGCGCACCGGCCGCGCGCCCAAGCTGGCGGACCACGTTCCCGAACCGTTTGTCGACCTGCACCCGCACGATGCGCTGCTGGCCGGCGTGCGCGAGGGTAACCTGGCGCGCGTGTCCTCGCGCTGGGGCAGCGTCGTGGCGCGTGTGCGCATGACGGGCGGCATCGCGCGCGGCAGCGTGTTCGTGCCGATCCACTGGAACGGCCAGTTCGCCTCCGACGCGCGCGTGGGCGCGGTCGTCAATCCGGAGGTGGACCCGATATCGGGCGAGCCCGAGTTCAAGCACACGCCGGTGATGGTGGAGCCGTTTGACGTGGCATGGCACGGTTTCGTGCTCTCGCGCCGCGCACTGGATACCGACGAAGCAACGTGGTGGACGCGCATTCAGGGCAAACAATTCGTGCGGTATGAACTGGCCGGCCGCCAGCCACTCGGTAACGTGCATGACTGGGCGCGCAAGCTGCTCAGCGTGGATGACCCGCATGCCGATTGGCTCGAATACGAAGACGCCACCGCGCGCGTCTACCGCGCGGTGCATGTGGTGGACGACCGTATCGAAGCCTGCGTGTTTCTCTCGCCGCGCCCGGACCTACCATCGCGCAACTGGCTGGCGGGGCTGTTCGCGCAGGAGCGCCTAGAAGACCTCAACCGCGCGGGCGTACTGCTCGGCCAACCGATCGAAGCCGGCGCGGATGTGGGCCCGACCGTGTGCTCCTGCTTTGGCGTGGGCCGCAACACCATCTGCGATGCCATCCGCACCCAGGGGCTGAGCTCAACCGGCGAAATCACGGCTTGCCTGAAGGCAGGCGGCAATTGCGGCTCCTGCGTGCCGGAGCTCAAGCGGCTGTTGGTGGAGGCGCGTGTGCTGACGGAAGAGGCGGCGTAATGTCACGGCAGCAAGATGTGTCATCGAAAAGACGGGGCGGCAACCGCAGTCCCTTCTTTTGATGGCGGTACCGCATTGGGGCAACGCCTTATCATCTCGTCTGGTCGAGTCCCGGATACGTTCGCCAATGCATAGTCAAAAGATCAGATTTTTTCGCTCACGCATTCCAGCCTTTGAGTGCATCCCCGGCTGTCATGATTGCTGTGGCCCGGTGACAACCTCAACGGAAGAGATGTCGAGACTTCCCGTCAAGAGCGATGCCGAGCACGAAGCGGCATTGGCAAACCTGAGTTGCCCGCATCTTGATGCCAAGGGATGCAGTGTGTATCTGGAACGCCCCTTGATCTGCCGCTTGTTTGGGACGACACCGAGGCTTGCTTGTCCAAATGGAAAGCGGCCGGACCAGATGATCGATCCGGACATTGAACGGCAGATTCAGCGCTTCTTTGTCGAAACACGTCACGTACTGGTCTGAGAACGTGAGCCAGTTCTAACGGCCTCACGCAATAGAATGCGCGGATGGACGCCTTCGACCCCCTCCTTGATACCGACCTGCCACTCCCTGTAGACGCCGACGACGGCGTGCCCATGGTGCTGGAGTCGGGCCACATTGTGTCGCTCCAATTCGATGACTCCGCGATACAGAGCCTCATGTTCCGTAACGCGCCCAACAAGCTGGTGCTCGGCTATACCCGCACGATGATGAGCTTTTTGCTCCTGCAGCCGGCGCCGGCTCGGATATCGATCATCGGCTTGGGCGGCGGATCGCTGGCCAAATATTGTTACCACCATCTTCCCGAGACCCACGTCGCGGCCATTGAGATTGATCCGGCAGTGATCGCCCTGCGCGATGCATTCCAGATCCCGCCGGATGACGGCCGCTTCGAAGTGATCTGCGCAGATGGCGTGGAATACGTCAAAGGCCGGGAAGCGCACCCGGATGTCATTTTGGTAGACGGCTTCCTGGCGTGCGGCATGCCCGCGCAACTCGGTACGGCGGACTTCTACGCGGCGTGTCGCGCGCGGCTTGCTGACAACGGTGTGCTGGTCGCCAATTTTCTGGAAACAGACCCCGATATTCCCTTCTACCTGGACGAGGTGCGTTCGGTATTTGGCGAGTCATTCTCCATTTGGCTTTCCGAGGATGGTGGCAACTACACGCTGGTGGCCTGGAAAGGGAAGCTTCCGTCGTCAAACACGTTGCTCACGCGTGCCCGGAGTCTGGAAGCTGAGCACGTGCAGGACTTGTGCTCGGCAGCGCGTCACCTGAAGCAGCGCGAGCGGCCCGTGTTGGATCGCAGGTCCTGGCAAGCGCGGGTGAACTGACCGGCTGGCTGACGAGAGCGGAGTCAGCCGGATCGATTGCGATCTCATGCCCCATGTGTGGGCTACCAACAAGGCTTGGATTCCGGGATTCCCGTGTTCGCTGGGGGCAGGGGTGGGGCTTGCCGATACTTTTCACCCGGATAATATTGATTCTTAATTAAGCCCGGGTAGAATGCATTCCTGTTGAAATTCGCAACAGGAGCACATTCCCATGGATGCCACAGCAATCCGCGCGTGCACGGCCTTTGCCGGCACCCGACGCCTAGCCGGCGGGCCCGTCCGCGATGTCGCCCTGGCGGTCAAAGCGCACCTCGACGCGCACCCCGACTCCCAAGTTCTCGTCTTCGACAACGCAACCGCGCAGCCCGTGGAACTCGACCTGCGCGGCACACTGGATGAAGTGCTCGCGCGACTCGATCGCACAACGTCGCCCGCGCCAGCGCCCGCTGATACGGAGTGCCGCCCGCGCGGCCCCGGCCGGCCCAAACTGGGCGTGATCGCCCGAGAGGTGACGCTATTGCCGCGTCACTGGGACTGGCTGGCCGCGCAGCCAGGCGGGGCGTCCGTCACCTTGCGCAAGCTGGTGGAACACGCACGCCGCGCGACCGAAGGCGCCGACCGCCGCCGCGCTGCACAGGAGGCGGCCTACCGCTTCATGGCGGTCATGGCCGGCAATGCCGCAGGCTTTGAAGAGGCCACGCGCGCGTTGTTCGCAGGCGATGCCGGTGCATTCCAATCCCTTACCCAAACGTGGCCTGCCGACGTGCGCGACTTCGCGCGTGAACTGGCGCGCGCCGCGTTCGATACCCACTCACAAGAAGAGGCGGCTGCATGACGGCACCTTCCGCAGTACCGACACCCCGCCCGCTGTGGCGGACCTTCGTGGCCTTTCTCGGGCCGCTGATTCTGGCCAACATCCTGCAATCGTTGTCGGGCACGCTCAATAACGTGTACGTCGGGCACATGCTGGGTGTGAAGGCACTGGCAGCGGTGTCGGCGTTCTTCCCGATCCTGTTTTTCTTCATCGCTTTCATCATTGGGCTGGGCTCGGGCGCGGCGGTGCTGATCGGCCAGGCGTGGGGCGCCAAGAAGCCGGAGGCGATGAAGACCGTGGCGGGCACCACGCTGTCGGTGGGCTTTGCCGTGGGCTTGGCCGTGGCGCTGCTGGGTGGGCCGTTCGCGCACGCGCTGCTCGGCTGGCTCGGCACACCGGCCGACATCCTGCAGGACGCCACGCTCTACGCCAGCGTCATGCTCTACGCCATGCCGGGTCTGTTCGTCTACCTGCTGGCCACCGCGATGATGCGCGGTGTGGGCGACACGCGCACGCCGTTGCGTACTCTGGCGCTGTCCACGTCGATTGGGCTGGTGCTGACGCCAACGTTTATTCGCGGCTGGTTTGGTTTGCCGCAGCTGGGTGTGGCCAGCGGTGCGGTGGCAACCATCATCTCGTTCACGATCGCGCTGGTGTGGCTGGCGTTCTTCCTGCGCCGCCGTAACCATCCGCTCGCGCCGGATGCCGTGCTGGCACGGCATCTTTGGGTCGATTTTGGTGTGCTCAAAACCGTCCTGAAGATCGGCGTGCCGACGGGCGTTCAGCTTGTGGTGATCTCGATTGCCGAGCTGGCGCTGCTGTCGTTCGTCAACAGCTTCGGCTCGGATGCCACGGCCGCCTACGGCGCCGGCACGCAGATCATCAGCTACGTGCAGTTCCCGGCCATGTCGATCGCCATTACCGCGTCGATCCTGGGCGCCCAGGCCATTGGCTCGGGCAACACGGATCGGCTAGATGCCATCACCCGCACCGGGCTGGTGCTCAACGTGGCGATCACCGGGCTGCTGGTGGTGCTGGCGCTGCTATTCTCGCGCTCCGTGATCGGCTGGTTCACCACCAACACGGAAGTGATGAGCCTGGCCCAGAGCCTGCTGCATATTTCACTGTGGAGCTCGGTCATCTTTGGCATGGCGAGTGTGTTCTCGGGCGTGATGCGCGCCAGCGGCACGGTGATGGCGCCCACGGCCATCTCCATCCTCGCGATTGCCGCGGTGGAAGTGCCGGTAGCGTGGATGCTGAGCCGGCACATCGGCACCGATGGCATCTGGGCGGCGTATCCCGCTGCGTTCATCGCCATGTTCGTGATGCAGGGGGCGTACTACGGTTTGGTGTGGCGGCGCCGCGCGCAGCGCTTTGGTATTCGCCGCATGGTGTGATGGTGGGTTCGCCGGGGCGCTGCGCACGCGGCAGCACCGGCGTTCAGTGGGCCAAGCGCTCGACACCGAGCGTTCGCGCAGTGCCTTCTTGTTGATCTTGCCGACGCGGGCCTTCGGTATCTCGTCCTCATGGGCAATGAGGCCTGGCGCGAGCACCGAGTGCACCGATCGCCTTCAAGAGGCCGCCGATGCCGTCGGGGTCAACCGGAACACCGCCACTGCTGCCTTGAGTTCGGCGGCCTGATCTTCGAGCGATTGCGCGGCCGCTGTGGCTTGTTCCACGAGCGCCACATTCTGCTGTGTGACTTCGTCCATCTGCGTGACGGCCTGCCCGACTTGCTCGATGCCTCGGCTCTGCTCCTCCGACGCAGCGGCAATCTCGCTCATGATGTCGGTGACCTGAGCCACGGCGCGCATGATCTCCTGCATCGTGCGTCCGGCGCGGCCGGCGAGTTCGGTGCCGGCCGCTACGCGGGTGACGGAGGTTTCGATCAGGCCCTTGATGTCCTTGGCTGCACTGGATGAGCGTTGGGCGAGCGTGCGCACCTCGCCGGCAACCACGGCAAAGCCACGCCCCTGCTCGCCGGCTCGGGCCGCTTCCACTGCCGCGTTGAGCGCCAGGATATTGGTCTGGAACGCGATGCCCTCGATGATGCCGATGATGTCGGCAATCTTTGTCGAGCTCTCGCCGATCTGCCCCATCGTTCCGATCACGCGCGTGACTACGTCGTTGCCGCGACTGGCAGTCTCCGAGGCGTTGTCTGCGAGCGCACTTGCCTGCCGGGCGTTGTCGGCGTTTTGCCGCACGGTGCCCGTCAATTGCTCCATGCTGGACGCAGTTTCTTCGAGCGAAGCGGCCTGCTGTTCCGTACGCGAAGACAGGTCGAGATTCCCTGCAGCGATCTGTTGCGTTGCCGACCCGATGGCCTCGCTGCCTGCGCGCACGCCGCCGACGATATGCAGCAGATTCTCATTCATGTGTTTGAGCGCGGCCAGCAACTGGCTCGTTTCGTCGCGACCCGAGACCGCGATTCGGCAAGTCAAGTCGCCGGCGGCCACGGTTTTTGCCACGCGAACCGCTTCCGCCAGCGGCCTGGTGATGGAGCGGATCAACCACCCGCAGGCCAACACGGCAGCGAAGAGTGCCAATGCCATCGCGCCAATGACGCGCCACAGCGCAGCCCGGTACGCCGCTTGAGTCTGCACGTACTCCTGCTTTGCGATGGCCATTTGCAACTGGGTCAACTGGCCAAGCACTCGCACGACAGGCTTCACGACCGGGGGCGTCTCGCTGCTGATGCTGGCACGTAGCCCATCGATGTCGTTGGCTTTCAAGCGATCAAGCAGGAGCCCGATCGCAACGTCTGCCCGTTTCATCAACGGATCGACCTGCGCCACCAACGCGCTTTCCTGATGCGCCAGAGGCGCACCGGCGTAGGTTTTCCATGCCTGCTTGATGCCCGACTGCGCGGCGGCAAGCTTCTGTGCCGCGTCAGCGGGCGTGACGGCGCCATCCAGCGCTTCCTGCGCTATCTGCACGATACCAACCGCATAGCTGTCGGAGACGATCTTGAGCTGCCCGAGGCGTACCACGCGGTCGTTGTAGAGCGCCTCGACTACCGTGTTGGCCTGGTGCATTCGCAGCAGGCCCATGACGCAAGACAGCGTGAGCAACGCCAGCAGGACGGAAACCAGAAGAATCAACCGTGTCTTGATACTGAGTGTGTTCATGGTGGCAAGGAGTGAGGCGCACGGATGCGAACATGCGACAGACCGCGCCAGGCGGCCTTATCACCTGGCGCAGGCCATGTCGTTCAGCCGATGTTCCGGCGGGATCGAAAGCCGAATCACGCCGCGTGATCGCGCAGTACCTTCTTGTTGATCTTGCCGACGCTGGTCTTCGGGATCTCGGCCACAAAGGCGATGCGGTCCAGTTCCGGCACCGCGTACTTGCTGATGCGCTTGGCATCGACGTGCTGCAGCAGGTGCTCGCGAATGGTCTCGGCCTTCACGTGGCTGCCGGTCTTGCGGACGACGAAAGCCATGGGGCGCTCGCCCCACTTCGCGTCACGCACGCCGATGACCGCGCTCTCCAGCACGCCCGGCACCTCGGCAATCAGTTGCTCCACCTCGATCGACGACACCCATTCACCGCCGGTCTTGATCACGTCCTTGATGCGATCGACGATCTGTACGAAGCCGTCGGGCCCCATCACCGCAACGTCTTGCGTATGCAGGTACCCGCCTTCCCAAAGCGTTTCGGAGGCTTCGGGCTTCTTGAAGTAGCCCTGGGTGAGGAAGGGGGCGCGCAGGACGATTTCGCCCTGGGCCCTGGTGTCGTGGGGCACATCGCGCAGCTGATCGTCGACGATGCGGAAGTCGACCATCGGCACGGGGCGCCCGGTTGAGCAGCGCATGCGCACCTCTTCCTGCCGGTTCGATGGTCGGAACTTGGGCGGCAGTTGCGCCAGCGATACCACGGGGCCCGTCTCCGACATGCCGTAACCCGCGAACACGTCGATACCACGCGCAAGCGCTGCCTCGCAGAGCGCGGGCGACAGCGCCGAACCGCCGATGATGATCTTCCACCCCGACAGGTCAACCATGCCGCCTTCCGAGGCTTGCAACAGCATCTGCAGCAGGGTCGGCACGCAGTGCGAGAACGTGACGCGCTCGGTGTCGTGCAGCTTGAGCAGAACGTCCGGTGCGTAGCGCCCCGGCATGACGATCTTCAGGCCCAGCGTGACTGCAATGTAGGGCATGCCCCAGGCCAGCACATGGAACATCGGCGTGATCGGCATGTAGACGTCTTCACGGTGCAGCCGTTGCCCATCGCGTGGCGCGCTGAGTGCCATGCCGGTGGTCAGCGTGTGCAGCACGATGTCGCGGTGGCTGTAGCTCACGCCCTTGGGGTCGCCGGTGGTGCCGGTGGTGTAGAACGTGGCCGCCCGGGTGTGTTCGTCGAACTCGGGAAACGCAAAGTCGGGTGAGGCCCGGTCCAGCAGCGCCTCATATTCACCCGCGACTGCAAAGCCGGTCTGCGGCACGGCTTGCCCATCGGCAATGACCACCACTTGACGCACCGACTGCAGTTCCGCCCGGATCTCTTCCAGAAGGGGCAGGAAGTCTGCGTGCACCAGCACCACCTCGGCGCCAGAGTCATTCAGCGTGTAGAGAATCTGCTGTGCCGAGAGGCGCACGTTCACGGTGAACAGCGTCGCGCCCATCATCGGGATGCCGAAGTAGCTCTCCAGATACCGATGGCTGTCCCAGTCCATGACTGCCACGGTGTTGCCGTGCTGTGTGCCCAGCGCCGCCAAGGCTGAAGCCAACTGGCCGATACGTTGGCGAAACGTACGGTAGCTGTATCGCAGTTCACCGCGATACGTGATCTCCTGATCGCCGTACAGGCATTGCGAATTGGTCAGCAACTGCTTGACGAGCAGCGGGTAGGTGTAGGCCGATGGGGTCGGGTTGATCAGGTTGTCTTGCATGAGGGTGAGAGCGTTGCAGAGGGAAGCCCGTGTGGGCGAGCAGCGGGGTCAGGCAGCGCCATCCACCACGAGGACGATGTCGTCCTCAACGGCGCGCACCGGGAAGGTCTTCAGGCACAAGCCGTTTGCACCCGGTGTGCAGCCCGTCGCGAGGTCGAACCGCAGGCCGTGCGCGGGGCATTGCAGAACCTTGCCATCCAAGCGCCCACCGGCCAGCGACGCGCCGGTGTGCGGACAACTGTTGTCGACGGCATGAAGGTGGCCCTCGACGTTGAACAGCACGATGCTGCGGCCCTCCACGAAGACCAGCTTGCGTTGGCCGGGAGGCAGTTCGCTCGTGCGGGTGACCGTGACGTTACGCGGCATGGTGTGCCCATTGCTGTGGAGAAACAGCGCGTTGCATGGCATGCAACAGGGCGCTTGGCGGATGTGCACCCGAGACCGCGATCTCCGAGTTGAAGACGTAGTAGGGCACCCCCGACACCTCCACCCCAAGCGGTGCCTGCGTTGGCGTGATGGCTGAGCACGCGGCGTGTGTGGCGCCTTGCGTGGGGCTGCATTCCGCTGCCAGGCGCCGCAGAACGTCGTCGTCGCCGATGTCTTCGCCTTCCTGGAAATAGGCACGGAACAACCGCTCGATGAGTGGGGCCGGTTGCGCATCGGCATTGCGCTGCAGAAACCCGCCGATCAAACGGTGAGCGCGCTGGGTATTGGGCAGGATGCTGATGCGCGCGAAATCGAACTCGATACCGGCGGCATGCCCAGCCTGCTGTACTTGGGCGCGCCGCGCGGAAACGGCCGCGGGGCTGCCCAGGCGGTTGAGGTAGAACGCCTGGTAGGGCTCGCCTTCAACGGGTGTGTCTGGCAGCAGTTGAGTCGAGCGCCATTGCACCTTGGGGCACATGTCGGGGCGCAGCGCTGCAAATGTGCGTAGCGCGCTGGCCAGATGGCGTGTGCCGATACAGCACCACGGGCAGATCAGATCGAAGAAGACGTCGATGGTGAGCTGCGTACGCTGCGGCGCTGGCACTGCATGGCGCGCGGGAGCGTGTCGATCAAAGGAGGTCATGGATCAGCGCTTCCGCATCCGCCCACGGGCCGAACCCCGCAGCGGGATTCAGGTGCCCAACTTCGCCCAGATCGACTAGGCAGCTGCGCCAGTCGGCGGCCATGTCGGCCACGCGATCGTAAGCGGCGAGCGGATCATTGCGGCTGGCCGCGACGATGCTCGGAAACGGCAGCGGCCGGCGCGGGCAGGGCAGCCAGCCGTTCGTCTGCAGCGCGTCGTGGGTGGGGTAACCCGACGGCAGCGGTGTGTCGAGATCGGCCGGCGTCGCGAGCAGCGCGCCGTGGATCTTGCGCGCATGCCGGCGTGCCCAATGCGCGGTGATCATCACGCCCGCGCTGTGCGCAACCAGAACGACCGGCCCGTCGATGGTGGCCAGCGCTTTGTCCAGCGCCGTCACGCGCGCTGTGCAGCTCAGCTTGTCGACTTCCAGCGGTGGCACCGAGGCGGTTTTGATGCCGTCGGCCTGCAGCTTGGCCTGCAGCAGTGTCTGCCAATGTTCGGGCACGTGGTCGCGCAGACCGGGCACCATCAGGATCGTGGGAGAGAGCTTGGACATCGTTGTGGATCGCTACGGCGTGAAAGACAGCGTGGAAGAAAAAACGAGGAGGTCGCCCTCCTCGAATGCCGACCGGGGAGACGGCGGCAACCGCCTCCCGTGGTGTAGGCCACTCAGAACTTGTGACGGATGCCCACAGCCGCGCCGATCATGCTGGTCTTGCCGGTGGCCAAGCCGTAACCGGTGGCGTTCAGATCCACCGAGGCCTGGTCCAGGGCCAGCCCTGCATTGCGCGCGTAGGCCGTGGTCAGGTACAGGTCGGTGCGCTTGGAAAGGGTGTAGTCGGCAATGACCGCGACCTGCCACGGATTGGCCTGCGTGGAGGGTGCGCTGTTGATCGTCTTGATCTTCTGGTACGAGTATTCGAGCGACAGGCCCAGTGCATTGGTGGCCTGGTAGTTCACGCCGGCCCAGTAGTAGTCGTCACGCAGCGCCACGCTGCCATTGGCGTTCTTGTTCTGGCCCCACCGGTAGCCGCCCATGACCTTGATGACATCGCCGAACAGGTAGCTGCCGGCCAGCGCGGCCTTGCGCACAGTGCCCGAGCTGAAGGCGCCGCCGCCCAGTGCCACGCTCGGGTTGTATTGGTCGTAGGCCAGCGTGGCGCCCAGCGGGCCAGCAGAGTACGCCACACCCGCACCGTAGCCGCTGTCGCGCCGGGGTTGGCCGGGTACCTCGCCATTGCCGCCGCCCGTGGGGTTGGCGCTGGGCGCGCCGGTGCCAAATGACCAGTGCACCTGTGCGGTGACGGGGCCAAAGGTGCCGGTGTACATGGCGGTGTTGTCCGAGCGGAAATTGACGCCGGTCTGCACCGCAGCCGGTTCGTACTGCGTGGAATACGCCATTGGCTCGAAGTTGGCGAGCAGTTGGAACAGCGTCGTGTACTGGCGGCCGAACGTGAACTGCCCCACCGTGCTGCTCTTCAGCCCCACGTAAGCCTGGCGGCCGAACAGGCGGCCCCCTTGCTGCGATTGCCCCGTGTCGCTCGCAAAGCCGCTCTCCAGCACGAACAGCGCACTCAGGCCGCCGCCCAGGTCTTCCACCCCGCGCATGCCCCAGCGCGAGCCCGACAGGCCGCCGCTCTGCATCGACACGCGATTGCCCGAACTGCCCGGGGTGGCGCCGGGCAAGTTCGTCGCATATTCGATGTTGGTGTCCACCACGCCATACAGCGTGACGCCGGATTGTGCGCTGGCTGCGCCTGCGCAGGCCAGCAGCGCAAAGGGGGCGATGTGTTTCTTCTTCATGTTGCAGGGTCTCCTCTTGGTGTGGTCGCCTCCGGGTGCGTTGGGTGTACCAAGCGCCCCGGAGGTCGTTAGAACGGCTTGCTGCCGATGATCCCGGCGCGCTCCATCTTCCGGTGGCACGGCGGGTAATCCATGACCGCGTAGTGTTGCGTGGCGGTGTTGTCCCAGATGGCCACGCTGTTCGGCTTCCAGCGCCAGCGCACCTGGTATTCGGGGATGTACGCCTGGCTGATCAGGTAGCGCAGCAGCTCTGAAGCGCCGTTGGTGGCGTCCTGCCCATAGCGCACGCGTGCAGGCGTGTGGTAGTTCGTGAAGTGCGTGGTGAAGCCGTTCACGTACAGCACCTTCTCGCCGGTCTCGGGGTGCGTGCGCACCACCGGGTGTTCCGGATCGGGGTACTGCGCTTTGAGCGCGAGGCGCTTCTCGATCGGCATGACCGCACCAAAGCTCGCTTCGATGCTGTGGCGTGCGCGCAGATCGGCGATCTCGCGCTTCACGTCATCGGGCAGCTTTTCGTAGGCTAGCGCCATGTTGGCCCACATGGTGTCGCCGCCCACGGGCGGACATTCCACACAGCGCAGCACGGCGCCAAACTGCGGTGCCTCACGCCATGTCGTGTCGGAGTGCCAGCAATTTTCGTAGCGGTCGTTCGGGTGGTCGGGCGTCTTGTAGATGCGCACGAGGCCAGGGTGCTCAGGGTCGCTGCCGGCGACAGGGTGGTCTTCCAGATCACCAAAGCGGCGGGCGAAGGCGACGTGCTGCGCGCGGCTCAGGTCCTGATCGCGCAGGAAGACCACGCGGTGCTTGAGCAGCGCAGCGCGGATCTCATTGAACAGGCCATGGTCTTCAACGGCATCAGCCAATTGCACGCCGATGAGTTCTGCGCCGAGCGCGTTGGTCAAGGGTTCGATACGCATGGCGGTGCCTCAGATGACGAAGACGGATGAGCCCGTCGTCTTGCGTGCTTCCAGATCGCGGTGCGCCTGCACGGCCTCTTCGAGTGCGTAACGCTGGTGAATCTCGATCCGGATGCGCCCGGCTGCGACGTGGTCGAACAGCTCGCCGGCAAGCGCCGCTTTCTCGGCTGGATCAACGATGTAATCCGCCAGCGCCGGACGCGTCATGTACAGCGAGCCCTTCATCGCCAGTAGTTGCGGATTGAACGGCGGGATCGGGCCCGAGGCCGTGCCCACGCACACCATGAGCCCGCGCCGCTTGAGCGAATCGAGCGACGCATCAAAGGTGGCCTTGCCCACGCTGTCAAACACCACGTTGACGCCCACGCCGTCGGTCAGCTCGCGCACGCGCTTGGCGACGTCTTCATGTGTGTAGTTGATGACGTGGTCACAGCCATGTGCGCGGGCGATGTCCGCCTTGGCTTCGCTCGACACCGTGCCGATCACCGTCAGCCCGAGCAGCTTGGCCCATTGCGAAACGATCAGCCCCACGCCCCCTGCAGCCGCGTGCAGCAGCACCGTATCGCCCTTGGCAAACGGATAGATGCGACGCAGCAGGTAGGCCGAGGTCAGGCCGCGCATGGTCATGGCGGCGGCGGTTTCGCAGGCGATGGCGTCGGGCAACTTGATGAGCGGTGCGGCGGGGATCAAGCGTTCGGTGCTGTAGGCGCCCAGCGTGTTGATGAAGCCGGTGTAGGTCACGCGGTCGCCCACGGCGACGTTGGTCACGTCATCACCCACGGCCTCGACAATGCCTGCCGCTTCAACACCCATGCCGGCGGGCAACGGCACCGGATACAGGCCAGAGCGGAAGTAGGTATCGGCAAAGTTCAGGCCGACGGCCTCGTGGCGCAGGCGGACCTGGCCGGGGCCAGGGCGGCCGACTTCGACGGTCTCGCAGCGCAAGACTTCGGGGCCGCCGGTTTCATGAAAGCGGACTGCGGTTGCCATGGGGTATCTCCAGGTTTTTTTCAGATGTTTGGGGTGCGCGCCACCGGCACGGCTCGCTGGGCGAGCCGCGGTCAAAGCGGAGAGGGGATGGAGGCGCCTCGGGAGGCAGCGCGCGGTTAAGTCGGGCTAGGTGCTCATGCAGAGGCCACCGCAGAGGGGCTGAGGGCCGGCGCTGCATCCACTTGCACGCTGGCCACGCGTTGCAGTTCGGCCTCGTAGCTGCGCGCAGCCAGCAAGAAGCAACCTGCTGCAGCCACACCGAAGATCGGCATGACAGCCAGTGCGGTCTGCAGGCCCCACGCATCGGACATGGCGCCACCCACGAACGGGCCGATCGCCAGGCCGAACAGGTTCTGGAACAGCGAGAGCACCGCAGCCCCTGTGGAGCGCACACCCGGGTGGACCACGTCGAACACCACGCTGGAGGCTGGCGCCACCGTGCACGTCATCAGGAAACCACCGAAGGCGATCAGCAGGAATTGCTGGTTGGCCGGCATGGTCGTGCCGAACGCCGTTGTGAACACCAGCAGCGTCACGATGGCCAGCACCGCCACGGCAATCAGCCGGTTGCGTTGACGGCGTGCCGCCACCACGTCAGCCACCACGCCCCACACGAAGGCCCCGAGCGCGCCGCACAGCACAACCAGCGCGGCCTGCATTGCGGCGCGGTCCGGCGGTGTGCCGTGGTAGCGGTTCAGGTAGCTCGGCAGCCACGACCAGATGGTCGATACAACAATCAGCTGGAAGGCTGCGCCCAGGCAGGTCCACCAAAGCGTGCGTGAATTGGTGAGTGCGCCAGCCACGCGTTGCAGGAGCGTGCCAGCCGACTGCCGAGCCTGCGCCGCACCGGGTGTCATCGCCACTGTCTTGTAGTCCGGCACAAACACGTAGAGCAGTGCCAGCAGCAACCCCGGCACGCCCACCACGCCAAAGGCTGCCTGCCAGCCCCAGCGCGCCGCGATCACACCGCCGAGCAGCACGCCGAGCACCGAGCCCACTGATGCTGCTGCAAAGAAGGCGCCCATCAGCGTGGCGCGCAGGCGTTTAGGGAAGAGGCTGGCGATGAGCGCTGCACCCACCGAGCCGTAACCGGTTTCACCCACACCCACGATGGCACGCGCGGTGAACAACTGCGCGTAGTTGCGCGTGAACATGCACGAGATGGTGGCCAGGCTCCACACCGTCGCCATGATGACGATGCTCTTGACGCGGCTGAAGCGGTCGGCCAGCAGCGCCACCGGCAAGCCGCCCACCGCCACCACGATCGAGATGACCGAGACGAGTGCGCCGAGTTGTTTGTCCGACAGCGCCCAGGCTGTCTTCAGATGCGGGAACAGCGACACGATGACTTGCCGGTCGATGTAATCGAACAGCATCAGCGCAAAGGTCATTGCAAATGCAAACCACGCCTGGGGGCGGCTGACGAGGTAGTCGTCTTGGTCTGCGCGCGGGTCGGCGGCATGCAGATTCATGGTTGTCTCCGAGTGGCGGCGCTTGCGTTGAGCGCCGCCTGTGTTGGGCCCGGTGAAAGTGCGTCTTGTAGTTTAGGCCGCGCGCAGCGGCAGGTTCTTCACGTTCGGCGCACGGTTGGGGGCCATGCCGTGGGCTGCCAGCGTTTCCTCGGCGCTGTCGTACCAGGTGCCGATGCGGTAGATCGCGCGGGCCTCCTTGCCACTGGCGATTTCGCGCCCCAGTTCCTTGGCCACGCGCACGCATTGCTCGATCTGCTGCACCGAGGTCATGCGATTGCCGTGCTGGTCGATGATGGTGTCTTCAATGCCGCAGCGCGGGTGCAGGCCCATGGCCATGGCCATCATGTTGAACGGCAGCACGTTCTTGAGCAGCGACTCCGCCGTCAGCGTGCAGCCGTCCGGCGCGCGGTGGATGAAGTTGAAGAAGTTGAACGGGTTGGGGCCGTCAAAGCCACCGCCAATGCCGATCCACGTGAGGTTGAGCGGGCCCTTGTAGAGCCCCTTGCGCACCAGGCGCTCCAGCGTTTCCATCGCATGGATGCCGGTGAGCTGGAAGTGCGGCTGCACGCCGGCCGCCTGCAGGCGGCGCAGGTGTTCTTCCAGCCATTGCGGGCCGGCCGGCACGGTCATCTCGCGGTAGGCCTGCTGCAGCGCGGGGTGTGACAGGGAGGTGCCTTCCAGGTATTCCGGATACAGCAGCTCCATGATGTTCATCTGCGTGGTGTTGATGGCCACGGTCACCTGATCGGGCGTCGGGGTCAGGTCGGCCAGCATGTGGCGCGTGTCGTCCGACAGCCACTTGGCGGCCTGGCCCTCGTCTTCCGGCGCAAACGAAATCGAGCCGCCCACCTGGATGATCATGTCCGGCACCGCAGCGCGCACGCCGGCAATCAGCTCGTTGAATTTCGACAGCCGCTTGGAGCCCTTGCCGTCCAGCTCGCGCACATGCAGGTGCAGCACGGTGGCACCGGCGTTGTAGCAATCCACGGCTTTCTGCACCTGTTCTTCCATCGTGACCGGGATGTCTTCCGGAAAATCTTCCGGCATCCATTCCGGGCCGTACGGTGCGGCGGTAATGACGACCTTGTCTTGGTTCTCGGGGTGCAGCGAATCATCGAGGAATTGCACGGTGTGTCTCCTGTAAGGGATGTCTCTGGTGGACTCCACTATAGGGAGACGGTAGGGTTGTATTTCTCATTTGGCGCCAAGTTTTTCTCTTTGTGCGCCATTCCGTGTAAACACCAAGAGGGCTCACGTGGCCCCTGATACTGGCGGAAATCCATGGAGACAATGGTGCGCGCCCGGTCGCTGAACGGCTATTTTCAGGTCGTGCGGCGGCTCGGTTTCAACCCGCAGGAGGCGTTGCGGCAGGTGGGGCTCGACCCAGCCAAGCTGGCCGACACGGAACAGCTCGTGCCCGTGGTGGCGATCTGCCAGTTGATGGAGCTCACGGCGGCCAGTGCGCCATGCCCGACACTCGGCCTGCAGATGGCCGAGGCGCGGCAGGAGCTGGACTTTGGCGTGCTCGGCCTGCTGCTGGGTCACAAACGCACCTTGCGCGAGGCATTGCAGGCCATCATCCAGTACCGCCATCTCATGAACGAGGCACTGGCGGTCTATCTGGAGTCGGATGGCGACATGGTGGTCATCCGCGAGGAGATCATCACCGAGACGCCTGTGCCACTGCGTCAGGCCAACGAGTTGGCCGTGGGTGTGCTGGCCCGCATTTGCAGTGCGCTGCTGGGCACGCATTGGAAGCCGCGCGGCATCCACTTCACACATGCGGCCCCGGCGGATGTCAGCCTGCACCGCCGCGTGTTCGGCTGCCCGATCGTGTTTGACAGCGATTTCAACGGCATCGTCTGCGTGGCGGCCGATCTGGAGACGCCCAATCCAGCCGCTGACCCGGCGCTCGTGCGTTATGCAGAAAGCCTGGCCGAGCCGCTCAACGTGTCGGGGCCGGATGCGGTGGTGCAGGAAGTGCGGCGCGCGGTGTATCTGCTGTTGCCGCTGGAGCGTGCCTCGGTGGAGCAGGTGGCCGAGCACCTTCACCTGAGCGCACGCACCTTGCAGCGGCAGTTGGAGTCTGCCGGTGCCACGTTCTCCGAACTGGTGGAGGAGGTGCGCCACAACCTGGCCGTCCGCTACATGGCGAACCCGAGTTACCGGATCGGCCGCGTGGCGGCGCTGCTGGGGTACACGCGGCAGGCATCATTCACGCGCTGGTTCGTCGCCCACTTCGGCATGACGCCGCGCGCATGGCGCGATGCGCAGACGCCATAGCGTCAGGCTGGGTTGAGCGCGGTATCGGCGTCATCCGGGCTCGGCTGACGCGCGAGCCGGACTGCTGGCGACTGGAGAATGCACAACAACTGCAGCGCAAAGCCGGCCAGCGCCATCAGCAGGCACGCACCCATACCCGCCTGCGCCGCCAGCCATGCCGCCAATGCAGCACCCACCGGCCGTGCACCGTACGACATCACGTTCACCGCCGACACGCGTGCCAGCAGCGCGGGCGGCGTGACTGTCTGCCGTAGCGTGGTCGTGCTGACCACCCATAGGATCGGCCCACAGCCCAGCATGAAGAACCCCGCATGGGCGAGCGCCGGCCACGGTTGCCAGAGCGTCGCTGCCAGCAACGCACCACCGGCCAGCCCGCACACCGGGCCGGTCGCCACCACGTGGCCAAAGCGCCAGCGCGCCAGGATGCGTGCAGCGAGCAGTGCGCCGATCACCATGCCCGCACCATACATCCCGAGCGTGAGCCCGATGGCCTGCGCCGACAGCCCAAGCCGGTTCGCCGCATACGGCACGAATATGGCGAGCACCATGAAAAAGGACATCGTGAAGAGACACTGCGTGATGAACACCGGCCGCAGCAGCGGGTGACGGAACACGAAGCGCGTACCCTCGGCGATGTCGCGCAGCGGATGCGTCGCATGCCGTGCTGCAGGCGTGGGCGCGGGCACGCCCGTCAGCAGCGCTGCTGCACCAACGGATAGCGCGGCGGCCAGCACGAAGGCCGTCATGGCGCCGGTCCATCCGATCAGCGCGCCACCGATGGCCGGGCCGCAGGCAAACGCCACGGTGCGCGCCAGTTCGATGCGCCCGTTGGCACGCGAGAGCATCGCCGGTGGCACGAGCGACGGCACCAACGCCGGTGCTGCCACGCTGAACACCACCGTGCCGCAGACCGCCACGAAGCCCAGCACCACCAGCGCCGTCAGACTCAGTTGGCCCGCGAGCAGCAGCCCTGCCACCCCGAACAGTGCCGCAGCACGCACCGCTTCTGCGCCGGCCATCAACGTGCGCTTGGGCCAACGGGCCGCCAGCATCCCAACGGGAATGGCAAACAGCACGAACGGCAGCGTGAGCGCCACCTGCAGCCAGCTCGCTGTACTGGCATCGGCATGCAGGGTGAGCACCGCCACCATCGGCATGGCGGCCAGCGCGATCTGCTCGGCGGATTGCGCGGCGAGGTTGGAACCCGCCAGCCGGTTGAAGCCGGCAGTTAGGCGGTCGATCGATGAATCAAGGGGGGCGGGCATCGCACGTCTCCTAGTCCTGAAAGTGCTGGGCTTCAGGTTAGGGAGGGCGCTGCGTTGTGGCGCTCCGCTTCTTGCGGGTGAATTCGAAGCGCGACTACAGGATCGGCGCGAACAGCTTGGCGACGTGCATGATCACGCGGCGCAGCGGGTGGGCGCGCTCGTATTCGTCGCGGCCGATGCGGGTGGCTTCCGCAAAGTCGGCGTCGAGCATGTGTGCAACGTCGCTGGCGAAGCGGTGGTCGGCGGTCATGACCATCACCTCGAAGTTCAGGCGGAACGAGCGGTTGTCGAGGTTGGCGCTGCCCACGGCGGCCGCATCGTCGTCGATCAGCACGACTTTCTGGTGCAGGAAGCCGGGCAGGTAGCGGTAGATTTTCACGCCCGCGCGGATGGCCTGATGCGCGTACAGCGTCGAGGCCAGGAACACCACGCGGTGGTCCGGTCGAGAGGGGATCAGGATGCGCACATCCACCCCACGCAGCACGGCCAGACGCAGCGCGGCAAACACGGCCTCATCGGGAATGAAGTACGGCGTGGTGATCCACAGCCGCTTGCGCGCCGACTGGATGGCCTCCATGAAGAACAGCGAGCAGGTCTCCTGCTTGTCGGCCGGGCCACTGGGCACGACCTGGCAGACCATGTCTTCCACCGGACGCTGTTCGGGCACGATCAATTGCGGCACTTCCTTCGCGGCCCAGTACCAGTCTTCGGCAAAGGTGAGCTGCAGGTCCATCACCGCCGCTCCAACGATCTCGATATGGGTATCGCGCCACGGCGAGAGTGGCGGCTTTTCGCCCAGGTATTCGTTGCCGACGTTGTGCCCGCCCACATAGGCGCGCTCGCCATCCACCACCACCAGCTTGCGGTGGTTGCGGAAGTTGAGCTGGAAACGGTTGACGAAGCCCCCGTGCGTGGCAAATGGCTTGGCGTGGATGCCGCCTTCGATCAAGCGCTGCACGTAGTGGCGGGGCAGGGCGTGGCAGCCGATGCTGTCGAACAGGAAGTACACGCGCACCCCAGCGCGGGCGCGCTCAAGCATCAGCTCTGCCAGGCGACGGCCGAGCGTGTCGTCGTGCACGATGAAGAACTGCACGATCAGCACGCGGCGCGCCTGGGCCATGGCGGCAAAGATGGCCTCGAAGGTTTCGGCGCCGTTCACCAGCAGGCGCACGCGGTTGCGCGACAGGCAAGGCATGCCGGTCAGGCGCGGCAAGGCCTGCATGCTCGCGTGCTGCGGCTCGACCACACTGGATTCATGGTCGCGCAGGCTGCGCCAATCGTCCGAGAGGGTGATCTCACGCAGGCGGGCATTGTGGAAGCGGCGGGCATCCACGTAGCCGGCAAAGGTGCTGCGCCCGAAGATCAAGTAGGGGATCAGCGTGAACTCGGGCAGCGTGACCAGCGAGATCGCCCAGGCAATGGCGCCCTGCGAGGTGCGCACCGTGAGCACCGCATGGATGGCCGCGAGCACGCCCACGCTGTGGACGAGGAAGAGGAAGGTGGCAAAAAACGCGGTGGTACTGGTCGGCATCGAAGAAGGAGAAAAGGCCCTGCGCCCGGCACACGACGAAGTGCGCATTCTGACATGCCCCGAGTGGCGTCGGACAAACACGGATACAGTGGCGCCGTATGGCTGGCGTAGGCTCACCAGACATGAGGGCGTGGCACGCCGCATGCTGATGTGCAGAGGCCGTCTTGTCGACCAACGGTAGCAAAAGAACACCATCAAACATGCAAGGGCCCCCGCAGATTCCATCGTGCACGACTCGCCGCGCGTGGCTGGCTTTGTTTGCGTGGGTGGCTGCGCTGTGGCTGGCGGGCTGTGTCAGCCTGCCTGAGCATGTCGATCGGCCTGTCAGCAATGCGCTGCCCAATGCCGAATCGGCCACCACGCTCGGGCGTCTGGCGCAGGCTGCGGCGCCGTCGGCGGATGTGTCCGGCTTCCGGCTGATCCCCTCCGGGGAAGAGGCCTATGCCACCTTGCTCACGCTGGCTGACCGTGCAGAGCGCACGCTGGATCTGCAGTACTTCATCATCGCGAGCGACAACGCCGTGCGCGAGCTGATGCGCCACGTGCGGGCCGCCGCCGAGCGCGGTGTGCGTGTGCGCATGCTGGTCGATGACCTCCACAGCGACGGGCGCGACCTGGCCTTCCTCAAGTTTTCGTCGCACAAGAACATCGATGTGCGGCTGTTCAACCCGTTTCCGGGCGGCCGCATGTCGAACCTGACGCGCTACCTGAGCGGCGTGGCCGAGTTCCGCCGCGTCAACCGGCGCATGCACAACAAGGCGTTCATCGCCGACAACGCGCTGGCCGTCACGGGCGGCCGCAACCTTGGCGCGGAGTATTTCACGCAGGACCAGACCACCAATTTCGTCGACCTGGATGTGCTGGCAGCCGGGCCAGCGGTGCGGCAATTGTCGGCCGCGTTTGATGCGTACTGGAACAGCGAATTCGCCTATCCCGTAGAGGCGCTGGCGCCCGAGCCGAGCACCGCACACCCGCCCGAGCCAAAGGAGGGCAGTTATCCGCCGCTGGTGACGATGCCGGATCGCCCCGCCGCGCCGCCACAACACATCGAGGTGCCCACGCAGCACATCGACATGGATGCCGCACCCGGCCCGCAGGGGCCTGTCTCCACGCTGGCGGGTCAGCCACCGGCGCAGACGGACGCATTGCCCTTGCGCCCGGCCACACGCGACTGGTTCCTGGCGGATCAGATTGCCCGCAACCGCCTACGACTCGAATGGGCACCGGCAAGGGTGACGGTCGATCGCCCGGCCAAGGTGTCCGGCGAAGACGTTACCGCCGGCGAGGAGCGCGTCGCCCGAACCCTGATGCACGAGGTTGACCAGGCCCAGCGCGAGGTGATCCTGATCTCGCCGTATTTCGTGCCGGGTGTGCGTGGCATGGCGGTGGCCAAGGGCCTGCAGGAGCGCGGCGTGCACTTGCGCGTGCTGACCAACTCGCTGGCCGCGACCGACGCGCCCATCGTGCACGTCGGCTACGCCAAATACCGCAGTGCGTTGTTGGACGATGGTGTCGAGCTTTATGAATTGCGTCCGACGCTGGGTGATCGACCGAAGATGTTCGGCACGTTCCGATCGTCGCAGGCGAGCTTGCACGTGAAGTCGGTCATTGTTGACCGCAGTACGCTCTTTGTGGGGTCGATGAACGTGGACCCGCGTTCGGTCGGGCTCAATACGGAAACGGGGCTGATCATCCACAGCCCGGTCCTGTCGCAGGCGGTGGCGCGGTTGTTTGACGCGGCGACCCGAAGTAGCGCCTACCACGTGACCCAGGTGAATGGCCACCTGCGCTGGACCACCTACGAGAACGACCAGGAGATCGTGACCGATCACGAGCCGGACGTGAGCCTGGGCCGGCGCATGTGGATTCAGATGCTCGCGCCGTTCACGCCGGAAGAACTGCTGTAGGCAGCGTGCAGGGCGAAAAAAAAACGCCACGATGTGTGGCGTTTTTTTGCAGCATCTTTCAAGTCTGGCTGGGTAATCGCTCCGGCCAATCCTGCATTACATCTTCTGCTTGGTGTTGTCGGCAGCGCTTTCCAGCTTCTGGCCACCCGACTGGATGTCCTTGCCCACGCCAGCCATCGTGTTGCAACCGGCCAGGAAAGCGCAGCCCAGGGCCACCAGTGCAATCAGCTTCTTCATCTTGATCCCCTTGTGAGTAGTGCGGCCTACCGCGCAATCCTGCACGGTTTCCAGTGATTGCCCACCCATCCGGTGGAGCAACCCGCATTTTAGTGCCACCCTGCGCACGGAGGGTGCGTCAGGCGCATCTTTTTGACAGTCTTTCGTATCACTTGCGGCGTATCCCGGACATTCGTGGGGAAGGTCTCTACTTCCGCCGCCCCCTGCCGTTAGGACATTTCAGGAGTGAAACGGGTGCCAGACAACGGGCGCATCGACGCCGGAAAAAAGAGCACAAGTCAGCGCCTGACGGCCAACCATACGGGGGAATACATATGTGGAAGTGGATGGATACGAGCATTCGGACGCGATTGACGATGCTGGTTGCGGTGTTTGCCGTGATGATCGCAGTAGTGGGTTTTGCGGGCATCACCACCGGCCGGGCAACAAATGACGACCTGCGTGCCGTGTACCTGGAAGATGCCAAGGGGCTCGACCTGTTGGCCAAGGACACCATCAACCTGCTGTGGGCACGCATTCACCTGACCAATTTTGATTCGGTGTCGTCGCCGGAAGAGCTGAAAAAGCTGCTGGCCGATGCGCACACGATGGTCAACACGGCCAACGACGCGTGGGCCGAGTTCATGAAGTTGCCGATTCCCGACGCCGATCGCGCCCAGTTGCAAGCCGCCGACGCCGCACGCACCAAGTTCGTGAAGACGGCGCTGGAGCCTGCCATTGCCGCGCTGGAGCGCAGCGACCTGACCACCTACCGCGAGCTGAATACGACCCAGGTGCCGAAGCTGTTTGTCGATTACGACACGGCGCTGGGGCCGCTGGTTGGGGCGCGCTTCAAGTACGGCAAGACGCGCTTTGACAACTCGCAGTCGCGCTACACCATGAGCATCTGGATTGCGGGGGGGCTGCTGGCTGCAGCCCTGGTGCTGTCGGTGGTGGCGCGTAGTGTGCTGGGCCGCACTGTGGTGCGTCCGTTGGAGCGTGCCATCCAGGTGTTCGAGCGCATGGCCTCGGGTGACCTGGCCACGCGTATGGAAGGGCAGACCACGGCCGGCCGTCGCGATGAAACCGCGCGTCTTATGCATGCCGTTGCCTCGATGCAGACGAGTCTGCAACAGATCATCGGCCAGGTGCGCACGGGTTCGGACTCGATTGCCAGCGCCACCAAGCAGATCGCCGCCGGCAATGCCGACCTGTCGCAACGCACGGAGCAGCAGGCCAGCTCGCTGGAGGAAACCGCCTCCAGCATGGAAGAGCTGACCAGCATCGTGAAGCAGAACGCCGACAACGCCCGTCAGGCCAGCACGCTGGCAGTCAATGCGTCGGACATCGCGGTCAAGGGCGGGGAAGTCGTGGGCCGCGTCATCGAGACAATGACGGGCATCAACGACAGCAGCAAGAAAATTGCCGACATCATTGGTGTGATCGAGGGCATCGCCTTCCAGACCAACATCCTGGCGCTGAACGCGGCAGTGGAAGCCGCCCGCGCCGGCGAGCAGGGCCGTGGATTTGCCGTGGTGGCCGGCGAAGTGCGCAGCCTCGCGCAGCGCAGCGCCACGGCGGCCAAGGAGATCAAGGAGTTGATCGGCGACTCGGTGGGTCGCGTGCAAAACGGTTCGACCCTGGTGGCCGAGGCCGGCACGGTGATCGAGGAAGTGGTGGTGGCTGTCAAGCGCGTGACGGACATCATGGGCGAGATTTCTTCCGCATCGGAAGAGCAGAGCAGCGGCATCGAACAGGTCAACCAGGCTGTCACGCAGATGGATCAGGTGACCCAGCAGAACGCTGCGCTTGTGGAGCAGGCGGCTGCCGCTGCAGAGTCGCTGGAGGAGCAGGCGGAGGCGCTGCGCAGCGCAGTTGCGGTCTTCCGCACGAACCACGCTTGAATGCCGCGCGCCTGAGCCCTCAATAGCAACGCCCTTCCGTTTGCACGGAGGGGCGTTCGTTTTTGCGGTGGCGCCTTAATACGCCTTAAGGCATCAGATCGCGCGCGCGCTCGGCAATCACACCTTGCGTATCGTCGATCCAGCGTGCAGGAAACGGTTGTGACAGCAGGTAGCCCTGGAGCACGTCGCAACGGCAGGCACGCAGCGCTTGGAGTTGCGCCGCCGTTTCCACGCGTGTGGCGGTAACGGGCACACCGGCAGCATGGGCGGCAGCCACCAGCTCTTGCAATGCGCCATCGTGGTGGGCATCGGCCACCGCACTGACGACGCCCCGGTCGAGCTTGACCTGATCGGGGCGGAAGGTTTCCAGGCACGCCAGGCTGTGTTCCGTCGCCCCAAAGTCTTCCACGGCCACGCGCGCACCGCACGCATGCAGCGCGTCGATGGCCTGACGCGCTGCGCCATTGACACGCAGCAGCATGTGCTCTGACACCTCGAACACCAGCCGTGTCGTTGGCACCGCATGGCGTGCAGCAATGTCGAGCACGATGTTGCTCAACTGCGGGTCAAGCAATTGCGCCACCGACAGGTTGACCGCCGCATGCACGCTGGACTGATGCCGCTGGCCACCACGACCTGACCGCTCGGATTCTTCGCGTTGCAAGCCGGCGAGCATCTGCGCGGCATTGTCGAGCACCCAGCGGCCGACCTCGCGGATGTCACCGGTCTGCTCCAGGATCGGCAGGAAATCGGCCGGCGCCACGCCGCCCAGTTCAGGTGATATCCAGCGCAGGAGAAATTCGTAGCCGACGATCCTGCCATCGGCCAGGCTCAACTGCGGTTGCAGGTTCAGGCTGAACTGGCGGCGTGCCAACGCGTGGCGTAGCTGCGCCGCCAGGCGCGGATGTTCGGCGGCGGGGTCGGTTGTCTGGTCTGTCGCAGCTGCGCCGTCGGCACGCGGCGGCATTGCGGCAGGAGCATACAGTGCGGGGCTTTGCTCGCCGCCGTGCTGCACGTGATAGAGCGCGCGGTCTGCCTGCTCGATCAGCCGTGCGGCTTCCGTGGGTGTGCTCTCAAACAGCGTCATGCCGATGCTGCACGAGCAGACCAGCTCGTACCCTTGCGCAATGAACGGCCGCGTGAGCGCTGCGGAGATACGTCGTGCGAGATCGTGTACGGCTTGCGCGGAGGCAAATTCAGCCGAGGCAATGGCAAAGGTTTCGTGGCCCACGCGCCCGACGATCGGGGCGTTGCCATCGGTATCGGGCGTGCACAGCGCCTTGAGACGCGCCGCACATTCAACGATGACCGCGCGTGCCGCAAGGGGTCCCAGCGTGTTGGTCGCCTCGGCAAAATGATCCAGTCCAATCAACAGCAATGCGCCGCTCGCAGGCGCGGCGTTGGGCCGTGCGGCGTGTGGCATCGCTGCCAACAGTTGGACGAATCGCTCTCGGTCCGGCAACTCGGAGATGGGATCCAGACCCGATGGCGCGACAGATGTTGCGCGACTCATAAATAGGGATCGTCTTGCAAATGCCTTTGAAACGGAAATGCACGGGTTTGCCCATGCCGTCAATTGTGCAACGTTGTTACGGCAAACCGTTGGGCATCATAAGCCCAAACCCGGCGCGGGTGGCCGACTCCCGGTAGGTTTTCGCAGGAATCACATGCGCCGTTTTTATAAATTTAGCGTTAATTAATTCAGATAAAAGTGAAATTGACATCCGTCTTGCTGCTTTCTTGGGCGCGCGTTTTCGCTGTCGCGGCAGGCGTGCGCCCGGCTTACACCATGCGCTGACCACCCCACAGCAATTGCTCGTAGATGAAGCACTGCAACAGCATTTTTTGCGCCGCGACCAGCTCGATGAATTCCACGCCGTATTGATAGGTGTTGGGCAAATCGGCGGGCTTCTCGCTGCGAATGAGTGTTGCGGCCACCAGTTCTGAATGGTAGTCGCGCGTCTTCACCCGAAATCGCAGGCGTGCGGGCGCACCGCTGACTTCCAGCCGATGTGCAGAGCGGAATGACGCCCCTGTCGTGCTGATATCGGAGATATGAATCATGCGCGGCGGCTCGCCGCTGACCAACATCTTGCCGACCACGTTGGTGCGTACGCGCAGCGATTTGCGCAACGTGCGGTTCTTGATCCGCCGCGGCGGTGACAGCACCACGTATTCAAAGGGGATGCGGCACACCGCCATCACCGTGCATTCGAAACTGGCGATGCCCTCGCCCGAGAACGCGTGGATCTCCAGCAGTTCGTCCTTGACGGGCATGACTGCGCGGCCGCTGTCGGTCGGCATGGTGATGAGCAGGTGGCGCTGCGGGCTGTAGCCCATCACGCGCGCCGCGCCCTTGCTTTGCCCAGCGCCTGCCGTCAGGCGTACGGTGAGCATGCCACCTGGGCGCAGGCCCAGCAGCTCCATGGCGATGTTGCGCTCTCCGTCAGGGTCTTCACCCCCCATGTCGGGGAACAGCGTGTTCGGAAACTGCGTGTTGGCAAACGCGGGCGCCGGCTGCGGCGAGCCATCCGCCTGACGATGCGGACGATGCAGAGTGAACAGCAGGTCGATCTCCTCTGGTGAGTGGATGACGTCGCCTTTGGGTACGAGCAGTTGCCCGTCGGCGTCCAGCATCGGCCACGGCAGGGGGATTGCAAGCGGAATGTCGAGAGGTTGAAGTTCAAGCATGGCAATGGCGCACCCGCACCCGCGCGGGTCCCACGACTTTATACGGCCAAATGTCACGCAACTTTAAGCACAAAGCGCACTTGGCATCGCTTTCGGGTCGAGTGGGTGCAGGCGTTGTGCGCATCGTTGCCACGATCCGGCGCAGACTCGTGCAGATGGGGGTGTCGCCCTGGCGGGCGTCAGTCGCTGGCAGCGTGCGCGATGCTGCGACTTGGCGTGGTGGTGTTTCTGACACTGGGGGGCAATGCCGCCATCGTGGCAATCGGCTTGGCACGCGGGCTGTAGCTGTAGTCTCTCGTGGCGCAGATGTTTGCCTCGGCCGTCACCACCGTCGTCAACTTTCTGGTGCACCGACACCGGACCTTTCGGGATGCCGCGGCCGTGGGCAGGTCGCCCCGGCCGTCACCGTCATCAGTGCCGCCTGGCGACGCTGCGTAGGCTCGGGAGGCTGTCGGTGGTGAATGTGACTTCGCCGATGCTGTCGGCGGGTGGCGTTGGGCCATCGTCGCGCAGGCGCTCGACCACGAGATGCACATCGATGATGTCGGCTACGCCCGCGGCCTCTAGCGAGACAAGTGCGGCAAGCTGCGCAATGGCAAACGTATCCGCAAGCAGCGGTGTGGCATCGTGCAGATCGCCAGCAACGCGTGTGGGTTGCGCGACGTCTGCAGCATGCGCGGGGTGCTGCGCCGCATCGCGCGCACGATAGGCGAAGTACGCATCGGCAAAGTGCACGCGGTGTGCGTCAAATACACGCACGGCCGCGGTGAGGGCATCGTCAATCCAGACTGGATCAATGGGTTCGGTGCCTTCAGACCCCTCGGGCAGACCCGCCAGCTTCAAGGCGTAGCGGTGCGTTTGCGTGCCGGGGGCGACAAAACTCAATTCCATACAACCTCCCACTTGCCGCGCACGCCGTCTGGACGCGCATCGGCTCGCCGTGTTCACTCGCCTCCCGAAGCGATCTTCAAGAATAGTAATGGAGTGCGCCCCCTTTTTGCGCGACCTCGTTCTTCTGGATGATCGCCTAAGGCTTGTCTGCAAGTGGAGACATCCACAATGTGGAGAAGCCTGCGCGTATATCAGGCAAACGATTGCGGCGCGCGTGGCATCCTTTCGACCTAACCAAACGGTTAGCTGCTCTGCGACAGGCCCCGGGTGTACAGTTGTCGGATGTCCGGCGTCGCCGGGCGGCTGTCGACAAACGACAGCGACAAACGCTGACGGGAATGACGCGGGGCGCGTTTCCTTCGCGTCGACTTCGAGTACGAGGGGGCCAGAGTGAGCGCATGGTCCATGTCCCCTCGCGGGAAGGGATTGCCCCGTTAACCAGCGGCTTCTATAGTCCGCCTCGATTCGCGCGCACGCAATGCGCGCGGACCGGTCTGCCAGCCACCGCCGGCGTTGCAGACCACGAGACCGGTTACGGGGATCACGCCGGCCGCCACCGCACCCGCCCGACGCAATGCATGCGTTGTTGAGCACTCTGGGGCGGGACGGCCGTTATCACATCAGCCACCCCCGGACTGCCGCATTCGCGAAAATGCATCGCCATGCTTGAGGACCACCACTTGTACAAGGCTGCGATCGAACATTCGCCGATAGGGATTGGCCTGTGCGCGCCGGAGGGTCGCTTCCTCGACGTGAACCGTGCGCTGTGCGCGCTGACAGGCCATGAGGCGCAGACGCTGCGCACGCGCGGTCTGTTCGATCTCTGCCACCCCGATCACACCGAGCGCGCGCGCGATAGCGTTGAAGCGCTGCTCTCCGGCCAGCGCGAAGCGCTGTCGATGGAAACCCGCTTCGTGCGCCAGGACGGCAGTACCGTGTGGGTACAGGCCGATCTTGCGCTCGCACATGAGGACAGCGGTGCGAGCACAAGCAAGCATCTCATCGTGCAGGTGCAGGACGTGACTGCGCGGCGCCTGGCGCTCGAGTCATTGCGTGCTTCGGAGCAGCGCCTGTCTTATGTGCTCGATGGCGCTGGCCTTGGCACCTTCGATTGGTCGACGCGGGCGCGGCACGTGTCCTTCAACCGCCGCACGGCTGACATGCTCGGCTACGATCCCGAGGATCTACCCAACGATCCCGACGCATGGTTCTCCATGGTGCATCCGCAGGATGCCGCGCTGAGTGCTCGGCGCATCTATCGCCATCTGCGCGGTGATGTCGAGAGCTTTGAGGTTGAGCAGCGCATGCGCGGAAGCCACGGGCAGTGGATCTGGATTGCCGCGCGCGGCCGTGTGACCGAGCGCGATGCACGCGGCATGGCGACACGCGTGAGCGGCACGCTGCTCGACGTGACCAAGCGCCGTGCCATGCTTGACCAGGCGCATCACCTTGCGCTGCATGATCCGTTGACCGATTTGCCCAACGCACGCCTGTTGCGCGACCGGTTGTTTGTCGCCATTCAAGCGGCACGTCGTGCGCGCGGCCAGGTGGCCGTTGTCTTTATCGACCTGGATCGCTTCAAGCCCGTTAACGACGAGTATGGTCACGGCGTGGGCGACCTCGTTCTCAAGGCCACCGCCATGCGCTTGCGCAGCGGCTTGCGTGCGTCCGACACGGTTGCCCGACTGGGTGGCGATGAGTTTGTCGCCATCCTTACGCATTGCGCCACGCGCGACGATGTGGAGCAGACGCTCGAGCGCTTGATCAATGAACTGCAGGCGCCGTTCCGCGTGGAAGGTCATGTGTTGTCGATGGGCGTGAGTGCCGGTGTGGCGCTGTACCCAGCCGACGGCCACGACGCCCATACGCTGATCCGCAATGCCGACGCCGCCATGTACGAGGTCAAGCGTGCCGGCGGCAACGGTTTTGGCTTCCATGCCTCGCTTAACTACGAGCGCTTGATGGGCATGCGATCGCGCGACCGCGACCACGATCTCGACGGCGAAGCTGACGCGCGCTGATCTGCCGTCAATCCTGCGCGCAAAAACAAAACGGCCCGCCGCAAGGGCAGGCCGCTTTCACCAAGTGCCGGGGCGGGCATCAGCCCGCTCACACCACTCAGAACGTGTAGCGCAAGTACAGCTCGTTCAGATCCGTACCCGGGTTCGGGCGCTTGATCGACGCGTTCGAGAGGTGCTCGAAGCGGTAGCCGACCTGGAACTGTTGCTTGCTGCCGAAGGCCACGCCCACGCCGATCATGTCGGAGAACTGGAAGGCCGTGCTGAAGTTGTGCTCATCCGACGTGCGGGTGTGCGACAGCAGACGCGGGCCGACGCCAGCCTCAATGAACGGCACCCAGGAGCTGCCGCGCTTTTCAATACGGAACAGCGGCGTCACGCCAAATTCAGTCAGGTTCTGACGGTTGGTGCCCTTCGTCGAACGCCATTGGCCCAGTGCCACTTCCCAGTCCAGGTTCACGAACCAGCCTTCCGGGTTGCCCCAGTGGAAGCCCGAATCGAAATCCAGATCCACGCCGTACTTCTCGATGCCATGGCGATTGTCCTTGCCGTAGATGACGCGCACGGACGGATCGGCCTGGGCGGGCAGGGCGGCGAACAGCGATGCGGCGCCAAGTGCGGCAGCCATCAGCTTGGCGGAGCGGGGAAGTGTCGATCGGGTCATCAGAGAGAGCGGCAGAAGCAGTTGTGCAGCGCGCGATTACGGCAACGGCAGCGGCCGGCCACGCGCGCAGCGGACATGGCGGCAGATAAACGGATAGCCGAGACGGCGACGTGGTTGACGCAATTTGCGCGCCCGAGGCAATCAGACTAGGCCGAAAAATTCCGTCGATTATAGGGCGAATGACCGCACCGCGTGCGGCCGCCTATGCACAAGGCAGTGTTGCCGGCGACGAAATGTCAGTCGCCGGCAACACCGGGGGAGAGCGTGGGGTTATTGCGCAGTGGGTGCGGAAGCCGGCTGCAGCGCGGCTTGGCCGACGACTGGCACCTCGCCGTGCCAGCCGCCGCCCAGCGCCTTGACCAGCAACACCGCTGCCGAATACTGCTTGCCCTGCAGGGTAAGCAGCGTGCGCTCGGCGTTGTAGGCAGTCCCTTGCGCGGTGATCACGTCGAGGAAGCTGACGGTGCCCGCGCGGTAACGGTTGAGATAGAGCTGCGCGGCCTCTTGCGCGGCCTTGACCGCATCGGCCTGCACGTCGAACTCCTGGGTCTGCCAGCGCAGGGCTGCCAGGTTGTCTTCAACGTCCTGGAAAGCGCCGAGCACGGTTTGGCGGTATGTGGCCACCGAGCCGTCATAGGCGGCACCCGCCTTATCCAGGGCGGCCGAGCGTGCACCATCATCGAACAGCGTCGCGGCCAATGTCGGGCCGATCGACCAGATGCGGCTGGGCAGCGTCGCCAGGTGCGTGAGCGTGTTGGCCGCAAGGCCAGTCGAAGCACCCAGCGTGAGGGTCGGGAAGAAGGCCGCCTTGGCGACGCCGATCTGCGCGTTGGCGGCGGCCATGCGGCGCTCGGCAGCGGCCACGTCGGGGCGGCGCTCCAGCACGGCAGACGGAATCTCCAGCGGAATCGTCGGCAGCGCCGGCAGTTCATACACGTTGGTCGCCTTTGACGGCGCCAGCGAAAACGCTGCCGGCGGCTTGCCGATCAGCACCGCAATCGCATGTTCGAGCTGGGCGCGTGTGACTTCGGTGTCCAGCAGTAGCGCCTGCGCCTGCTTGAGCTGCGTTTGCGCGGTCAGCACGTCAGAGCGCTGCGCCACGCCCACGGCGTACTGGTTTTCCGTGAGCTTCAGGAAACGCGCATAGTCGGCCACCGTGCGCTGCAGGACCGCCTTCTGCGTATCCGTGACGCGCAATTGAAAATAATCCTGCGCCAGCGTCGCCTGTGCCGAGAGCAGGGCGGCGGACAGGTCTCCCGCGCTGGCTTGTGCGCTGGCCTTGTTGGATTCAACGTTGCGGCGGATGCTGCCCCACAGGTCCAGCTCCCAGCTTGCGTTGAGCGACAGGCTTTGTGAGTTCTGCAGGCTTGGGTTGCCGACCGACAGGCTGCCGTCCGGGTTGACGGTGGTGCGCACCGAGCGGCTGCGCGTGGCCGAGGCACTTGCGCCCAAGGTCGGGAAGAACGATGCCTGCGCCGATTGCACCAGCGCCTGCGCCTGGCGGTATTGTGCCTCCGCCACCGCGATGTTCTGGTTGGCCGCGGCCACCTGTTCTTCCAGCGCGTTCAGTTGCGGGTCGTTGAAGATCTCCCACCACTTGCCGCGGGCGATGGCGTCGCTCGGGTTGGCGACCTTCCAGTCGCCGGCTTCCTTGTACTGCTGCGGCACCTCGGTGTCGGGGCGCTTGTAGTCGGGGCCGACCGCGCAGGCGCTCAGCAGTGCGCAGGCAGCCAGCGCCGTCGCGCTCAACAACGTGTGCGGCAGCAGGCGGGGTGTGCGGTGGGCTTGATGGCCTCTTTTCATCATGTCGAGCTTCCTTGCGAACCCAAAGAGGGCAACGGTGTGTCTTTCGTGCGGCCGGCGCGGCGCAGGCGCAGGCGGTCCAGCGCCAGGTAGACCACCGGCGTGGTGTAGAGCGTCAGGATCTGGCTGACCAGCAGGCCGCCGACGATGGAGATGCCCAGCGGCGTGCGCAGTTCGGCACCGTCGCCGCGGCCGAGCGCGAGGGGCAGAGCGCCCAGCAGTGCGGCCATCGTCGTCATCAGAATTGGCCGGAAGCGCAGCACGCAGGCGTGGAAGATCGCATCCGCCGGGCTCATGCCCTGGCTGCGTTCAGCCTCCAGCGCAAAGTCGATCATCATGATCGCGTTCTTCTTGACGATGCCAATCAGCAGGATCACGCCGATCAGCGCGATGATCGAAAAGTCCGTATCGGTAATGATCAGTGCCAGCAGCGCCCCCACGCCCGCCGACGGCAGCGTCGACAGGATCGTGATCGGGTGCACGTAGCTCTCGTACAGAATGCCCAGCACGATGTAGATGGTGATCAGCGCAAACAGGATCAGCACCGGCTGGCTTGAGAGCGAATCCTGAAACGCCTTGGCGGTGCCCTGGAAACTGCCGTGCACGGAGGACGGCACGCCGATGCGGTTCATCGTGTCCTGGATCTCCTGCGTGGCGGTGGACAGCGACGCCCCGGGCGCCAGGTTGAACGAGATCGTGCTGGCCGCAAACTGCCCTTGGTGGTTGACCGCCAGCGCCGTGTTGGTCGGCTCGTAGTGCGAAAAGGTGGACAGCGGCACCTGCGCACCGGACGACGTGATGACGTAGATGTCGCGCAGGCCCTCGGGGTTTTGCCAGTACTGCGGCGCGGCTTCCATCACCACCCGATACTGGTTGAGCGGGTTGTAGATGGTGGACACCTGGCGCTGGCCGAACGCGTCGTTCAGTGCGTTGTCGATATCGGATGGATTGATGCCGAGCGCCTTGGCCTTGTCGCGGTCGATCACGAGCGTGGTCTGCAGGCCCTTGTCCTGCGTGTCGGTGTTGACGTCCGTCAGCGACTTGGCCTGCATGAGCGCCTGCTTGATCTTCGGATCCCAGGTGCGCAGTTCGTCCAGGTCATCGGCCTGCAGCGTGTACTGGTACTGCGCATTGCTGGCGCGGCCACCCACGCGAATGTCCTGCACCGACTGCAGGAACAGCGTGGCACCAGGCTCCTGCGCAAGCTTGCCGCGCAACCGGTTGATGACCTGATCGGCCGACAGCTTGCGCTCGGCCAGCGGCTTGAGCTGCAGGAACATCTGCCCGGTGTTGCGCTGGCTGCCGCCCGTGAAGCCCACCACGTTTTCCACGGCAGGGTCCTGCCGCACGATGGTGATGAAGTCCGTGAGCTTGGTGCGCATTGCCTGGAACGAGATCGCCTGGTCAGCCTGGATGAACCCGATCACGCGCCCCGTGTCCTGCTGCGGGAAGAAGCCCTTCGGCACGATGATGTACAGGTAGACATTCAGGCAGACCGTGGCAAACAGGATCAGCAGCGTGAGCCAGCTATGGCGCAGCGCCCAGGCCAGCGAGTTGCGGTAGAGGTCGAGCAGGAAGGTGAAGAAGCCTTCGGTCTTGCGGTGGAACCAGCCGTATTCCTCTTCGTTGGCGGGCTTGAGCAGCCGTGCACACATCATCGGCGTGGTGGTGAGCGAGACCACCAGCGACACCAAGATGGCCACCGACAGCGTGACCGCAAACTCGCGGAACAGCCGGCCGACAATGCCGCCCATGAGCAGCAGCGGAATGAACACAGCAATCAGCGAGAAGCTCATCGACACGACCGTGAAGCCGACCTCGCGTGCGCCCTTGAGCGCTGCCTGCATGGGCCGCATGCCGTTTTCGATGTGGCGCGAGACGTTCTCCAGCACCACGATGGCGTCATCGACCACGAAGCCGGTCGCCACCGTCAGCGCCATGAGTGACAGGTTGTCGAGGCTGTAGCCGCACAGGTACATCACCCCGAACGTGCCGATGAGCGACACTGGCACCGCCACACTGGGGATGAGCGTGGCCCGCACGTTACGCAAGAACAGAAACACCACCATGATCACCAGCGCAATGGACAGCACAAGCGTGCGCTCCACGTCCTTGAGCGAAGCGCGGATGGTGGGGGTGCGGTCCATCATCACGTCCAGGTTGATCTGGGCGGGGATGGTGTTGCGCAGGTAGGGCAGCGTCTCGTTGATGGCGTCGACGGTGTCGATGATGTTGGCGCCCGGCTGCCGGCTGATGATGAGCAGCACCGAGGCCTTGCCGTTGGCCGAGCCGTAGTTGCGGATGTCCTGCACGCCATCGGTGACTTCTGCCACGTCGGACAGCCGCACCGGGGCGCCTTTGTTGTAGGCGATGATCAGCGGCTTGTATTCGGCAGCTTTCTTGGCCTGATCATTGGCAAAGATCGTCCACACGCGATCGCCGGATTCCACCATGCCCTTGGGCCGGTTGGCGTTGGTGGAAGTGATGATGGTGCGCACGGTCTCCATCGAGATGCCGTACTTGTTCAATGCTGTCGGGTTCAGCTCCACGCGCACCGCCGGCAGCGACGCGCCGCCGATGGTCACCTGGCCCACACCCGAGATCTGCGACAGCTTCTGCGCCAGGATGCTCGATGCCGCGTCGTACAGCTCGCCGCGCGACATGGTGTCTGACGTCATCCCGAGAATCATGATCGGCGCGTCAGCCGGGTTGACCTTGCGGTACGTCGGGTTGCTCGGCAGACCAGACGGCAGCAGGCTGCGCGACGCGTTGATGGCGGCCTGCACATCGCGTGCCGCGCCATCGATGTCACGTGACAGATCGAACTGCAGCGTGATGCGTGACGAGCCCAGCGAGCTGGACGACGTCATCTCCGTAATGCCCGCGATGCGGCCGAGCGAACGCTCCAGCGGTGTCGCCACGGTAGCGGCCATCGTCTCGGGGCTGGCGCCGGGCAGCGAGGCACTGACCGAGATGGTCGGAAAATCCACCTGCGGCAGCGGCGATACCGGCAGCAACCGGAATGCTGCCATGCCCGCCAGCGCCACACCAATGGTCAGCAGGGCCGTGGCAACTGGCCGCGCGATGAAGGTGGCAGACAGGTTCATGACTGGCCGCCCGGTTGATCGGCGTCCGGTGCATTGTGGCCGCCGCGCGCATTGCGCCCAGCGCGGCGCTCACGCCAACCGCGCAGGCGCTCGCCCAGACCGTCAAACGCCAGATAGATGACCGGCGTCGTGAACAGCGTCAGCACCTGGCTGAACAGCAGGCCGCCCACCATGGTGATGCCCAGCGGCTGACGCAGCTCCGAGCCCACACCCGAGCCGAGCATCAGCGGCAGCGCGCCCAGCAGGGCCGCCATGGTCGTCATCAGAATCGGGCGGAAGCGCAGCAGACAGGCTTGGTAGATGGCATCACGCGGTTTCATGCCCTGCTCGCGTTCGGCCTCCAGCGCGAAGTCGATCATCATGATCGCGTTCTTCTTGACGATACCGATCAGCAGGATGATCCCGATGATCCCGATGATGCCCATGTCCTTGCCGGCAATCAGCAAGGACAGCAGCGCACCCACGCCGGCCGAGGGCAGCGTCGACAGAATCGTCACCGGGTGAATCGTGCTTTCGTACAGCACACCCAGCACGATGTACATCGTGATGATGGCGGCCAGGATCAGCCAAAGCTGGTTCGACAGGGCAGCCTGGAATGCCAGGGCCGCGCCCTGGAAGCTGGTTGCCATGCTGAGCGGCAGGCCGATCTCCTGCTCGACAGCCTTGATGGTTTCCACCGCCGCGCCCAATGATGCGCCCGGCGCCACGTTGAACGAGATGGTGGCGGACGGGAACTGGCCCTGGTGGTTGATGACCAGCGAGCCGGGTTGTTCGACCACCGTGGCAAAGGCCCCCAGCGGCACCTGTTGCACGGGCGATCCGTTGCTGGATGGCACATGCAGGTCATACAGCGATTGCGGGCCGGCGTGCATGCCGGGGTCATTCTCCAGCACCACGCGGTACTGGTTCGACTGCGTGAAGATGGTCGACACCAGGCGTTGGCCATAGGCGCTGTACAGCGCGCTATCGACCGCCGCCATCGTGATGCCGTACACCGCTGCCTTGTCGCGGTCCACCTGCACATAGGCGCGCAGGCCGTTGTCCTGCAGGTCGCTTGCCACGTCGCGCAGCTCGTGGGTCTGCTTCAGGCGCTCGACCAGCTTGGGCACCCATTTCGATAGGTTGGCAGGGTCCGGGTCTTCCACCGTGAACTGGTACTGCGTGCGGCTGACGCGGTCTTCAATCGTCAGATCCTGCACCGGCTGCATGTACAGCGAGATACCGGCCACCTTGGCCAGCTCGGGCTGCAGGCGCTGGATGATCTCGCTCGCATCGGCATCGCGCTGGTCCTTCGGCTTGAGGTTGATCAGCATGCGGCCGCTGTTGAGCGTGGTGTTCGTGCCATCCACGCCAATGAACGACGACAGGCTTTCCACCGCCGGGTCTTTCAGCACCACCTCGGCCAGCTTCTGCTGGCGCTCGGCCATGGCCGAGAACGAGATCGATTGCGACGCATCCGAAATACCCTGGATCACGCCCGTGTCCTGCACCGGGAAGAAGCCCTTGGGCACCACCACATACAGCACGCCCGTCAGCACCAGCGTGCCGATCGCCACCAGCAGCGTGCTTTTCTGGCGGTCGAGCACCCACTGCAGCATGCGGCCGTAGTGCGCAATCACGTTGTCGAAAAATGCACCGGCGGCGTGGTAGAAGCGGCTCTGCTCGGCTTCGGGAATATGCCTGAGCAAGCGCGCGCACATCATCGGCGTGAGCGTGAGCGACACCACTGCCGAAATCAAAATCGACACCGCCAGCGTGATAGCGAACTCGCGGAACAGCCGCCCGACTACGTCGCCCATGAACAGCAGCGGAATCAGCACCGCAATCAGCGAGAAGGTGAGCGAGATGATGGTGAAGCCGATCTGCTTGGAGCCCTTGAGCGCGGCCTCCATGGGTGGGTCGCCGTCTTCAATGTAGCGGGCGATGTTCTCAATCACGACGATGGCGTCATCCACCACGAAACCGGTGGCGATGGTCAGCGCCATCAGCGTCAGGTTGTTGATCGAGAACCCGGCCATGTACATCACGCCAAAGGTGCCCACCAGCGACAGCGGTACCGCCGCGGCCGGAATCAAGGTGGCCGGCACATTGCGCAGGAACAGGAAGATCACCATCACCACCAGCGCCACGGCCAGGATCAGCTCGTGCTGCACGTCCGTGACGGAGGCGCGGATGGTGGTGGTGCGGTCGGTCAGCACGGCCACGTCCACGTTGCCGGGCAGGGTGTCCTTCAACTGCGGCAGCAGTGCCTTGGCGCGGTCCACGACCTCGATCACGTTGGCACCCGGCTGGCGCTGCACGTTCAGGATGATGGCGGGCGTGGCGTTGGCCCAGGCGGCCAGCTTGCTGTTCTCGGCCCCGTCGATGATCTGCGCCACATCCGACAGGCGGATGGGCGCGCCGTTCTTGTAGGCGACGATCATCTTGCTGTACTCGGCAGCCGACTTGAGCTGGTCGTTGGCGTCAATGGTGGACGCGCGCATCGGGCCGTCGAAGCTGCCCTTGGCGCCGTTCACGTTGGCCGTGCCGATGGAAGTGCGGATGTCATCGATCGACAGCCCCAGCGCCGCCAGTGCCGACGTGTTGGCCTGGATGCGCACCGCCGGCCGTTGCCCACCGCTGATGCTCACCAGGCCGATACCCGGCAGCTGCGACAGCTTTTGTGCGATGCGCGTGTCGACCAGGTCTTCCAGCTTGGGCAACGGCATCGTGTTGGAGGTGATCGCCAGCGTCAGGATCGGCGCGTCGGCCGGGTTGACCTTGCTGTAGATCGGTGGCATCGGCAGGTCGGTCGGCAGCAGGTTGCCGGCCGCATTGATGGCCGCCTGCACTTCCTGCTCACCAATGTCGAGCGAGAGCGACAGATCAAACTGCAGCGTGATGACCGAGGCGCCGCCCGAACTGGATGACGTCATCTGCTTCAGACCCGGCATCTGGCCGAACTGCCGCTCCAGCGGCGCGGTGATGGCCGACGTCATCACGTCCGGGCTTGCGCCCGGGTACAGCGTCGTCACCTGGATGGTCGGGTAGTCGACCTCAGGCAGCGCGGAGAGCGGCAGCATCCGGTACGCCACCAGGCCCGACAGCAGGATGGCGACCATCAGCAGGGTGGTCGCCACGGGCCGGAGGATAAAAATTCGTGAGGGATTCATGCCAACTCAGAACAGAGGACTTCGTCAGGCGAGTGCGCGAGGCACGGCTTACTGCTTGGCGGCCGGGGCGCTTGCGGCGGGCGCGGATGCACCACCCTGGCCACGGCGGTGGCGTTGGCCCTGCCCACCCTGTTGGGCCTGGCCCGCAGCAGGCGCACTTGCCGCATTGGCAGCACCGGGCTGGATCACTTCCACCGGTGCGCCATCGCGCAGCTTGTCGGCGCCGTCAATGACCACGCGCTCGCCGGGTTGCAGGCCGGAGGTGATCGAGACGCGCTCGCCCTCGGTCACGCCCAGCTTGACCACGCGCAGCGTCACGTTGCTGTCCTGGCCCACGATGTAGACGAACGTGCCTTGCGTGCCGCGCTGGATGGCGGCGCCCGGCACGATCACCTGGTCGTGCAGCGTATCCACGCGCATGCGTACGTTCACAAACTGGTTGGGGAACAGCGCAGCGTTCTGGTTGGGGAACTGCGCGCGCAGCTTGACCGTGCCCGTGGTGTTGTCGATGGTGTTGTCCACCGTCATGAGTACGCCGTGTGCAAGCACCGTGCTCTGTGCGCGGTCCCAGGCATCCACCGGCAGCTTGTCACCGGACTGCAGGCGCGGCATGACCTTGGGCAGGCTGTCTTCGGGGATGGAGTAGATGACCGTCATCGGGTCGATCTGCGTGATGACGACGATGCCGTTGGTGTCCGACGCATGCACGATGTTGCCCGGGTCCACCTGGCGCAGGCCCACACGGCCCGACACCGGCGCAGTAATGCGCGTGTACGAGAGCTGCACGCGGGCGTTGTCGACGTTGCCCTGGTCCAGCTTGACCGTGCCTTCATACTGGCGCACCAGCGAGGCCTGGGTGTCGACCTGTTGCTTGGCGATGGAATCCTGCGCAGCCAGCGTTTGGTAACGCTGCAGGTCGAGCTTGGCGTTCTGCAGCAGGGCCTGATCGCGGGCAAGCTGGCCCTGTGCCTGCAGCAGTTGCGCCTGGTAAGTGGCCGGGTCGATTTCAGCCAGCAGGTCGCCGGCCTTCACGTTCTGCCCCTCGGTAAAGTGGATGCGCACAAGCTGGCCGTCCACACGGCTCTTGACGGTCACGTTGGCCACGGGCGTCACGTTGCCCAATGCCGAGATCACCACATTGATATCACCCTTGGCGGCGGTGGCCACCATCACGGGCATCGGCTTGTTGGCCATGGCTGCGCCGCGTCCGCCTGGGCCACCTCGGCCCGCGCCGCCAGGGCCGCCGGCGTTGCGATGCGTTGCGTGCCAGACCGCGTAGCCGATCAACACCACAATGACGAGCACCACCCAGATGCCCCAGCGGCGGCGCTTGCCACCTTCGCGCGGCGGCGGCAGCAGCGTCGGCGAGACTCCATCGCGCATCTCTTGCGTGCCGTGCTCCGCATTTTTGTGGCCGGCGTTCTTATTGTTGCCGCGTTCAGGGTCCATCGCCTCGGACATGTCGTGCTTCCTGGTTGGATCAATATGGGGATGAGCGCACATGATACCCGGCGCTTATTCCAGTCAGACCGCAGCTTAAAGGCATCGTCTTTGCGCAGAATTAGTCGCGCCGCGGGTTGTATTACGTCAGATTACAAATCCATTCTGCTGTTACCGCGAGAAACAATATGACGTCAATGCATAGACGCTTTGCACGCGTGACAGTCGTTATCATGAGCACACTTTCAAGCGCCTCCCCCAGACATGAGCGGCACCAAGATCCTGGTCGTCGATGACGACGTCGAACTGCGCGACCTGCTGCGCGAATACCTGACCCAGCAGGGCTTTGCCGTGTCCGTCATGCACGACGGTGATGGCCTGGCCGCCCGGCTCGAGCGCGAGCGCCCCGCGCTCGTGGTGCTTGACCTGATGATGCCCAAGGTGGATGGTCTGTCGGCCCTGCGCGATCTGCGCGCCCGCAATGACGACGTGCCCGTCATCCTGCTCACCGCCCGCAGCGACGAGATCGACCGCATCATCGGCCTGGAGATCGGCGCGGATGATTACCTGGGCAAGCCGTTCTCGCCGCGTGAGCTGTTGGCGCGTATCAACGCCGTGCTGCGCCGCCGCCAGGCGGTGCCGGCCTCCGCCCCGGAAGACCGGGACAGCTTTGCATTCGGCCCGTTCAAGCTCAACTTCCGCATGCGCACGCTGTTTCGCGGCGATCGCGCGCTGTCCATCAGCGACACCGAGTTTGCGCTGCTCAAGCTGCTGATTGCGCATGCCATGCAGGTGCTGACGCGCGAGCACATCGTCGAATTGATGTATGGCCCGGGCAGCGGTGTGTCCGACCGCGGGATCGACGTGCAGATCTGGCGCCTGCGCCGCGTGCTGGATGAGGATGCCCAGCGCCCGCGTTACATCCAGACCGTGCGCGGCCGCGGCTACACCTTTGTGCCGGACGAGCGGGAAGAGCAGGAAGTGCGCGATGAAGTTCAAGGCTAGATTCGATACGCCGCGGTTTGACACCCTTTTTGGCCGGTTGGCCGGGCTGATCGTGGTGGTGCTGGTGCTGAGCCATTTTTCGTGGCTTGGCGTGCTGCGCTCCGAACGGCGCGAGCGGCAGTACCAGGCGTCGGTCGACCAGATGGCGTTCCAGTTGCAAGCCTTCCAGGCGGTGATGGATGGCCACCTGCGCGCCAAGCTGCCTGACCTGGTGATCGAAACCAATGAGGCGCCGGCCGGTGATGCACTGTCGGCATCGGACAAATCCGCCGAGCTTGCGCGGCAACTCGCCCGCCGCCTGCCTGCCGGCACGGAACTCCGGCTGGAAGCGGCAGCGACTCCCCGGGTGTTTGTGCGTTTTCCGCAGCGCGACAAATGGATCGCAATGCCGCTTGTGTGGGTGCATGCGCCGCCGACCATCTCGGCCGTGGTGCCCGGGATCATGGTGGTGCTGGCGATTGCCATTGCGTTCTCGTTGTTTGCGGCTTGGCAGATCCAGCGCCCGGTGCGCGCGCTGGCCGAGGCTGCCGGTGCGCTGGCACGGCGCCGCTATGTGGCGCCGCTCAAGGAGCGCGGCCCGTACGAGCTGCGCCAGTTGACCGATCAGTTCAACCACATGGCCGCCGACCTGTCCGCCGCGGATGAAGAGCGCAACACCATGCTGGCTGGCATTGCGCATGATCTGAAAACACCGCTCTCGCGCCTGCGCCTGCGTGCCGAGATGCTGGCAGACCAAAAGGCGGGCGCAGGCATCGAGCGCGATGTCGAATCCATGTCGGCCATCGTCGAGCAGTTTCTCGCCTATGCACAGAGCGGTGACAGCGAGGCGCGCGAGGTGACGGTCGATCGCCATCTGCGCGGGTTGGTGCAGCCGTTTGCCGAGCAGGGCAAGCATGTCGCGCTGGATTTGCACGCCGGGGATCGCTTCCGCCTCAAGCCGACGCACCTGGAGCGCATCGTCGTCAATCTGCTCGACAACGCGTTTGCTTACGGCGCGGCGCCCGTCAACGTCTGCACGGCATCGGATGAGCATGGTTTTACGTTGACGGTGGAAGACCACGGCGCGGGCATCCCCTCGGCCGATATTGATCGGGTGATGCGCCCGTTCGTCCGCCTGGACCCGGCGCGCGGCGGCAATGCGCACTGCGGGCTGGGCCTGGCGATTGTCGACCGGCTGGTGCGGCATCTTGGCGGCGATCTGTCGATCGGGCCGGCTGCGAGCGACGCGCCGACGCCGGGTTTTCGCGTCACCATGCGGTTTCCCGTGCCGGCTGTGGCGGCCTGACCGTCTGACCGTCTGACATAAGGGCCGGCGGTTTCGTACGCTATCCTTAGGCGGTCAAGCACGCTGGTTGCGTGCGCAGCACTGGAACCCCGGGAGGAAACGCATGGATCGCGCAGTCTGTCTCGCCACGGTTGTTGAGGATGCTGGCCAAGGCCGCCGCGCTGCCGTTGTTGCCGCGTTGATGCTGGCAACGGGGCTGGCGGCCTGCTCGTCGCCGATGCCGCCCTGGCAGCCGCCGCGCACGACCATCCAGCCGGCGCCGCCGCCCATGTCGTCCCCTGTTTCGCAGCCGCCGGTTGCGCGGCCTTCACCGGTGGTACCGGCCACGCCGCCTGCTGGCACAGCAACCGAGCCGCCGCGCTCCAATGTCGGCATGGCCAATCCTGCTTCGGAATACTGCCTGCAGCGTGGTGGGCAGCTTGAGTTTTCCACCCGCGCCAACGGCACCGAAGTCGGCACCTGTGTGAGCCCTGGTGGAGATGAGTGCGAGGAGTGGGCGTTCCTGCGCGGCAGTTGCACGTGGTAAGACGCCGCGCACCATGAAAAAGGGCCGCATCTGCGGCCCTTTGCTTTTGCGTTCGCGAGGTGTCGCGCGTGCTTACCGGCGCGCCACCACCACCTTGTCGGCGGATTCGGCCACCAGGCGCATCGGTACGCCAGCGGCTTGCAACTTCTGCCACGTCATGCGCCGCATGAAGGCGTAAGCGGGCGGGCCGTCGGTCCAGCGCTTGATCCATTCGTCGGTGGTGGCGACCACCTTGTTTGGCTCCAGGCCGGCGCCCATTTCCAGCTCGTCAAAACCGGAGACCAGCGTCATCGGGCGGCCCAGGTAATAGATGGCGGTCTGGTCCAGCCACTCTACCGAGTAGAACGGCATCTCGGCGGGAATCGGCCCGACGGCCTGTTGCGTCTTCTCGATGACGTCACGTGCGGAGAGCGCATCGCGGAAGATCTCGGTGGCGTTGAGCACACGATCCCAGCAGAACAGGGCGGAGAGCGACAGCACGATCACCGCCAGCGTGTGCCGCTGCCACCGCAGGGCCAGCAATGCTGCCAGCGTGCCGACGGCCAGCATGGCCATCACGCTGCGTAGCACGGGCACGGCTTGCGCCACTTGCTCGGCCGGCATCTTGGCGCCCGCCTTCGCGCCAATCAGGGGCACTGCAAACCACAGCCCGATGGCAATCAACAGATTCACGCCCAGCGCCCATGCCACGGCGCGGGTCGGCATCTTCTCCAGCGCCAGGGCCAGGATGATCGCCAACGCAGGGAAGGCCGGCACGATGTAGCCCGGCAGCTTGGAGCTGGAGACCGAGAAGAACAGGAAGATCATCGCCGTCCAGGCGATTGACCAGCGCATCAGATCGAACTCCCGCGTGCCGACAAACAGATCGGCCACGCGCCCAATGCGTCTGCCGATGGCCGTGAAGAACAGCGGCGTCCACGGCAACAGCCCAGCCGCGCCCACCGCGATGAAGTACCACCACTTGCCGCTGCGGTGGTGCTCGTTGGTCAGGAAGCGCTGGAAGTGCTCGTGGATGAAGAAGAAGTCGAAAAACTCGGGGTTGCGCTGCTGCACGATCACGAACCACGGCACCGTGGCGATCAGGTACAGCGCCAGACCCGGCAGCCAATGCATGCGGCGGATCAGCGCCCAGTTGCGCGTCATCAGCAGATAGGCCACGCCAATCAACCCCGGCACCACCAGCCCGATCAGTCCCTTGGTGAGCGTGGCACCGGCCAGCGCCAGCCAGACCACCAGCATCCAACCGAGCTGCCCTCTGCGTGATACGCCAGGCCGCTGCGCTAGCGCAAAGCCGCACGCGCCCACGGCCAGGAAGAAACCCACGCCCATGTCGAGCGTGATGACCTGCCCGAACAGCAGATACAGCAGTGACGACGCGAGGATCGCCGCGCCGGTTGCCGCCGTGCGTCCGCCGCGATAGACCGCCAGCGTCCACGCCGTCATCAGGATGCCGCCCAGGCCGAACAGCACCGGCCACAGGCGCGCGCCCCAGGCATTCACGCCGAACGCCTGGAAGGTGGCGGCCGTCGTCCAGTACTGCAGGGGCGGCTTCTCGAAATACTTGAGATCGTTCAGGCGCGGCGTCACCCAATCGCCCGAGACCACCATCTCGCGCGGGATCTCCGCATAGCGGCCTTCATCGGGGCGGAACAGGGTGGAGCGCTGGAACAGGTCGTCCGTCCAGAGCGCCAGGAACACGGCGATGAGCGCAACGACAATCAGCGCCATCCAAGGCGAGCGGCGGGAAGGAGTAATGCGGGATTCCATGCTGGGGTGAACTTCGCGGGCACGGTCGGAAAGGCTAGGATTCTAGTCCATGCCGGGTTAGCGCACGGTTAGCTGCTGGCATATGGCTTGCACTGGCCGAATCCTCCCAATCCCCCAACGCAATTCGCCCCATGAGCAAGACCAAGCTCGACACCTACCTCAACGACCGCCTCGACTGGAATCTGTTGCGCACCTTTCTTGCCATTGCGCGCGAACGCAGCATCAGCCGCGCTGCAACACGCCTGCACCTGACGCAGCCCGCCGTGAGCCAGGCGCTCAAGCGGCTGGAAGATCAGCTCGGCCTGCAATTGATCGATCGTCAGGCCAATCCCATCGAGATCACCCGCGCGGGCGAGGAAGTCCGCCAGATTGCGGAGGAGGTCTACGGCACCATCTCGCGCCTGTCGCAGGCCAGTGGCGAGGGTGGGCACGAGATTGCCGGCATGGTGCGTGTGGCCATCGTCAGCGGCTTGGATTTCCCCGACTACGACGCATTCCTCGGGCGCTTCCACCGCGACTATCCGCGCATCGAACTCGAATGCCAAGAAATGCGCAGCGCTGATGTGGTGCGCAGCCTGGAGTTGCGCACGGCCACGCTGGGGCTCTCACCCAAGCGCGCGCTGCCCAAGAAGATCGAGCACCGGCTGTTCCTGCGCCAGCGCTACGCCTTGTTCTGCGGGCAGTACCACCCGCTGTTCGGCAACGCGGATGTGCAGATTGCCGACCTGGCTGGCGAGAAGTTCGTCTCGTTCACCGGTGACAAGATCGGTGATCCGCTCTCGATGCTCACGTTCTTCCGCGACGAGATGGGGCTGACCGGGCCGGTAGTCGGCTCGTCATCGAGCATGTGGGAAGTGCGGCGGTTGATCGTGGCGGGCTTCGGCATCGGCTGCCTGCCCGAGCACGTGGCGCAGGACGATGTGGAGCAGGGGAAACTGCAACGCCTGCCACCCGAAGGCGGCGTGGCCGATGTCGACATGCACCTGCTGTGGATGGCCGACCGCAAGTTCAGCGCGGCGGAAGCGGCGTTCCTGGAAGCGCTGCACCGCTTTATCGATGCGCGCTATCCGGAAACAGCGGGTAGTCAGTAACCGCGCGAGACGTCGACGAAGTTGGCGAGCGCCTCGCCCTTGAGCAGGCGCCGTACGTTCTGCGCGACTTGCAGGCCGATCGTGTCGGAACTGGCGACCGATGCCATATGCGGCGTGACGATCAGGTTGGGCGCGCGCCAGAGTGGGTCATCCGCCGGCAGCGGCTCGTTGGGGAACACGTCGACGATGGCGCCGCCGAGGTGGCCGCTCTGCAGCGCCTCCAGCAGATCGGCGGCGACAAGATGCTCGCCGCGCCCCACATGAATCAGCTTGGCACCCGGTTTGAGCCGCGCGAAGGTGTTGCCATTCAGCAGGCCACGCGTGGCGTCGGTGAGCGGCAACAGGCAGATCAGGATGTCGGTCCCTTCCAGGAACATCGGCAGACCCGCCCCGCCGCAATACACGCCAACGCCCGGCAGATCACGCGATTGCCGCGCCCAGCCGCGCACGTTGAAGCCGAGCCGATGCAGCTCGGTGGCCACGTGCGAACCGATCTCCCCCAAGCCCATCACGCCGACGTTGCAGGTTGACGGATGTTGCTGTTCCGGCCGGAGCCACGTCGCGCTGCGCTGGTTGGCCAACACGCGATCCAATTGCCGATGGAAATGCAGCACGCCCCAGGTGATGAACTCCGCCATGCCGCGCGCGTGCTGCGGATCGACCACGCGGCACAGCGGGACGGCGGGCAACGTGGGGTCAACGAGGATGTTGTCGACGCCAGCCGCAATGCTGTGCACGAGCCGCACGCGCGGCATTGCGGCGATGGCGCCTTCCGGTGGGTTCCAGCAGACAGCGACTTCCGCATCCTGCGCGGCGGGCTCGCCGTACATGCGCACGTCGAGTTCCGGGGCAGCCCGCAGGATGGCGGGCACCAGGTGCGACATGTCGTAGTCGCGGCTGATGAGGGCGAGGGTGGTCATACGCATCAGCTCCGATAGTCGGAGCGGGAGGTATCGATCAGCCGTAGCGCAGCAAGCCATGCACGGCGTGCAATGACGGGCGACTCTTCCCGATTGAACTGTGCCGCCGTGCGCTGGCGGACTTCTTCGGGCGGAAAGCGCAGCGGCGTGCCGCCGGCCAGGGCATGGATCTGCGCCTGGCACGCGCGTTCGAGAAAGTAGATCTCGTGGAACGCATCCGCTGCGGTGTTGCCGCCAGCCAGCAGGCCGTGGTTGCGCAGGATCATCGCTTTGTGCTGGCCGAAGTCGTGCACGAGGCGTTCGCGCTCGCCCAGGTCCAGTGCGATGCCCTCGTAGTCGTGATACGCGAGCTTGCCGTAGAACTTCAGCGCGTGTTGACTGATCGGCAGCAGGCCGTGCTCCTGTGCAGAGACCGCAATGCCCGCTGCCGTATGCGTATGCACCACGAAGTGCAGATCGTCGCGCGCGGCATGGATGGCCGAGTGGATCGTGAAGCCCGCCGCGTTGACGGCGTAGTGTTCCGGGTCGGCATCGGCGCGTTCGTCGATGACGTTGCCGTCCAGGTCGATCTTGACGAGGTCCGACGCACGCATCTCGCCAAACAGCACGCCGTAGCGGTTGATGAGGAAGGTCGGGCGGCCGTTCTCATCGGGCAGGCGCGCGGTGATGTGCGTGTCGATCATGTCCGTCATGCGGAAATGGTCGATCAGCCGGTACAGCGCGGCGAGGTCGGTGCGGACCTGCCATTCGGCTTCAGAGAACGCCGCCGGGCGGCGTGTGTGCAGCGAAACGGGTTGGGCTTCCATGGGCATGCGTATGGAGGTGGACATCAATTTGTGGCGAGCGCGGTTGCTTCTTCAGGCTGCTTGCCGTCGCGATAGCGGCCCAGGCCGATGATGCCGACGAGCGAGATCGCGGAGAGCGCCGTAAAGAACAGCGCCAGCGGCAACCATTCGCCCTTGTAGCGCTCGGCCAGCATCGTGCCGATCAGCGGGGTGGTGCCGCCGGCAATCATGGTGCAGACCTGATAGGCGATCGAGATGCCGGAATAGCGCACGCATGTCGGGAAAGCCGGGGTCATGAAACCTGCGATGACGGCGTACACCGCCGACAGCGTCACCACCGCCAGCGTGATGCCCGCCACCATCGCCACCGGGTTCTGTGTGCTCACCAGCAGGAACATCGGATATGGCGTGAGCATCGAGATGAAGGCGGCCCACGTCAGGAAGCGCGTATCGCCATAGCGTTGTGCCAGCAGCGCCGACACTGGCTGCGACAGCAATTGCAGGATCGTCACGACAAACAGGCAATCGAGAATCAGCGCCTTCGACATGCCCAGGTACGTGGTCACGTACGAGATCATGAAGGTGTTGGTGAAGAAGAAACCCGCCGAGCCAATCGTGGTGGCCATAGCCGCCAGCACGATCGGGCGCCACGCCGTGCGCAGCACTTCGCCCACCGGGTTCTTGAGCACCTCGTTGTTCTGTTTCATACGCTCGAACTCGGGCGATTCCTTCACGCCCATGCGGATCGCCACGCCCACCAGCAGCAGGATGAAGCTCGCCAGGAACGGCAAGCGCCAGCCCCACGTGACAAAGCTCTCGTGGTCGAGCGACGACACCAGCCGGAACGACAGCAGCGACAGGATCAACCCCACCGGGCTGCCCATCTGCGGGAACGAGGCGAAGAACACGCGCTTGGCTTTCGGCGCATGTTCGCTTGCCATCAACACCGCACCGCCCCATTCGCCGCCCACCGCAATGCCCTGCAGCACGCGCAGCAGCACCAGCAGGATTGGGGCCCAGATACCGATGGTCGCGTAGCCCGGCAACAGGCCGATGCCCGTGGTGGCGATGCCCATCAGGAACATCGTCACCAGCAGCATCTTCTTGCGGCCGATGCGGTCGCCCAGGTGGCCGAACACGGCGCCCGACAATGGTCGCGCAATGAAGCCGACAAAGAACGTCGCGAACGACGCCATCGTGCTCAGGAAGTGGTTGCTGCTCGGGAAGAACACCTCGCCCAGCACGAGTGCGGCGGCGGTGGCGTAGGTGTAGTAGTCGTAGAACTCGACAGCGGTGCCGATGAATGCGGCGGTGGCCGCGCGCACGGGCTGGTGCGTCACGGTGGTAGGTTGTGACACTGACATGGGGCGTCCTCCTCTATTGGGCGTGGCCCGCCCCCGCGCCGCCGATGTTCAGGCATCGGTCTGTGCCGCGGAAGCGGGGCGTCGGTCGTCAGCCGACGTCGCCATTTATGCGCATCAACGCAGATGCCGGCAAATTCGCATTTTTGATTCCCCGTATTAGCCGCGCTTATGCCCTTGCGTTGGGCGCTGGCCGCTGTGATTGCGCCATCGCGGTGCGGGCGCTCGGCAGGCCCAAGGCCTCATGCATGCTTTGCGCCAACGGTATTTGCCTGATTTATGTACCGGATAAACATTCGCAATTTGACGCGTCTTCTCCCGCTGCCAGATAAAGACGCCTGGATGCGCCGAGCCGGTCGGCGTGCATGCGAAGGAAGGGAGACATGTTGAAGGTCAACGGGGCGCGACTGTGGTCGAGCCTGATGGAAATGGCTGAGGTGGGCGGTACACCCAAGGGCGGCGTACGGCGTTTGGCGCTCACTGAAGAGGACGCAGCTGGCCGTGCATTGTTTGCGCGCTGGTGCGAAGACGCTGGCTTGACGCTCAGCACCGACCGCGTCGGCAACCTGTTTGCGCGCCGCGCGGGCAAGTCGGCCAACGCGCGCCCGGTGGCCAGCGGCAGCCACCTTGATACGCAGCCCGAAGGCGGCCGCTTTGATGGCGTTTACGGCGTGTTGGCCGCACTGGAAGTTGTCCGCACGCTCAACGACGCGCGGGTCGAAACCGACAAGCCCATCGAGATCGTCGTGTGGACCAACGAGGAAGGCGCGCGCTTCACGCCGGCCATGCTGGGCTCGGCGGCATTTGCCGGTGTGATGCCGCTCGACCAGGCGCTGACTTCGCGCGATGCGCAGGGCGTTTCAGTTGCCGACGCTTTGGCGGCCACGGGTTACGCAGGCGAACGCGCCATCCCCGGCGAGCCGTTCGATACGTACTTCGAGGCGCATATCGAGCAAGGCCCGATCCTGGAGGAGAACGGCGTGCCGATTGGCGTCGTTACGGGTGGGCAGGCCATCCGCTGGCTCGACGTGCACGTGCAGGGGCAGGCCGCGCACGCCGGCACCACGCCGATGCGCTTTCGCCGCGATGCGCTGTTCGCGGCGGCCGAGATGGCGACTTCGCTGGAAGCGCTGGTCGATGACTTTGCGCCACGTGGCTTGGTCACGGTGGGCGAGATCGGTATTCGTAACGCCTCGCGCAATACCATCGCCGCAGACCTGACCTTCACGGTGGACCTGCGTCATCACGAAGATGCGCGCATCGCCGAGATGGAAGCCGCGCTGCGCGACCGCTTTGCCGAGATTGCCGAGCGCCGTGGCCTGACGGTGAAGATCGACCAGCACTGGGTGAGCCCCGCCACGCCGTTCGACGCCGCCTGCGTGAAGGCCGTGGCCGACGCGGTGCAAGCGCTCGACTACCCGCACCAGCGCATCGTGAGCGGTGCGGGGCATGACGCCATCCACATCGCCAAGCATTGCCCGACGGCGATGATCTTCATCCCGTGCGTCAACGGCCTGAGCCACAACGAAGCCGAAGATGCGCTGCCCGAAGACGTCACGCGCGGCGCCGATGTATTGCTGCATGCCATGTTGGTGCGGGCGAAGTGAGTAGCACATCGCTTTTCCCGACCCGTCAGTAGGGTCGATGCATTGCAACTTGTTGCGGTAGCATGACGCCTGCCGGCAATCCTGCCGGTGCAGTACGTCTTCAGGGCGGGGTGAAATTCCCCACCGGCGGTATGCGGGCAATGTATTCGCGCCCGTGAGCCCGCGAGCGCTTTGCATGTGTCAGCACGCAAAGGTCAGCAGACCCGGTGAGATGCCGGGGCCGACGGTCAGAGTCCGGATGGAAGAAGATGTGCGGAACAACACGCTCCCGCTGCTGGGGCGCGCTTGGCCTTTGCCGGGTGTGCCGCTGCGCGGGCGTGTTTGTCTGCTTGCCCTGGAACGTCTTGTCGCCAATCTCGCGAGGAGCGTTTCCATGTTGTCCACTCAGCAATCCCCCGTAGTTCACCCGCCCGCATTGCCCAACAGCGATGTGATCTTTGACGCCATCGAAGCCCGCTTCGACCCGGCCGACATGCCTGCGCGCATGGCCGCTGCGCTCGATGCGGTGCGGCTTGGCGTGCCCGTCGTTGTGCTCGATGATGCCGACCGCGAAAACGAGGCCGACCTCATCGTTGCCGCCGACAAGCTCACGCAGGCGAGCATGGCCATGCTGATTCGCGAGTGCAGCGGCATCGTCTGCCTGTGCCTGACGGCGGAGAAGAGCGCATCGCTCGGCCTGCGCCCGATGGTGGCAGACAACCGCAGCCAGTACGGCACGGCGTTCACCGTGTCGATCGAGGCGCGTACGGGCGTGAGCACCGGCGTGTCGGCGGCCGATCGCATCACGACCATCCGCGCGGCGATTGCGCCGGACGCCGATACGCAATCGGTCGTCAGCCCCGGGCATGTTTTCCCGCTGGTGGCAAAGGAGGGTGGGGTGCTTACGCGGCGCGGTCATACCGAAGGCTCGGTCGACCTGGCGCGTCTGGCGGGTCTGCCGCCGGCTGCGGTGCTATGCGAACTGATGCTGCCCGACGGCACCATGGCGCGCCGTGACGACGCGGTGCGTTTTGCCGATCAGCACAATCTGCCGGTGCTGACCATTGAGGACATCGTCCAGTATCGGGAACAGATGGAGCGCGCGGTCAGTTTTGCTTGATGCGGAAACCGGCCGCGCGGGAGAGGTGACGTTGACTACCGCTTGAGCGCGGCCGCTTCCTTGGCGAGCGCCGTGATGCCTGCCCAGTCGCCGGCAGCGACCTTGTCCTTGGGCACCATCCACGAGCCGCCCACGCACACCACGTTGGGCAGCGCGAGGTAGTTGGGCGCGCTCTGCGGCGTGATGCCGCCCGTGGGGCAGAAGCGCACGTCGCCGAACGGGCCGTGGATCGACTTGAGCATCGGGATGCCGCCCGCCGCTTCCGCCGGGAAGAACTTCAGCGTGGTCAGGCCAAACTCCAGGGCCGTGATCAACTCGGAAGGCGTGGCGATGCCCGGCAGCCAATCGAGGCCGACATCGGCCTGCGCCAGTGCCAGCGCAGCCGTGATACCCGGCGACACGGCAAACACCGCACCGGCTTCTTTTGCCTGCGCAAAGTGCTCCGGCCGCGTGAGCGTGCCGGCACCGACGATGGCGTCGCTGCCCAAATCCTTGGCAACCGCGCTGATCACATCCAGCGCCACCGGCGTGCGCATCGTGATCTCGAACGTGCGGATACCGCCCTCGTACAGCGCGCGGCACACCTTGACGCCTTCATCGACGGATTGGAACTGCAGCACCGGAATGACCGGGCCGGCCAGGACGACGGAATCGATACCCACAACGTTCTCCTAGATCAACTTCACATCAACAGAACAACTTAAACCACAGTCGACAGCGCCAGCGTCAGCAGCAGCGCCACGACCGAGATGATGGTTTCCAGCACCGTCCACGTCTTGAAGGTTTCCGGCACGGTCAGGTTGAAGTATTCCTTCACCAGCCAGAAGCCGCCGTCGTTCACGTGCGACAGGATCAGCGAGCCGGCGCCGGTGGCCAGCACCATCAGCTCCGGACGGACAGCGGCACCCGAAGCAGCCGCGATGGGGGCGACGATGCCGCAGGCAGTGGTCATGGCCACGGTGGCCGAGCCGGTGGCGATACGGATCATCACGGCCACAACCCAGCCCAGCAGCAGCGGGGACAGGTGTGCATCGGTGGCGACGCCCACGATGGCCTTCGACACGCCCGAGTCACGCAGGATCTGGCCGAAGCCGCCGCCTGCGCCCACCACCAGCGTGATGGTGGCGATCGGGGCCAGACACTCGTTGGTGAACTTGAGGATGGTTTCGCGATTGAAGCCGCGTGCCTTGCCGAAGGTGTAGAAGCTCACGATCGCGGCAATCAGCAGTGCCATGACCGAGTTTCCAGCCAGCTTGAGGATGTCGTTGGCCAGCGTCTTGGGCGTGGCGATCAGGTCAGCCCAGCTGCCGATCAGCATCAGCACCACCGGCAGCAGGATCGTGAACAGTGTGATGCCAAAGCCCGGCAGTTCGCGCTTCTGGTCAGCTTCAACAAACTGCGCGGCCAGCGGGTTGTCTTCGTTCGGCTTGACGTAGCGCGAGACCAGCATGGCCCACAGCGGACCGGCCAGGATGGCGGTCGGCAGGCCGACGATCAACGCGTACATGATGGTCTTGCCGATGTCCGCCTGGTAAGCCGTCACGGCCAGCAGCGCCGCCGGGTGCGGCGGGATCAGGCCGTGCACCACCGACAGGCCCGCCACCATCGGCAGGCCGACCATCAGGATCGGCGTGCCCGTGCGTTTGGCCACGTTGAAGGCAATCGGAATCAGCAGCACGAAACCGACTTCAAAGAACACCGGCAGACCGATGATGAAGGCCACCACCATCATTGCCCAGTGCGCATTCTTCTCGCCAAAGGCGTTGATGAGCGTCTTGGCGATGCGCTCGGCACCACCGGACTCCGCCATCATCTTGCCGAGCATGGTCCCCAAGCCCACCACCAGCGCAATGTGGCCAAGCGTGTTGCCCACACCAGTTTCGAACGCCTTGACGATACCGCCCATCGGCATGCCGACCACCACGCCCAGCGCGAGCGAGACGACGATCAGCGTAACGAACGGGTTCAGTTTCTGAACGGCGATCAGGTAGATCAGCGCGACCACCGCCAACGCGGCGGTTAGCAATAGCGAGTTGCCTTGCATCGGGACCATCGGGTTTCCTCCTCAGGGATATTCACGGCTCTTGTTGTCGTAAGCGCCCCGTCGTGCAGGGCGCTCCTTTTGAAATGCGCTTGTGTTGCGAACTGCGGCTTCTCGGGTTACGGCTTCTTATAGGCCACGCAATCGACTTCGACCTTGCAGTCGATCACCATGCTCGACACCACGCAGGCACGCGCCGGCGGGTTGGCACCGAAGTACTCCTTGAACACCTTGTTGAACGACTGGAAGTCACGCGGATCATCCAGCCACACGCCGCAGCGCACGACGTGCTCGGGGCCGTAGCCCGCTTCGGCCAGGATGGCCAGCACGTTCTTAATGGTCTGGTGCGACTGCTCAACGATGCCGTTGCCGACTACCTCGCCGTTCACCATGGGCGTCTGGCCCGAGACGAACAACCAGCCGTCAGCGCCGGCTGCACGGGCAAAGGGGAGATGCTGGCCGCCGGTGCCGGTGCCGCCTTCGACGCCAATTCGGGTAATCGTCATAGCTACGTTCCTTTCTTTCAAACAGATACAGAGATTCAGTGAAGTTCAGCGGCGGCTGCCTGTGCGCGCGGCCCGCGCTTGAGGAAGCGCCCGGCGCGATTCGGCTGCACGGTGCCCTCGCGGTATGACAGGTGGCCGTTCACCCAAACCGCCGCAATGCCGGCTGCCGGTTGCTGCGGATCGGTAAAGGTGGCGACATCGCGCACCGTTTCGGGGTCGAACAGCACGAGATCAGCCCAGTAGCCTTCGCGTACCAGGCCACGCTCAGTCAGGCCGAAGCGCTCGGCGGACTGCCCCGTCATCTTGCGAATGGCGGCAGAGAGCGACAGCAGCTTGCGCTCGCGGCTGTAGTAGCCGAGCACGCGCGGGAAGGCACCCCACAGGCGCGGGTGCGGCTTCGGATCATTCGGCAGGCCGTCCGAGCCGATTACCGTGGCGGGGTGCGTGATGATGCGGTCCAGGTCTTGCGCCGACATGTTGTGGTACACCGCGCCTGCCGGTTGCAGGCGGCGCGCGGCGTCCATCAAGTCGGTGCCCCATGCGGCGGCGATTTCCTTGAGCGTCTGCCCAGCCATGCCCGGCTCAGGTTCCGACCACGTGATGAAGATGTCGAATTCGTCCGTCACCTGCTTGAGGTCCAGCGTGGACGAACTGGCGGTGTACGGATAGCAGTCGCAGCCCACTGGCTGATAGCGCTGGGCACTTTCGATCGACTCCAGCACTTCGCCTGCACGGCCCCAGTTGGCGGCACCCGCACACTTCAGGTGCGAGATCACGATGGGCACGCGCGCGTGTTTGCCCACGCGGTACGCCTCGTCCATCGCATCGAGGATCGCCGCGAACTCGGTGCGCAGATGCGTGGTGTAGATGGCGCCGGCTTCAGCCAGTGGCTCGGCCAGGCCCATCACCTCTTCGGTGGTGGAGGCGAAGGCGTTGGCGTAGGCCAGGCCGGTAGACAGCCCCAGTGCACCGTTGTCGAGCGCCTCGCGCAGTTGCGCGCGCATGCCTTCCACTTCGTTGGCGGTGGCGGGGCGGTCGAGGCGGTCCAGGTGGTTGTTGCGCAGCGCCGTATGGCCGATCAGCGCCGCCACGTTAACAGCCGGTTGCGCACGTTCGACGGCTTCCACGTACGACGCGAAAGTCGGGTACGCAAACGCGCTGGCGGGCCCCAGCAGGTTCATCGGGTCCGGCGGGTCGCCCTTGAGTGTGGCGGGCGATGCGCTGATCCCGCAGTTGCCGACGATGACCGTGGTGATGCCCTGCGACACCTTGGGCAGCATGTCGGGCGTGCGGATCACGTTGGTGTCGTCGTGCGTGTGCACGTCGATGAAGCCGGGGGCCAGCACGCGGCCCTCGCCGGCGATTTCCTCGTCGCCCAGCCACGCGGTGGAATCCGACGTGGCGATGGCAGCGATGCGCCCATCGGTGACGGCCACGTCAAACAGCGTGGCCTCGGGCTCGTGGCCGCTGCCGTCGACGATGCGGACCTGGCGGATGACGGTGTCGTACTGCTGCATATCAGTCTCCGAGCGGCTGACGATTGCCGCCACCGCGATGCGCATCGAGCACGTACTTGATGCGCCGTAAGAGCTCCTTGCTGCGATCGGCCTGCTGCAGCGCGACCTCGGTCGCCAGCAGGTCGATCATCATCATCATGGCGTAGCGCGATGACGATGGCTTGAAGATGAAGTCGGTCTCCATGGCCTGGATCGGCAGCAAGACATCGGCCAGTGCCGCCACCGGCGAACCAATGGCCGTGATGGCGATGACCTTGGCGCCGTACTCGCGCGCGATGGTCACGCTGTCGATCACCTCCGGCACGTGGCCGGTCACGGAGAACACGACCACCACGTCGTCGGGGCTGAGCGTGGCCGCGACCATCCGCTGCAGCATCGAATCATGATAGGTGGTGACCGGCCGTCCCAGGCGGGCGAGGCGGTAGCGCATCTCGTCTGCCATGGTGGTCGAGCCGCCGCCCATGCCGAACACGGCGACCATGCGCGCCCGTGCCAAAGCCTCGGCAGCGTTGCGGAACGCCTCGGGCCTTACCAGAGCGCGGTTGGCTTCCAGCACGTTGGTGATGTCGGCCAGGATGCCGTCGGCGCTGGAGGGTGGGCGATCCGCGCCGCCATCCAGAAAGCGCTGGCCGACTGCGGCTGCCTGCGCTAGCTTGAGTTTGAGTTCGCGCACGTCGCGGCAACCCATCGCTTTGGCGAAGCGGGTGACGCTGGCTTCGCTTACACCGGCGCGTTCGGCCAGCGTCTGGATGCTGCCGGCAGCCGCTTCGGCAATGTCACCCAGCACCGTCTGCGCGACCTTCTGCTCAGCAGGCCGCAACTCGGCGGCACGCTGAGAGATTCGGGTGACGATGTCCATCGGTTCGCGCATTGGTTCAAGCATGCTGGGCTCCCGGTAGTTGTCCGGACAGCTGCGATCGGAGTGTTTTGGTACTTTGTAACAGGCTGGCCCGGAGAATAATTTCGCCGCTATCATTGTGTCAACCCGATGTTTACCCCCAAAGGAACGCGAGTCGATTTCTATGAGTGATACAAAGTATCAAGGAGACACCAACGCCGTCGTCAACCCGCTCGACAAGGGCTTGGGTGCGTTGGAAGCCGCTTGCGCGCCGGAGCAGATTGCTGCCCAGCGCTGGAACGTACTGAACGAAGACCTGAACCTGCCGGCAGCGGTGCTCTCGCAATCGCGTCTGGAGCACAACCTGGCCTGGATGCAGCGCTTTGTGGGGGAATACGGTGTCAAGCTGGCACCGCACGGTAAGACGACGATGGCCCCGCGCCTGTTCCAGCGCCAACTGGCGGGCGGCGCGTGGGGTATCACGCTGGCAACGGCACACCAGACGCGCGTTGCCTACGCGCATGGCGTGCGCCGCGTGCTGATGGCCAACCAGCTGGTCGGCAAGCGCAACATGGCGATCCTGGCGGAGTTGCTGGCCGATCCGTCGTTCGAATTCTTCTGCCTGGTGGATGCGGCGGATCAAGTGGATCAGCTCGCCGCCTTCTTCGGCAGGGCTGGCCGCCCGATCCAGGTGCTGATCGAGCTGGGCGTGCAGGGCGGCCGTACCGGTGTGCGCGATGAGGCGCAACTGCAATCCGTGCTGGATGCGCTCACGCGTGCCAATGGCGCCGTCAAGCTAGCAGGCGTGGAAGTGTATGAAGGCGTGATCAAGGAAGAGGCCGATATTCGTGCCTTCCTGCAGCGCGCCGTGAAGACCATCGGCGATCTGGCGAAGGCTGGCCGCCTGCAACGCAATCCGGCCATCCTGACCGGCGCCGGCTCGGCCTGGTACGACGTGGTGGCCGAGGAATTTGCCAAGACCGATATCGGCCAGCCGCTGGATGTGGTGCTGCGCCCCGGTTGCTACCTGACGCACGATGTCGGCATCTACCGTGCAGCGCAGGCTCGCATCGACGCCAACAACCCGATCGCGCACAAGATGCGTTCCAGCCTGCTGCCCGCGCTGCAACTGTGGGCCTACGTGCAGTCGGTGCCCGAGGCCGAGCGCGCCATCGTGGCGCTGGGCAAGCGCGATGCGGCCTTCGATGCCGGCCTGCCGCTGCCGGTGCTGCATTTCCGCCCCGGTGACAATGCCCCGTCGGCCACGCCCGCGCACTGGGAGGTGACCGGCATGATGGATCAGCACGCCTACCTGAAGATCGCCCCCGGCGACGACATCAAGGTCGGCGACATGATTGCCTTCGACATCTCGCACCCGTGCCTGACGTTCGATAAGTGGCGCCAGATCCCGGTCATCGACGACATGTACAACGTCGTCGACGTGGTGCAGACCTACTTCTGATCGGGGCGCGCACATGGCAGACATCCTCGCCTATGGCGAAGCGCTGATCGAGTTCAACCAGGCGGATTCCGGCAGCACGTCGTGGAACTTCGGTTTCGGCGGCGATACGTCCAACTTCTGCATTGCCGCGGCACGGCAGGGCGCACGCACCGGCTACATCAGCGCAGTGGGCGGTGACCGCTTCGGCCAGGCGCTGCGTGCGCTGTGGCAAACGGAGGGCGTTGATCACACCTATGTGCATACCGATGCGCAGGCGCCGACGGGCCTGTACTTCGTCTCGCACGATGCGCGCGGTCATCACTTTGACTACCTGCGCGCGGGTTCCGCCGCCAGCCGTTTCCAGACCGCGCAACTGCCGTTGCAGGCGATTGCTGCGGCCAAGGCGTTCCACCTGTCGGGTATCAGCCTGGCGATCAGCGATACGGCTTGTGATGCTGGCTTGGCGGCGATGTCGCATGCGCAGGCGTCAGGCGTGCTGGTGTCGTTCGATACCAATCTGCGCTTGCGCCTGTGGCCGCTGGCTCGCGCCCGTGCGGTGATGCGCGAGGCCATGCGCACGTGCGACCTGTGCCTGCCGAGCTGGGATGACGTGACGGTGCTGCTCGATTGCCATGATCGTGATGGCATCGTCGATACGCTGCTCGGCTGGGGCGTGAAGCTGGTGGCGCTCAAGATGGGTGCGGAAGGCTGCTATGTCGCCACGCCCGAGTCGCGCACGCTGGTGCCGCGGCACACGGTGGATGCCATTGATGCGACTGGAGCGGGGGATTGCTTTGGTGGCTCGTTTGTTGCGCGTATTGTGGCCGGGGATTCGCCCGTTGAGGCGGCACGTTATGCCAATGTGGCTGCGGCCATTTCGACTACAGGTTACAGCGCTGTTGCGCCGATTCCGCGTGCGGATGCTGTGCGTGCGGCGTTGGCTGCTGCGACAGTCGCTTCCTGAGTACCGTGTCTAGCGCGCGGTGGCATTGCTGCGCGCTTCGTTGTAGGTGTCGTAGGGGGTTCGGGAGACATTCATGCATTCGCGTTTTGCGTCAATGTTCTGCATTCGCAGGCATTGATCTTCGCGCCAAGGCTGGAAAAAAGTGTACATGCCCTGATTGGAACACGCGCTCAGCAGCACGACGACCAGCGGCAAGAGAACGCCAAATTTCATCAATCACTCTCAAGGGTTGAAAAAAAACGCCACTGCATCCTACTGCGGTGGCGTTTTCGTTTGGGGTGCCTTGCTCAGAATTTACTTTGTCGGCACCAGATGCACCCGTGATTCCGTGGCAGCCTCCACCGCTTTGCGCGAATACAGCAGCGGGAAGTATTCGCCCTTAAGCCACATCGGCGCGAGGTCGCGGTAGTGCTGGCTGTCGGGGTTGCCGGATTGTCCGGGCAGGTTGACGGCACGGGAGTTGTCCCAGTTGCCGACATCCACCACCGTGCGGAACGACGGGCCGTTGGTCTGCAGGAAATCGCTCGCGCGATACGTCGACTGGTTGGGCGTGTACGGGCTGCCGCCTTCCGGTGTCGGGCCAACGTTGAGCTTGGCACGCGTGGCCTCGTCGACGATGGCGGCGAACGGGTGGGCGTTCAGGTTGTGGTGCAGCACGCCCCAGTTCCACGCCTGCGGGTTCGGGCCCTGGCGCTTGAGCATGTCGGCCCACGCGTCTTTCAGACTGGCGAGCAGCACCGCGTCACGCTTGGCGGCCGCCTGTTGTGGGTCTTCGCCAAACTTGCGTTCGCTGCCTTGCGGGTGTTCCAGCGTGTCGAGCATCACGGCCGTGTCGGGCGCGCCCATCGCATCGGCACTCGCCTTGGGTAGCACCGCATTCTTGAACGCGCGGCCCAGGTGATGCGTGAACCAGACCTCATGCAGCGCAGCCTGCGGAGAATCCGCTAGCATGGTTGCGTTCCAGCCCTTGAAGAGGTTCAGCGCGGCTTGTGTGTCGGCGTCGTTGGACGATAGCGGCGCCAGCAGTGCCATCAGCCGGCGCGCCGGAATCGACACCATGTCGTTCTGCAAGCGCATCGAATCTTCAAGCGACACCTTGTCGAGCTTGGCCAGCACTTCGTCAATGCGTGCGTGACGCGAACCGTTGGTCCACTCGAAGCCAAGCTTGCGCTCGCGGTACGGGTAGTCCGCCGGCAGGTTCATCTCGTTGGACGAGGTGAAGTAGCCCGACGTCGGGTTGTAGGTGCTGGGCAGCTGGTCGCCGCGCCAGAAGCCAGCCCACTCATAGCGGCCGTCACCGGGCACGGGCAGCAGGCCATCCCAGTTCGGGCGGATGGGGGCGAGGCCGCCCGGCACCCAGCCGATGTTGCCCTTCGTATCGGCATAGACCTGGTTTTCTGTGGGCGCGCCCCAGTTCAGCATCGATTGCTTGAACTGCGCGAACGTGCGCGCGCGCATGTAGCCGACCGAGCCGAAATACGGCGACATGCCAGGCGACAGCCAGGCCGAACGCACGGCATATGCGCGGTGCTTTTCGGCATCGATGTAGATGACGGGACCGTGGCGCGTGAAGGTCAGGTCGACGGGGCGAGCCTCGCCGCTGCGCACCTTCACGGTTTCGTGCAGCACGGTAAAGGGCTCCCAACCGTCCTTGTAGCGGTATTCGCTGTTGTTGGCCGGGTTCAGCTCGTAGACGTAGAGGTCTTCCTGATCGATGTTGAAGATGGTCAGGCCAAAGGCGACGTGCCCGTTATGCCCGATCGACACGGCCGGCAGTGATGGCTCGCCCGCGCCAATGATGTCGAGTGTGGGGGTGCTGATGTGGGCGATGTAGCGCAGGCTCGGTGCGGAGTATGCGCGGTGCGGGTCGTTGGCCATCACGGCGCGGCCGGTGGTGGATTTGCCCGGCGCGATTACCCAGTTGTTGCTGCCCTCCATGGTCTCTTCGAGGTTGATGGCGGCAGCTACGCGGGTGCTGTCGATATCGACGCCCTTCAGCGATTCCGGTGTGAGTTTCACGCCTTGTGTGGCAAGCGAGAAGACCTTCAGCAGATCTTTCGGCAGGCAAGGATCCAGGCCTTCTGGCAACTGGGTTTGCCAGTCGGGTTGCAGGCCAAAGCGGATGGTGTCGTCGGCCAGGCTGGACTTGCAGGCCACGTTGGCGCGTGCCACTTCCGACTGCAGGTTGCGCGTGAGGCCATGGCTGCGGATGCGCACCACATCTTCCGGCGCCCAGTGTGCGGGCGTGTAGTTCAGCTTGCGGAATTCAAGCGGCATCTGTTCCGGATGCTTGGCCAGCCAATCGACATACGCATTGATGCCGGCAACAAAGCGCGTAGCAATGTGCTGTGCATCCGGGCTGTAGTGGTTCCACTCGACCTGCATGTCACCGCGATAAAGGAACAGCCGCGTGGCGCGATCCTGTTCCACATAGGCGGGGCCGAACACTTCGGAGAGTTGCCCCAGGCCGCGGCGGCGCCACAGGTCGATCTGGAACAGCCGATCGCGCGCGGCATTGAAGCCCTGCGCGAAGAAGCCGTCGTCCTCGCTCTTGGCGTAGATGTGCGGCACGCCCCAGCGGTCGATCAGGATGTCGGCGGGTTTGGATAGGCCCGGCACGGCGATGGTCTGCGTGGCGGCTGAGTTGGCCGGTTTGGCCGCATCTTTGGCGATAGCCTGCGCAGACATGCCGAGCGCAATGGCCGACAGCACAACGGGAAGTGAACGGATGGGCATGGCGATGCAGTCTCCTCTCTTCGCCCGGAATGCCAGTGCAACCCAAGTTTGGGGGCAGGATTCAGGCGTTCTTATAGGTACAGCAGACAGCCGTCTGAATGACGCATGGCGGCGGATGGGAAGGGCAAGCTGGCCGATCGGTGAGGCTGGGTGGGAACTGCCAGGGGAGAGATGCCCACCGGCCGGCACAGACGCCCAGTATGCGGATGCGCGCACACCCGCGCCAATGACTTTTGTTGGGTCAACCATTCCGTCAAGGCATGGCTCCACGCAGGTCAGGCCAGTCGGCTAAACCAACGTCTGCGGGCCGGTCTTGCGACGCACGTTGGCGGCCAGCACGTGGCCCAGTTCACCGGGGAAGATCGGCTTGGTGATGACGGATTGGTAGCCGGCCTCCTTGGCCGCTTTCAATCGGATCGGATCGGCAAATGCGGTGACGGCGATGGCCGGCAGGTCGACCATGCCACTGGCGCGCACGGCACGCACAAGCTGCATGCCATCCATGCCGGGCATGGCCAGGTCGCTGACCAGCGCATCGAACGGGCAGTCTGCTGCGGCTTGCTCCAACGCGTCGAGTGCAGCGGGCCCGTTGGACACGGTAACGACCTCGGCGCCGTAGCGCTCGAGCATCAGCGCAATCACGCCGAGCGATTCCGGGTTGTCGTCCACGGCCAGCACACGCATGCCGTCCAGCGCAGGGGCCGATGTGCCGGAAACGACGCCGGGCACGCGGCCCTGCTGCTCATCTGGCTGTGCGGCATGCAGCGGCAGCGTGACCGCCATCGTGGTGCCGTGATTGGCCCCGCTGCTGGCCGCGGTAATGCGCCCATGATGCAGTTCGACCAGTTGCTTGGCGATCGACAGCCCCAGCCCCAGGCCGCCATGGCGCCGCGTGTTGGACAGGTCTGCCTGCTGGAAGCGGTCGAAGATATGCGGCAGGAAGGCGGGCTCAATGCCAATGCCGGTATCGCGCACCGTGGCCACCACGCCTTCCGGCGCAGGGTGTACCGACAGCCGGACGTGCCCACCCTCGGGCGTGAACTTCACGGCATTGGCCAGCAGGTTCCAGAACACCTGCTTCAGGCGCCCCGCATCGCCTTGCAGCATGGGCACGGGCAGGTATTCCGTGTCGATGCTGATCTGCTTCTGGCGCGCCATCGGCTCGATGGTTTCGCGGGCGCGCTCCAGCACGTCGGCCAGATCGACGTCTCCAATCTCCAGCGGCACCTTGCCCGACAGGATGGCCGACATGTCGAGCAAATCGTCGATCAGGTGGACTTGCGTGCGGGCGCTGCGCTCGATGGCTGCCAGGCCGCGCTTGAACATAGCCTCGTCGTAGGCGCGCATGTTCAGCAGCTGCGCCCAGCCCAGCACAGCATTGAGCGGCGTGCGCAGTTCGTGGCTGACGGTGGCGAGGAAGTCGTCCTTCAGGCGGCTGGCGCGTTCGGCCTCTTCACGGGCGCGCGATTCGGCTTCAAGTAACTGCGCGCGGCGGGCTTCGGCCTGGCGGTGCTCGCTGATGTCGATCACGGCATTGGTCAGGCCGACGATCTCGCCCGTGTCATCACGCAGGGGCATGACGACCACGTCGTAGACCACGCGCTGGGTGTGCCGACGCCGGAAGGCGAATTCCACCCGCGTGGGCATGCCGCTGGCAATCACGCGCTGGCCAGCTTCCGTCAGGCGTGCGGCGGCACGGCGGCCGAACACCTCACGCACGGTGCGTCCCATCAGTTGCTCAGGCTGCAGGCCGAACACGGGGTTGTGCACCCAGGTGAAGTGCATCGTGTTGTCGACGTCGTAGAGCGAAATGGGCGAGGCCTGCAGCGCGGCCAGCAGGCGCTGTTGCGACACGCGCTGCAGCGTTTCAGCGCGGGCGCGGCGTTCGGCACCGGCGCGCGCCCGACGCAACTGTTCGCACAGCAGGCAGATCAGCAGCGCGCCCGCCGCAAACACGCTCAACTGCACGGGCGTGAGGTTGATGGGTGGAATTGCTTGCAGCTCGACCAATCCGGCAAACAGCAGTGCATACGTGGCAATGGCGACGATGCCCGGCCAGAAGCCGCCATACCAGGCGGCAATCGTCACCACCGGAAACGCCAGATAGAACGGCAGGCGAATGCCCGCGGCCGACTCCAGCATCAGGCGCCCGAGCGTGCCGACCGCGGCCGCGCCGATCGCCACCAGCCAGGCAGATGGCCGGATGGCCGGTGCGACGTTCAGCCCGCTGCCGCTGAATGGCCCGGGATCGGGCACGCGCTCGGTGGGCCCGGTTGGGCGTGCGGGACGCGTGTAGTGCCCGGAGCGCACAGCGCGTGCGTCCAGCGGGCGAGAGGGAGGGTGCAGGATGAACTTCACGATCCGGCGTGGCAGAACAGAGCGGCCAAAGGTGACTCAGCATATGAATTGGCCGCCGCCGCCGCCATCGGGGTTTCGCTGACATGCCTGCCAGAGGGTGGCCGATTTGGCGCCCGATTCCTGCCCGGGCCAATACTGGCGCGGGTGTGCAGCGTTATCCCCCTGACGAGGGGGGTGTTGGGTGCGGCGAATGCGGGTCGCGCAGGCGGTCTCGATGCGTCAGATCCGGAAACAGGCGTATCCAGATCGCCACCACCAGCAGCGTGCCCATCGCGCCCATCACCACCGAGGGCACCGGCCCCAGCAACCCGGCCAGCATGCCCGACTCGAACTCGCCCAACTGGTTGGATGCGCCCACAAAAACCGAGTTGACTGCACTCACGCGCCCGCGCATCGCATCGGGCGTATCGAGTTGCACCAGCGAGGTCCGGATTACCACGCTGATCATGTCTGCCGCGCCGAGCACCACCAGCGCCAGCATCGACAGCGGCAACCAGCGTGAAACCCCGAACACCAGGGTTGCCAGCCCAAAGACGGCCACGGCAGTAAACATCACCTTGCCCACGCGCCGCTCCAGCGGCCGATGCGCGAGAAAGAGCGCCATCCCGAGCGCGCCCACTGCTGGCGCAGAGCGCAGCAGCCCCAGCCCCCACGCCTGGGTGCCCAGGATGTCGCGCGCATAGATCGGCAGCAGTGCCGTTGCGCCCCCCAGCAGCACGGCAAACAGGTCGAGCGAGATGGCGCCCAGCACCACCGGCCGCCCTTTGATGAAAGCGATGCCCGCGAACAGCGACTGCAGGCTCACCGGTGTACTGACCGGTACCACGCGCTCCATGCGCACGAACGCCAGCAGGACGTGCGCCAGTAGAAAGAGCCCGGCTGCCGTGGCATACACCACCGGTGCGCCGGCCACATAGAGGAAGCCACCCAGCGCCGGCCCCAGGATGACGCCGGTCTGCCCGGCCGAACTGGACAACGCCACGGCGCGTGGCAGCGCCTGCTGCGGCACCAGCGATGGCAGCAACGCCTGTAGCGTCGGCGTCTCGAATGCGCGCATCGCGCCGATCACCACCACGCACAGGAAGATCGACTGCACGCCGGCGTGCCCGTTGAACGCCATGACCGACAGCGCAATGGCCACCAGTGCCTCGATGGCCTGGCATGCACGTACCACGCGGCGCCGGTCGTAGCGATCGGCGATATGGCCCGAAGCCAGTACCAGCACCACTGAAGGCAGGAATTGGGCGAGGCCCACCAGCCCGAGCACGTAGGCGCTGCGCGTGAGGTCGTAGATCTGCCAGCCGACCGCCACACCGAACATCTGGTAGGCGAAGGTGGTGGATAGCCTGGTGAACCAGAACAGCCGGAAGGCGGGGTAGGAGAAGGGCGCGTGCGACAGCGCTATCGCTGAAGGCGCAGGTACGGAGGATGAGGAAAGGCCGGCGTCGCCAGACACGGTGAATGCGCGCCGGAAACCGGCAGTCCGCAAAAGTGATGAACGGGATGCCCGTCATCGTAACGGATGTCAGCCACAAGCGTTCGGCCGTGCGGGTGCTGAATGGGCGGAACGGCCGGCAAACCATTACAGGAACTTTCACCATGACCACCGCCCGCGGGCTGAGGGCCGTCCGGCTGCGCTGTGTGTTCAGATGGTCAGCATGACGCTGAGCAGTTGACGTGCAACAGCCTTGAAATCGCCCTGCGGAGAATAGGTGGACAGGGATTTGCCCTGATGTTTGACCGTGACGATGCCGTTGCGGGCCGAGTAGGTGGCCTCGATGCGGCGCCCGCTGCGTTCGATATGGAAGGCGACGGTCTCGGCCAGCAGGCGCGAGGTGTCGGACGGCGATGCAGACGACGTGCGGGAAAGCGGGGGCGTGGCGATAGCTTGTTGGGCGGGGTGGCGCATGGCGCCTCCTCATGGGGACACGGGTGGACTACCTAGGCACGTTCTGTGCCAGCGGCAGAATGCCGTGATGTCATACAAAAGCCGCGCAGGGTACCTGCGAAATATGACAGTTCAAGCAGATGCCCTGGCCAGGTTTGACGCGCCGCGTCGGTTGGCGTGACAAGCTTTGTCAAATTTGTAAACGCAATTAACCGCCAGACATTCAGTTCGCCCACCAAAAAATGGGCTGGCAGAGTGGGGCAGCAGCAGCCATTCTGGTAAGTGACGTGGCGCACGCTCTGTGGTGACCGCGTTCAGCGTGCAGTCTGCAGGAGACCTTCTGCACGACACCCAGACCAACATGGAGGCGATATGGGTTCCCATACCTACAAGATGATCGAATTGGTGGGGTCTTCACCGGAGTCGAGCGACGCGGCCATCCGCAATGCCGTTGCCCGGGCCGGCGAGACGTTGAAGTACCTGGACTGGTTTGAAGTGCTTGAGACGCGTGGCCACCTGGTGGATGGCAAGATCGCCCACTGGCAGGTGACGATCAAGGTGGGGATGCGGCTGGAGAGCCTGGCGAGCGAAAAGCCTGCCGGCAAGAAGAAAGGCAAGTAGGCAAAGAAAAAGGCAGCCAGGAATGTCTCCTGGCTGCCTTCTTCATGAGGACTGCGCTTGCAGGCGTTATTGCGACTGCGAGAAGTCCAGCGCGTTGGTCAGGTCGCCCATCGGCTTGTTGCCGTTGGACACCAGCGCATCGTCGCGCTGCTTCAGACCCGGCAGCGTCGGCAGGGCAAAGCGGTGCGTGATCAGGCGCAGCACCGAAGCCGTGTCGTACTGGGTGTGGTCAACGAAGCCCTTCTTGGCGAACGGCGACACGATGATTGCCGGGATGCGCGTACCCGGGCCCCAGCGGTCAGCCTTCGGCACCGTGGCGTGGTCGTAGAAGCCACCGTTTTCGTCATACGTCACAACGATCACCATGTTCTTCCACTGCGGGCTCTGCTGCAGTTGGGCGATCACGTTGGCGATGTGGGCGTCACCGTCAGCCACGTTGGCATAACCGGCGTGCTGGTTCAGGTTGCCCTGCGGCTTGTAGAACGTCACGGCCGGCAGCTTGCCTGCGGCAGCATCTTGCAGGAAGGCGGCGTCGTAATCCTTCAAGTGGGCCGCACGCTCGGCGGTACCGGTGGTGGTGGCTGGGTCGAAGCGCGAGAAGTAGTTGAACGGCTGGTGGTGCGGCTGGAACTGGATCGTGCCACCGTAAATCACGCTGCGCGTGGCGTTGGGTGCGTCGGCCAGGGCGGCGTTCCAGGCGCCGGCGTACCAGGCCCAGTTCACGCCCTTGGCGGTCAGCAGGTCACCAATGTTGGCTTGTTGCGATTGCGCCGGCATGGTCGATGCCTTGGTCGGATCCGCATAGGCAGCGTTGCCGCTGGCCACGCCGTTGCCCGACGGCTGGTACGGCGGCTGCATCGTGTTGACCGCGTAGAACACGCCGTTGGCATCAGCCGGGGTGATGGAGCCATCCTTCGTGGGTTGGCCATTGTCACCGGTGCCGGCGTACGACGTCGGCGCACCAGCCATCACCGAGCTAGCGGAGGGCACGAGCGTCGGGCTGCCGCTTGCATCCGTCTTGATGTTGGCGATGCTGTTCTTGGCGACCGAGGTGTCAGCGTTCGGGTAGATCGGGGCGCAGGCGCAGATCAGGTACTGGTGGTTCAGGAACGAACCGCCGAAGGCGCCCATGAAGAAATTGTCAGCCAGCGTGTATTGCTTGGCGATGTTCCACATGGCCATCTTGCTGCCGTCGTAGTAGCCCATGGTCAGGCCGCCTGCGTCGGCGTAAGCGGCGAACATGTCGTTCTTGCCGCCGTGGATCTGCATCTGGTTCTGGTAGAAGCGGTGCCACAGGTCACGCGTGATGACGTTCTGGCCGACCACCGTGCCCGTGCTGCCGTAGCCCGACGGGCTATCGATCTGGAACATCTGGTTGGGCATGTTGGCGGTCGCCGCTTGCGGGATCTGCACGCTTTGGCCGGCGGCGGTCACACCCGTCCAGGTCAGCGGCAGCGTCGGTAGCACGGAGCCGTCGAAGTCCTTCTGCGCAACGGCGGTGCCCGTCGAGGTCTGGTTCACGCCTGGGATGCCGTTGGCGCCCGGGAACAGCCCGTACAGGTTATCGAAACCGCGGTTTTCCGCGTAGATCACGACGATGGTTTTTACGTTGTTGTTCAGCGCCATGCGCTTGGCAACGCCGTCGCGGATGCCCTTGTTGATGTCGCCACCGGCGGCCACGGCATCGGCGATCAGCGCGATGGCCTGATCGATTTCAGCCTGCAGCGCCGCCTTGATGTTGGCGTCGCTTTCTTTGTTGTGGTCTTCCAGCAGCTTGTCGATCGTCACGCCCAGGCGTGCGGCCAGGGCCGTCTTGGCAGCGTTGATGTCGCCGCCGTTGCTGTCCATCAGAGCAGCCAGTTCCGTCGAGATTGCGCTGATCACGCCAGCGGCGCCGGTCGGTGCGCGGAACACCAGCGGGCGCGTGATGGCGGTGTGGGCACCCGTAGCCGGGTCGTTGCGGAAAGCATCCGTGCCGACTTCCACCGTGATGGCGCCCGTGCCGCTCAGCGTGTACGCGCCATTGGCATCGGTATAGGTGCTGGTTTCACCCGAATCGCACTTGCCGTTGTTGTTGGCATCGATACAGACCTTGGCGTGCTCGAAGTAGCTGCCGGTCACCACGCCCGAAGTGGACTGGGTGGAGGCGCTGCTGTTCGAGTCACTGCCGCCACAGGCGGACATGCTGGCCGCGACCAGCGCGGTCAGCGGCAGAAGACGGAATGCTCGGCTCATGATTTCCCTGGATTGTTGTGTGGGGGACGAAAGCGAGCCGGAGTCTGGTCTTCCTGTGTGACAAGTTGATGATGAAAACGTTGGCCTGAAGCGAGTCTCGGTCCAATTGATCGTGATAACCATCATCAGGAGGAGCAGGGGCACCACCGAACGTTTGAAGACATTTGCCACCATGAACGTTCTCCAAGGGCTGACGTGACAGACGGCTGACGACATCAAAGTGTCATCGCACGCATGCTAAGTTGCAAGGCTCCCAATATTCCGCCCACCGCCAATGCGCCGCCTTTTGCCTGTTGCAACGTTTCGCGTGATCGCTGTTTCGGCGCTTGCGCTTGCAGGGTTGGCTGCGTGCGGGCGCGGCGAGCCCTCGTCGGCGCAGGCGGCGGCGACTGCCTCGGCGCCGTCAGCCCCCGCATCCGCAGCCAAGCCGGTGGCTGCCTCCGCACCGGCAGCACCGGCCTACGAAAAGGCCTTCTACACGATGATGGCGACGCGCCGTCCGTCGGTGCCAGCGATGACGGCACTCGGCAAGGCGCTGTTCTTTGATCCCGCACTGTCTGCCTCGGGCAAGCAGTCCTGCGCAAGCTGCCATAGCCCCACGCACGCCTACGGCCCGCCGAACGATCTGTCGGTGCAGCTGGGTGGCACCGACATGAACAAGACCGGCGTGCGCGCCGCACCGTCATTGCGCTACATCCAGAATGTGCCGCCGTTCTCCGAGCACTTCTACGAGAACGATGGCAACGATTCCGAAGACCAGGGCCCGACCGGCGGTTACACCTGGGACGGCCGAGTGTCCTCCACGCACGACCAGGCACGCATCCCGCTGCTTTCCGCGCACGAAATGGCAAACGGCACACCGGATGCGGTGGTGGCCAAGCTACGCAATGGCCGTCACGCGCAGACGTTCCGCCAGGTTTTCGGCGACGACATTCTCGATAATGAAGACACGGCTTTCCGCGCCGCTCTGATGGCGCTGGAGGTCTTTCAGCAGACGCCGTCGGAGTTCTATCCGTACGACAGCAAGTACGACGCGTTCTTGCGCAAACAGGTCAAGCTGTCGCCGCAGGAGATGCGCGGCCTGCAAGTCTTTGCCGACCCAGCCAAGGGCAACTGCGCCTCGTGCCACGTGAGCGCAATCAAGCAGGACGGCGCCTTTCCTGCGTTCACCGATTTCGGCCACATTGCCGTGGGCGTGCCACGCAACCGCACGTTGGCAGCCAATGCCGATCCGGCGTTCTTTGACCTGGGCCTGTGCGGCCCTGACCGAACGGACCTGAAGGACCGTGCCGACTACTGCGGCCGCTTCCGCACGCCGTCACTGCGCAACGTGGCGCTGCGCAAGACGTTCTTCCACAATGGCGCCATCCACACGCTGGAAGATGCGGTGCGTTTCTACGCCCAGCGCGATACCCAGCCGCAGAAGTGGTATCCGCGCAAGGCTGACGGCACCGTCGACAAGTTCGACGATCTGCCGGCCCAGTACCGCGCCAACGTCAACATGGAGCCGCCCTTTGGTGGCAAGCACGGAGACAAGCCGGTGCTCTCCGAGGCTGACGTGCGCGACATTGTCGCTTTCCTCAAGACGCTGACCGACGGCTATCGCCCCGTGCAGGAAAAACCGGCCGGACAAACCGCCCGGGCTTCCCAAATGGCCCAGCGCTGAGCGCACGGACGCCCGGCCCGTTTGTTGCGTTCTCTGCCGCAGCGCGGGCCATGCGTGCGCTGCGGTTATCATCGGCGGATTGCGTTTGCGCTGTCACTGACTTCTCCCTATGACCTGGCTTGCTGACCCGTCCATCTGGATCGGCCTGTTCACCCTGGTGGTGCTCGAGATTGTTCTCGGCATCGACAACCTCGTTTTTATCGCCATCCTCGTCAACAAGCTGCCACCCGCGCAGCGTGATCGTGCCCGGATGATCGGCCTGGGGCTGGCGCTGGGGATGCGGGTGGTGTTGCTCATGGCCATGTCATGGCTGATCGGGCTTACCAAGCCTCTGCTGACGATCGGGCCGGTGGATCTGTCGGGGCGCTCGATCATCCTGTTGCTGGGTGGGTTCTTCCTGCTGTTCAAGGCTACGTCTGAGCTGCACGAGCGCCTGGATGGCGAGCCTCAGGACGAGAGCCACGGCACCGGCCACGGCAAGTTCTGGAACGTGATCGCGCAGGTGGTGATCCTGGACGCGGTGTTCTCCATCGACTCCGTCATCACCGCGGTGGGCATGGTCAATGATCTGCCGGTGATGATTGCCGCCGTGGTGATCGCCATGGGCGCCATGCTGTTTGCGTCGCGCCCGTTGACGGACTTCGTCAACGCGCATCGCACCGTGGTGGTGCTGTGCCTGAGCTTCCTGCTGATGATCGGTTTCAGCCTGGTGGCGGAAGGGCTGGGCTTTCATATTCCGAAGGGCTATCTGTATGCGGCCATCGGTTTCTCGATCCTGATCGAGTTCTTCAACCAGGTGGCCCAGCGCAACACCGTGCGCTACGAGCGCCGCCGCCCGCTGCGTGAGCGCACTGCCGACGCTGTGCTGAGCCTGCTGGGCGACCGCCGCGGTACCCCGGCCGATGCCGAGGCCCACGAAACCGCGCCCCATGCGGACCAGCCCGCGCCCGAGGCTGTGTTCCGCCCCGAAGAACGCAGCATGGTCAGCGGCGTGCTGGATTTGGCCGAGCGCTCGGTGCGTTCGGTCATGACGCCGCGCCACGACATCTCGTGGGTGGACCTGGAGGCCGATGCGGCAACCACGCGCAAGTTGTTGCTGGCGGTACCGCACAACCAGTTTCCGGTCTGCCGAGGCGGCCTGGATGACCTGGTGGGCGTGGCTCGCGCCAAGGATCTGATGGGGGACCTCGACACGCGCGGCACCATTGACGTGGAGCGCTCGGTCAAGCCCGCGCTCAAGGTGTCGGACAACGTCGGCATCCTGCGCTTGATGGATCTGCTCAAGCGCGCGCGCGGGCGCATGCTGCTGGTGATCGATCCCCTGGACGTGGTGCAGGGCGTGGTGACGCCCATCGACGTTCTGGAAGCCATTGCCGGGGAGTTTCCCGACGAAGACGAGCGCCTTGACGTGGAGCAGGCGAGCGAAGGCTGCTGGGAGGTGGCTGGCGAGGCCGACCTGCGCCAGCTCGAAGACGTGCTGCACGTCGACTGGCTGCTCGACGAAGGTGGCGGCGCCACGAGCCTGGGCGGCTACCTGTTCAACCAGTGGGATCGTCTGCCTGAGGTGGGCGACACGTTGGTGCGCCACGACCTGCGTTTCGTCATCCTCGAAGCTGGCAGCCGCCGCATTGTGCGTGTGCGCATCGAGCGCATGGAAGAGGTGACGGCGCCTGACGCTGAAGCCTAAAAGCCACGTATTCCGGCGCCGCCGCACTCAGCAGGCGCGGCGCCGAGACCCGCATCCCGGCAGCCGTCAGTGTTGCCGCCAGCGTTTCCAGCAGCGCACGCACGTCTGCCGCTGCGTTTGCGTGCATGCCCTCCGCCACGATCAACGCGCCCGATGTGTCTGCGCGGACGGCCGAATCGCCGCTCTGGCGGTGGCACCAGCGGCGCGCATGCGCATGGTTGGCGCCATCGGCAAAGATCACCTCATCCACTTCGGGCTGCTCGATTTCGCCGGCGAAGGTGAGATAGCGCTCGTCGCCAGTGGCGCGGCGTACGGTCAGATGCCCGTCGATGGCCGTTGCATCGAACACCGCCACCGGAATCGCAAACGCCAGCGAGGCCGCGTTGCAGACGTCGATCAGCGGGTGCAGTTGCGGTAGCGCGTCATCCTTCCTGAAACGCCGCAAGAGCGATTCCGCGGCGCAGCGGTATTGCGTGGGTTTCAGGCCCATGCGCGAGAATGCACGCCGCCACGCCTGGATTTCGGGCAATTCGCCTTCCGGTGTGCCTGCCAACCGAGCGCGTGCGGTTGCCTGCAGCCGGGCAATCTCCGCATCGAAGCAAGCATCTTGTCGGACACCCTCGACGGACAGTAAGCCGGGCACGAGTTCGGGAAAGTCTTGCCAGATCTGTGGGGCATGAATGAAGTGCATGGTCAGGTGGATTCCTTGGGTCGGGAAGAAGCCGGCGCAGACGAACGCGCCAGGGCGAGGCTCAACACCGCCGCCAGCACACATGTGATACCGCTGATCTGCCGCACGCTGACCACCTCACCGAGCAGCACGGCAGCGAACGCGACTGCGGCCACCGGCGCGAGCGCGGTGAAGAGCGCAGCCTCTGCACCGCTTACGCGTGCGGCCCCCGCATACCAGAGCACAAAGCCGCCGACGGTGGGCACGATGGCGTAGTAGGCAATAGCGGCCAGTGCGTGCGTTGCCTGGGCGGAGGCATGCAGTTGCCAGGGGGCTTCCCACAAGGCGGGCAGCAAGGCCGTCAGCAAGCCAAACATGCTCATCAGCGTCGATAGCGCCAGCGGTGGCACAGGTGTGCGCAATCGCTTGTTGAGCAGGATGAACAGCCCTTCGCAGACGACCGCACCAATCACCAGCACGTTGCCCGCGAGCGTATGCGCGGCGTCGCCTCCTGGTTGGAACGCGATGGCCAGCACGCCTGCCGTTGCCAGTGCAATCGCCCCCAATACCGCGCGCCCTGGCCGTTCGCCCAGCACCACAATGGCAATGAGCGCGGATACCACCGGCAACGTGCCGATGATGACGCCCGCATCTGCCGCCGACGTATGCCGAAGCCCTGAGATCAGCAGCGTCGTGTAGCCCACGCTGCCGGCTGCCGCCTGCAGGAACAGCAGGCCCCATGCCTTGCGTGAAAGCACGGGCCAGCGCGCACCGGTCACGCGCATGGCAATGAGAAACAGCGGCAGCGCTATCGCAAAGCGCAACGCCGTGGCGGTGAATGGCGGGAGCCCGGCAGCGATGATCTTGCTGGCCGTAACCGTGCTGCCCACCAGCACCATCGCAAGCGCGAGGTAGAGGCAGCCTTCGAGGCGTCTGGACATGTCGAACCCTGCGTCTGTGAAAGCCCGCAGGATGGCCGCGCCCGAAGCGCACGTCTTGAACGAAATTGCAGGGACGAGGGCGGGGTGGCTGGCTACCGCGCCGCCGCCACCATGCCCGGCGATATGCCGTACTTGCGCACGAACTGACGGGTCATGTGGCTTTGGTCGGCAAAACCACAGGCCGCGGCGGTCTCTGCCAGCGGTAGCCCCTGGGCGATCAGCCGGCGCGCGAGGGCAACGCGCCGCTGCAATTGATAGGCATGCGGCGTGAGGCCCGTGACACGCGCAAAGCCGCGCAACACCTGAAAGCGGCTGAGACCGGTCTCTTGGGCAAGGTCGAGCAGGGAGACCGCGGCGGCCGGGTCATCGTCGATGCGCATGCGCGCAATGCGGATGGCGTCGGGGGCATCGTCGGCGTGGCGGTTGGCGGTGTGCAGCGCATCGGCCAGCACCGATAGCAGCAACTGCTCGCGCAGCAGTGCATCGCGTTGCGCGGCGGGTGCCGTCATTTGCCCGAACAACAGGCGGACGCGCCGCGCAAGGTTGGCGTCGCGCGAGACAGGGCGGTCGAATTCGGCATTGTCCTTGCCGATCAGGAGATCATGCGCAAGTGTGCCAACCGTGCCCGGGTCGAAGTACAGCATGCGCCAGGCACGGCCCGTGCCGTCGATCGGTATGCCATCGTGCACCTCGGCCGGGTTGACCATGATGACGTCGCCTGCACCGGCTTCCACCATGCCGCGTCCGCTGAACGACTTCTGTGCACCCCGGTCGACAATGCCGATGCCGAACTGCTCGTGCGTATGGCGCGGGAAGGTATGGCCGGAGTCGGCGGCAACGGCCTCCACGCCGTGCATGGCGCAGCGGAGCATCGAGAAAGCAGTCTGGGCCGGCCGGCTGGGCAAGGCGGGTCTCCTGGCGGGAGGGCGAATGCAGCAGGATAGCGTGGTTTACGGAGCAAGGCGCAACGAGGCGGCCGACAGCCGCACGTGCGCGCGGCGCCATATCGAAACGCCGTGGAACGTGTTCTTCGCATTTCGCTCAATTTCTGGCGCCATGCGGTTGTTATCCTCAAGACATCCCGCCCCGGGGTGACCCGGTAAGATGGCGCAGAGCCTGACGCTTGGCCATGCGGGAATCGTCCCCGCTGGGGCGGGCGACAGTGTGTTGGCATCCATCCATGCGTCCGTCTTTCGGCATTACCTCCAAGCTGTTCGTTGTGCTGTTCGCGTTGAGCATCGTCGTGGCGCTTGCCATGGGTGCGGCCGTGAGATGGCGCTTCGACGCCAACTTTCTCGAGTACGTCAACACGCGCGAGGCGGAGCGCATGACCGTGCTCGCCCGCGGCGTTGAGGCTGCGTACGCCGAGCACGGCAACTGGGAATTCCTGCGCAACGACCGCCAGGCGTGGTTCCGCCTGCTGCGCCGCGAAGGCGCCCGTGCCCGTGGCAACGGCATGGGTGGCGAGCATCTCGACCCGCCGCCCGGTCACCGCTTTGATCCGCTTCCGCCCGACATGGGCCATGGCATGCCTGCGCCGCCGGATGTTGCCCGCGCCGGCAGCCTGCCTTCGCACCCGCCTGGGGAGCCTCCACCACCGATGCCGCGTTCGCCGATCTGGCTGTTGGACGCTGAGCGCCACGTCATCATTGGCGATGGGCCACCGCTGGGGCCCACCGCAAAATGGCATGAACTCCGCCACAATGATCTGACCATCGGCTGGCTGGCCATGCCGGCGCGCATGCGTGTGCCCGAAGGTGCGGACCAAGCCTTCCTTGGGCAGCAACTGCGTGCAACATGGATCATCGCCGGGTTGTCGGTATTGCTGGCCGCGCTGGTGGCGGTGTTGCTCGCGCGCGGGCTGCTTGCACCAATGCGACGGCTGACCGATGCCGCCCGCCGCATGGCCGACGGCGATTACGCCACCCGTGTCGACGTGCATTCGCGCGATGAACTTGGCGAGCTGGCGGCAGACTTCAACCACTTGGCGGCATCGCTGGAAGCCAACCAGAAAATGCGTCGCCAACTTACCGCTGATATCTCGCACGAGCTGCGTACCCCGTTGGCCGTGCTGCGTGGTGAACTGGAGGCAATGCAAGACGGCGTGCGACCGTTGACGGTCAACTCGCTGGCCTCGCTGCAGGCTGAAGTGGCCACGCTCAGCAAACTCATCGACGACTTGTACGAGTTGTCACTGGCTGATGTGGGGGCGCTGGCCTTTCACATGGAAGCACTGGATCTGGCTGATACCGTGTGCAGTGCCGTGCAGGGCTTTACGCCGCGCCTGATGGAGAAGGGCATCGCGCTGCAGCTCGATGTGCCGAGCGTGCCTTCGCAAGACGCCATGGTGAACGGCGACCCACAGCGTCTGCGTCAGGTCATGCAGAACTTGCTGGAAAACACGCTGCGCTATACCGATGCGGGTGGCACATTGCGCGTACACGTCCACCAGGACGGCCAGTGGCAACAGATCGACGTGCAGGACAGCGCGCCGGGCGTGCCCGAAGCGATGCTGCCGCGCATCTTCGACCGGCTCTTCCGCGCTGACCCTTCACGCAGCCGTGCCCAGGGCGGAGCCGGGCTGGGCCTGAGCCTGTGTCAGACCATTATTGCCGCACACGGCGGCACTATTGAGGCCAGACCCTCGCCGCTGGGCGGGCTCTGGATCCTCATCCGCCTGCCCATTCTTGATCTGCTTGATCCGCTTGCCGACCATGATTCTGATCATTGAAGACGAACCCAAACTGGCCGCACTGACGATCGATTATCTGCGTGCCGCTCACTATGAAACCGAGTGGCTGGCCGACGGTACGAACGCGGTGCAGCGCGTCCGTGAGGCTATGCCCGAGCTGATCGTGCTCGACCTGATGCTGCCCGGAAAGGACGGCCTGGAAATCTGCCGAGAGGTGCGGACTTTCAGCGAGGTCCCCATCGTCATGGTGACCGCGCGTGTAGAAGAGATCGACCGCCTGCTCGGCCTCGAGCTCGGCGCAGATGACTACCTCTGCAAGCCCTTCAGCCCGCGCGAACTGGTGGCGCGCATCAAGACCATTCTGCGCCGCGCGCAGCGCGGCGGCGGCCTGCCCGAGAGTGCGCTCGTAATCGATGGCTCCGCGTATTCCGCCACGCTGCGCGGGCAACGCCTCGATCTCACGCCTGTGGAGTTTCGTTTGCTGGCGGCGTTGGCCGGTGCGCCGGGGCGCATCCTCTCACGCGCGAATCTGCTTGAACAGATCTACGACGACCATCGCATCGTGACCGATCGCACGGTCGATACGCACGTCAAGAATCTGCGCCGCAAGATGGAGTTGCTGAGCCCCGGCACCGACATGATCCACTCGGTCTACGGCGTGGGATATCGGCTCGACGCCTGATACCCGTGACGCGGTTGCATGCCGATTGCGGCGTAACGGGCGTTCAAGAAAACTCCTCCGTTTGCCCACCTTTGGTGCGACATCGATGGCTACAGTGAGCGTATGGCTGGCATGGTTGACATGCGCGGCCGACGTTCTCATCCGGAGCCTCATCATGATCGCTGTGACTTCCCGCCGCCTGGTTGCCGTTGCTGCCGGGCTTCTCTTGTCTTGCGCCGCGCTGGCCCAGACGGCCGCCCCCGACGCAGTTCCCATGTCGCCGATGCCTGGGCATGGTCCCGGGATGATGGGTCGCGGGCAGGGCCCCGGCTTTGGCCAACCCGGGCCGCACGGTATGGAGCGCGGGCACCACCACGGTGGCGAGTTCTTCCTGCGTGGCCTGAAGTTGACCGAAGAACAGCGCGACAAGATTTTCGCGATCAAGTACGCGCAGATGCCGCAGGAGCGCGAGCAACACAAGGCCGTCGCGCATGCACGTCGTGACCTGCGTCAGATGGTGATGTCTGGCCAGTACGATGAGGCACGCGTGCGCACGCTGTCCGAAGCGCTGGGCCGCGCAGTCACCCAAGAAGCCCAACTGCGCGCGCAAGCTGGTGCCAAGATCATGCAGGTGCTGACGCCTGAACAGCGCAAGCAGATTACCGATCGCGAAGCGCGGCACGTGGCCGAGCTTGAGCAGGGCGAAGACGCTCCCGCGCAGGAACTGGCGGCAATGTAACCAGACTTGCCTGGTGGTCTACCGTAGCTAGCGGTAGACCACTACCGGCACCTGCGCGTAAGTCAGCACCTTGCGCGTTTCATTGCCGATCAGCAATCGGCCCATCAGGCTGCGGTGCCCGTGCGATGCCATGAAGATGACGTCGCACGCGTGCCGCTTCGCCGCATCCAGAATGCCAAGGTAGGGTTCGGAAAATTGCGAGACATCGCTATCGAACTGGATGCCTTCTTCCTGCGCACGCTCAGCAATGCGATCGATACAGTCTTTCGCGTAGCCCTGCACCTGCTCCATGTAGTGCGCGTGCGGACACTCGCCCACCCCGGCGGAATACGCCATGTTGGGGAATTCTTCGATGCATGTGTAAGCGGTGAGGCGACAACCGGTGGCGCGCGCGAGTTTCAATGCGCCGTCGATTGCCTTGCGGCATTGCTCGGAGCCGTCGGTCGGCAAGAGGATATGGGTAAACATGGTGCTCTCCATGGGGAACCCACTTCCAAATTACTGCACTGCACACGACAGCTCTATCGTGGAAAACGCTAGGGCCGGCGCCACTCTTCAGCGGTTGCTGAAATACGGTCGTTCGTTTTTTGTGCGACAGACAAGCGTGTTACTTGCCTTGCCAAGCCTGCCGATAGCGCGAGGGCGACGCCCCCAGTTGGGTGGCAAAGCGCCGGCTGAAATGGCTCGGGCTGGCAAAGCCGGAGCGCTCGGCAATCGCCGCCAGCGGCAGCGTGGTCGATCGCAGCAGGTCTTGCGCGCGTGCAATGCGCCGCTGCAGAACCCACTCGTGCGGCGCCACCCCGAACGACGCGCGAAACATCCGCGCAAAGTGAAATTCCGACAGATTGGCCTCTGCCGCCAGCTCCCCGATCGACAGCAGCAAGTGCAACTCGGCCTCAATGCGTGAGGCAATGCGGCGGCACACATGCGGTGCCAGCCCGCCACGCACCGCCAGTGCGCGTGTACGGCCCTGCGTCTGCACGAGATACGACAGCGTGTCATTGGCCAGCGCGTTGGCACGCATGCGGTCGTCCAGGTCGGACCAGTCGAGTTGGGCGATGCGCGCGCACGATTGCGCGAGGTGCGCGTCTTCAATGAAAGTGCGGTCGTGCAGGGTAAACAGGCGCGGCTCGGCGTCGAGCAGACGCACTGCATGCCCGGCCAAAGCATCGGGTGCGAAGTACAGATGGACGAAGCGCATCGGCTTCTCGATCACCCAGGCAGATTCATGCTCGGCCGGCAGCATGCACACGCGGCCCGGCGCGCCGAACAGGTTCGGCAAGTCCTGCCGGTGCGTGGTGTAGCCACCTTGCAGATACACCGACAGCGTGTGGTGACCCGGTTGGACGTAGTGCGCCTCGTCGTGCTCGTTGCACCAGATGGCGGCGGTCACGCCATCGCCCAGATTGACGACGCGCTCCAGCGATGCGCGCGACCCACGCGCGAGCGTACCGAAGACGCTGGCGTCTGCGGTTACGCGTGGGTCAGGCGAAGTGGGGTCGTGGGTGGGGCGCACGCATCGATGTTACCAACGATCGCGCCGCCGGTGCGGGGCGGCTTCGGCCGCTAGCCTGGGCAGAGTTCGTGCGCCACCGCACCCGCCAAGCCCACGCCATCCACGCGTTGCCAATTGGCATCGTTGGCGAACTGCTTCTCGCTGACGGTCATGGCGCCCTGGTACAGCTTGGCGCGCGAGACGGAGAACTGCCGGCTGCGGCAGTCGACGGTGTAGAGGAAGTCGGCCATGTCGCCACGGAAGGCGCCGAACATGCGCTGCAATGAACGCATGCCCGCGCGGTTGGAGGCCTCCACGCGCACCCAGGCACTGATCGGGCCGCTGGGCATGCGCTGGATGCTGCCGGCGTCGAGCGAGGCATAGCTGTCCGGTTGATCGGGCAGCGTGATCCAGCGTTCGGCGCCGATCGCGCTGAAAACAGTCATGGCCAGTCCGGCCAGCATGCCGGCCAGCACACCGCGTGCGATTGCGGTGGTGGTCATCGTGGCTTGGCGTTGCCTGGAACCGGAATGGCGACGGCGTCGGAGTGGCTGCAGGCCATGGTCACGCCGGATTTTTCGAAGTCGACCATCACCGCGCCAGGCTTGTCGGCGCGGCTGGGCGTGCCGGCCAGGCTGCCCGACAGGCGCTGCATGATGGCCTGGCAGGTGGGGGCCTTGCCTTCTTTTCCGGTCTTGGCTGCCGTTGTTGAGGTGGTTGCCGACGGCTCGGCAGCGGCCGGTGCACTGGGCTGCGTTGAGGCAAGCGCGCGCGGCAATGTCACCAGCGCGGCCAATGTCGCTACGGCAATCAGCAATCGCGTGGAACGCCGCAACACGGGCGACGCCGACGACGATCGGGACATGTTGGAAAGAGACGGCATGACGGTCAAAGCACGGGGGTCAGAGTGCGCCTGTAAAGCAACGCGGGCAGGCGGGATCTCCCGAGTGTAACGGCACTTCGTGTCGAAACTTGACGCGGCAAACTGCCCCATCGTTCGCGTGGGGGTGATGCACCCTGCGCAAAATGATGCATGCAATCGACATAATCGGCCGATGTCGAGCCAGACGCAGAACATTCGCGCGCATGTTCCGAGCAACCAATATGCCGGGGGGATTTATATGCGCCATCGGTATCACAGTGCAGTGCATCGTAGAAGCGCCAGTGCACCCAGGCGGGACAAGCAGCAAAGGGGTTCGTGCAGTGCCAAAAAAAGGGTGTCAGGAAAAATGGGGCGGATTATGAAAAGGGATGGAATACCCTGCCTTTTCCGCGCTTTGTTTTTTTGGGCGGGACACTATTATTTAAAGCATGGAAGCGATGCCGCGGCAGCTATGTGCCCGTCGCTTCGTGGGTCGGTTCTCCTCTCTGGAACAGATCGACACGGTCCAGAGATTTCAACCCGCGCCTCGTCAACTGAGCGCGGGTTTTCTTTGGGCACCGTACAGGCGCTCAGGCAAATCGCGCAGAGCGCTCTTCAGTTTTCCGCTGGCGTGCCGTTGTGGATAAGGTCGAAACGCGTGTAGGCTGCATTTCCTGTCGCAGTCGCTGACCAAGCAACCGTATCCCCGATGAACCGTTCTCATCCGGCCGATGCCGGAGCCCTTCCTGTTGACGCAGAGCTGGCCCCTGAGGCCATGCTGCGCCCGGCAACGGCACCTGTTCCTCCGGCGCAGACCGCAGCCGAAGCGCAGGCTACGGGCACGGATTTCGATGCGCTGGCGCGACTGTCGTCCGACGCCGTGCTGCTGACGGTGGAGGGGCGTGTCGTGCGAGCCAACCCAGCTGCTGCGCGCTTGATGAATGCGCAGACGCCGGAGCAGCTTGAAGGTGCGCAGCTTGCCGGCCTGATCCACCCAGATGATGTGGGCCAGGCCGTGCCGCATCTGGCGCGCATGGTGAGCGGTGGCTTGGGTGCCCAGCCCGTCGAGCACCGCTTGGTGCGGGTCGACTACACCCATGTGCTGGTTGCAAGTGAAGCGGCTGCGTGCGAGCACGAGGGGCAACCGGCAGTGATGCTGGTGCTGCGTGAAGCCGGCTCGCGCCACGCGCTTGAGCGCCACGCCGTACAGGCCCGTGCTGAAGCCTTGAAAGCACGCCGCCTGCTCGCCTCGGAGAACGCCGTGCTTGCGCAACTCGCGTCCAATGCGACGCTGTCAACAGTGCTGCGCCATTTGTGCCTGTACGTCGAACAGGTCTATCCGAATGCCATGGCGGCGGTGATGCTGCTTGCTGAGGGCAACCCGGACGAAAGCCTGACCCTGCGTGTGGCCGCTGCGCCCACGTTGCCCGCGGCCTACGCTGCCACGCTGGAGAACTCGCCCGTCGGCCCTGATGCCGGCGCGTGCGGTTGCGCGGTCTACCTGGGGAATGCTGCGCTGATTGGTGACATCGCAACCGACCCGCGTTGGCAGCATGAGCGCACCGCAGCATTGGCTGCGGGCTTTGCGGCAGCCTGGGCGTTGCCGATCCGGTCTTCACGCGGCGACAAGCTGGGCGCGCTCACGCTGTTCTACCGTCAGCCGTGCTTGCCGAGCGAAGAAGAACTGAATTTCCTTGACGACGTGACCCACCTGGCCGGCGTCGCCATCCAGAAAGACACCATTGAGCGCGGCCTGGCCGAGAGCGAGGAGCGCTATCGCCTGGCCATCTCGCACTTGAACGAGGGCGTGCTGATCCAGAACCTGGACGGCGTGGTGCTGGCAGCCAATGCCAGCGCCGAGCGCATCCTGCGGGTGCGTGCCGGGCAACTGGTTGGGCGCAACCGCCTGGATCCGCTGCAGCGCGTGATCGACGAAGACGGCAACGAGATCGCGCACGATGTCCTGCCTTCACAACTCGTCAAGCGTAGCGGCGAGCCGATCCTGGGGCGGGTCTATGGCCTCCTGCTCAAGACCGGCGAGTTGGTCTGGATTCGCGAGAACATCATTCCGATCCGCCGCCATGGCGAGCCGGTGCCCAGCAGCATCATGCTGTCGTTCGCCGATATCACCGACATCAAGCGCGCCGAGCAGCGCCTGCGCCATCTTGCTGCGCACGATGCGCTCACCGGCCTGACCAACCGCAGCTTCTTCATCGCCCACCTGGATGCCGCCATTGAGCGGGCGCGTGACGAAAGCCGCGAGCTTGGGTTGTTCTTCCTGGATCTGGACCGCTTCAAGAGCGTGAACGACACCGCCGGCCATGCCTGCGGCGACACGCTGCTGCAGAGCGCGGCCGCACGGTTGACGGACTGCATTGGCCCCGGCGACGTGATCGCCCGCCTGGGCGGCGACGAGTTTGTGATCCTGATTGAGCAGCGCGTTGAGGGTAAGCGCATCGCGCTGCTGGCCGAACGTTTGCTGCTGACCATGCGCGAGCCGTTTGATACCGTCAACGGGCGCTACTACCTGGGCGTGTCGATTGGTGTGGCGCTGTATCCGCACGATGGGATTTCGGGCTCCGACCTGCTGCGTTCGGCCGATGCTGCCATGTACCGCGCCAAGCAGAATGGCCGCAACCGTGCGCAGTTCTACACGGCCGAGCTCAACGCCCGCTTGCAGCGCCGTTACCTGCTGGAAAACGCGCTGCGCGACGCGCTCGAGAACAACGAGTTGCAGCTCGTCTACCAGCCCAAGTACGACCTGGCCAGCCACCGCATCGTTGGTGCAGAGGCGCTGCTGCGCTGGAACAGCACTAAGCTGGGCGCCATCTCGCCGGTCGAGTTCATTCCGGTGGCCGAGGAGACTGGCCTGATCGTGCCGATCGGCGAATGGGTGCTACGCCGCGCGTGCGAACAGGCTGTGACGTGGTACGAGGCACTGGGTTATGACTTCCGTATGGCGGTCAACTTGTCAGCGCGCCAGTTCCAGGCCGGTGATGTGGTGCCGATGATCGAGCAGACGCTGGCTGAGGTCGGCTTGCCGCCCACTGCGCTGGAAGTGGAAATTACCGAAAGCCTGCTGATGGGAGGCGCCGACGAAGTCCGCCCGATGTTCGACGCGCTTACCGCGCAGGGCATCCGTATTTCCATCGACGACTTCGGCACGGGGTATTCGTCGCTGTCGTATCTGCAGCGCTTCCCGATCAGCAACGTGAAGATCGACCGCTCGTTCATCACGGGCATTCCGCATGACCCGGATTCGGTGGCGCTGACCGAGGCCATCGTCGCCATGGCGCGCGCCCTCGGTATGACCGTCACGGCCGAAGGTGTGGAAGATGCCGACCAGGTGGAGTTTCTCGCCAAGGCCGGCTGCCAGGAAATCCAGGGCTACTACATCGGCAAGCCCGTGACGGCGGAAGGCTTCGACCGGCTGCTGCGGGCGCACCTCTCGGTGGTGGATGCCGGGGTGCGCGCGGCCCGTGGCTGAGTACGCGGTCGACCGTTCGGGCTGACTGTTCGCGCCAGCCTTCCTGCCATTCGTCGCAAACTGCTCCTGTGCGCGGAATGCGGCGCCTAAGCTGGCGTCATTCCAACAGGGAGACCGCCATGCTCGAATCGATCACCTCCATCGTGTCGCATACGCCCGGCTGGGTGTTCGTGGTGTTTGCCCTGCTGATTGCGCTTGGCCTGCGCCAGACGCAGCCACGCGTGGTGTCGCGCCGGCGGCTGATCGTGCTGCCGCTGGTGGTGGCTGCGTACTCGTTCTACGGTGTGGTGATGGCGAGCCACGGCAGCGCGCTCGCGCTGGCTGCATGGCTGGCGGCCATTGCAGCGGCCTTCCTGCTGACGCGCCTGATGCCGCCCAGCGGCGCCGTCTCCGAATCAGCTGCCACCGTGCGTGTGCCCGGCAGTTGGGTGCCGATGGTGGTGATCCTGGGCCTGTTCACTGCGCGTTACGCTTACAACGTGATGCTGGCGATGCATCCGGATGTGCTGCAATCGGCCAGCTTCATGGCGCTGTTCAGCGCGCTGTTCGGGTTTCTGGGTGGGCTGCTGCTCTCGCGCTCGGTGCTGATGCATGTACGTACGCCGCGACTGATGGCGGCTTGAGCTCGCCTTGCCTGACGATGCGCCGATCTGCCCTCGATCGGCGCGACCCGATCCCAATCGGCGTTAACATCCGCATGTTGCAATCTCCATCCAATACGAGACGACATGCTGGAACTCGACGGCACCATCTGGCTGCGCGCCGGTGAAGACAACTGGGGCGGACACGGTCGCATCGAACTGCTGTCCGCCATTGGGCAGACAGGTTCCATCACGGCGGGTGCCAAGGCCGTGGGCCTTTCCTACAAGGCTGCCTGGGACGCCATCGACACCATGAACAACCTGGCCGGCGAGCCGCTGGTGGTGCGTACCACGGGCGGCAAGGGCGGTGGCGGCAGCGTGCTGACGCCGCGTGCGCAACGGCTGATCGATAGCTTCCGCGTGCTGGAAGCGGAGCACCGCCGCTTTGTCGAGCGCCTGGATGCTGCCGCTCAGGCCGCCAGCGAAGACCTGAACGTGCTGCGCCGCCTGATGCTGCGCACGAGTGCGCGCAATACGCTGTTCGGCACGGTGGAGTCCGTGGCCTCCGGTGCCGTCAATGATGCCGTCACGCTGCGCTTGCCCGGCGGTCAGGCCGTGGTGGCCACCATCACGCAGGAAAGCACGCAGACGTTGGGGCTGGTCCCGGGCGTGCAAGCTGTTGCGCTCATCAAGGCACCGGCCGTGATGCTGTTGCGCCGAATAGGCGATAGAACGGGCGACGGTATGGGCGAGTGGCGGCTCTCTGCGGAAAACCAGTTGCCGTGCGTGGTGACGGAAATCCGTGATGGCGCGGTGCAGGCTGAGGTGCGCTTGCGCCTGCTGGATGCGAACGCGACGTCTGCGGGGGGAACCGTGCTGGTGGCCATGCTGTCGCGCACCGCTGTTGAAACGCTGGCCCTGGCCGAAGGCGTGGAAGCCGTGGCCGTGTTCGAGGCGTCGAGCGTGATCCTGGGCTTGGCTTGAGCCAGAGTCTGAACCCCATGGCCGCGCCCAAAACACTGCTGATCGTCTATCACTCGATGACGGGCGGCACGCGGCAAATGGCCGAAGCCGCGCAGGCCGGCGCCGCCGCAGAGGGCAGCGTTGCCGTGCGCCTGCTCCAAGCCGCGCAGGCGGGCCCCGGCGACGTGCTGGCCGCCGATGGCTACCTGTTCGCGACGCCGGAAAACCTGGCCGCCATCAGCGGGCAGCTCAAGGATTTCTTCGATCGCAGCTACTACCCCGCGCTCGACCGCATCAACGGTCGCCCTTACGCATGCCTCGTTTGTGCTGGCAGCGATGGGCAGAATGCCGTGCGGCAGATCGAACGCATCGCCACAGGCTGGCGGCTGCGGTCTGTGGCTGAGCCGATCATTGTTTGCACCCATGCGCAGTCGCCAGAGGCCATCCTGGCGCTCAAGCAGATCGGTGCGGAAGACCTGGAGCGTTGCCGCGCACTGGGTGAAGCCCTGGCGACAGGGCTGGCGCTGGGCGTGTTCTAGGTGTCAACAGGCCCTAGGCCTGGCGGTTCGTAACCGCCGTCAGGTGCGGGTGCAGTGACAGTGGCGCCGCCTCGGGCATACGCACCGCATCGGCCACAACACGGCCATCGCGCAGTTCGAACACGTGGTCACCGAAGATCTCCACGTCCGCCGGATCGTGCGTGATCATCAGCATCGGTACATCCAGCCGCCGCTGCAATGCCGACAATTCCGAACGCATGCGTGTGCGCAAAGCCGGGTCCAGTGCGGCAAAGGGCTCGTCGAGCAACAGCATGGAGGGCTCGGCGATCAGCGCCCGGGCGAGCGCCACGCGCTGCCGCTGTCCACCGGAAATCTGCGTCGGGTAGTTGGCGGCCACCGCTTCCAGTTCGAAGGTGTCGATCCACTGTTGCACGCGTGCGTCGTGTTGTCGGCGTGATGGATTGAACCACCCGCGCTTGAGCCCAAAGCCGATGTTCTGCGCCACCGTCAGGTAGTTGAAGAGGGCGTAGTCCTGGAAGAGGTAACCGACGCGGCGCTCCTGTGTGCTGAGGTTGACGCCATCTGCGTGGTTGAACAGCGTGCGGCCATTCAGCACGATGCGGCCCCGGTCGGGCGTCATCAGGCCGGCGATGGCGCGCATGGCGAGGCTTTTGCCGGCGCCAGACGGGCCGTAGAGCACCACGCGTCGGCTATCGGAGCGCACGGCAATGTCCAGCGAGAACACGCGCGCAGCGCTCGTCAGCGTTTTCTGTACGACGAGATCCACCATCGCAGCAGGATGGGCGCTCATGCCGGTTGCTCCTGCAGGTTGGGTGCGCGCCCTTGCAGCAGGCGGCTAGCCACCACCAGCACCACGATGCACGTGAGCGAGGTGATCAGCACCAGCGTGTTGGCCGTGGCGTCGTCACCGGCCTGCACAGCTTCGTAGATGGCGACGGACAGCGTCTGCGTGCGGCCGGGCAGGTTGCCGGCAATCATGAGCGTGGCACCAAATTCGCCCAGTGCGCGTGCAAACGCCAGGAGCACTCCGGCGGCGATGCCTCGCGCAGCCAGCGGCAGGGTCACGCGAAAGAAGACGGCGGCTTCCGGCAGGCCGAGCACACGCGCAGCGTTTTCCAACTGGTGATCCACACCTTCAAATGCGGCGCGCGCTGACTTCATGACCAGCGGAAACGCCACGACGGTCGAGGCAACGACCGCCCCTTGCCACGTGAAGACAAGCTGGATGCCCATGCTGTCCAGCCACCCGCCGATCGTGCCGCGCCGGCCCAGCAACACCAGCAGGTAGTAGCCCAGCACCGTGGGCGGCAGCACCAGCGGCAGGGTCAGGACGGCGTCGATCAGGTCACGCAGGCGGCTGCGCGTGCGCGCCAGCCCGTAGGCTGCGCCTACACCCAGGATGAGGTTGAGGGCGGTCGCCCAGCCGGCCACTTTGAGCGAGAGCAGCAGGGGCGTCCAAACGGAATCGGTCATGCGGATGCGTGGTGTGCCAGCGGGCGCCCACTGGCGGGCGAAGGGGCAAGCGTGTGCTTCTAGCGCAATATAGGGTTGTTTATAACGGATGGTCAATCCGTTGCGCTTGATACCGCACATGAAACCCGAGAAATGCGTCTGGCCAGAGCTGTGGGTGGGGCGAAGGCGCGCGGGTTGGCGCCAGATAGACAGATGCGCCCTCGTCCATGCGGCTCCGGCCGGGCTGTGACCGAATGGAATCTCGTATTGGGGTTGTCCGGGGTTGCGTGGCGCCACGGTATACGGGTGGCTTATCAGCGCATCGCTCTGCAGCTGCGGTTTGCCAGCGCGAGATGACGTTCTATCAAAACAAATTGTCGTTCAATCAAAGGTATTTGAATTGGGACCCCCCGAACGGGTGGGGGTGACAGGCTGATATCGCTTTTGCATTCCTGTAAAATTCAATCGGTACAACTGCATTTGAAATCGAAAAAGAAGGCGCGTGGGCCTTCTTTGGTAGTGCTGTGTGAGCCACTTCGCTAATCCTGCTGTGGCAAGAAATTCAGATGCATTCACCGTTTTATGATGGATGAATTTTTTAAAGTATTAAATGCGCTGCGTGAAGCAGGCTAGGTAGTTCTTTGGGGGCGCTCTATTTGAAAAAGAGCATGGTGGTGAGGCGTAATTCTGTACCACGATAATTGGCGCTGTTTTCCGATGGTGGATGATGAAGGTGCCGGTATTGACCGGGCTGAGCGCGCATGCGGGTTGCCTCAAGGTGCTGGAAGTGGCGCGTAGTCAGGAATGGCGCGCAGTGCTGTCGCTGTTTTGCCGGGTATTCGGCGTGTATTGCGTCAAAATGCCGCGCATGACGGCCGGGGGCGTAAGAACGCAGCGGTGCATGGGGTTGTGCTTCATTGGTCGTTGCCTTCAAACAGATATTTCTGGTGGGTGCTCAAGGCGTTGCTCATTTCATGATCGGACCAGTATCCAGAGGCTGTGAAGCAGTGCTGGTTGAATAATCAACAATTGTTGGAAAACCAATGTTCCCTGCCGGTTGGCGAAGACGTGGCGGGAAATCTTGGGCTAGTATGCGCATCGCTGTACTCACCGAGACGCGCTGGTGCGCGGGCATCGGGGGGTATGAAAACAAGAAAGATAAGTAATCCAATAAATAAAAAGGTTTAAGCCTTGAGTTGGTGGTCGGACGATGTTGGTCTGGATCTATTGGTGACGGGGAAGGTTATGAAACAACGCACGACGGTGATGCTCCGCGAATCCCAGCAAGGGATTGCGGCGCTCACTTCCATCACACGGAAAGGGACGACGTCCCATTTGCCGACACACCCGTGCCGCTATGGCACGCGGGTCGACTTCTTGTTCGGCCCGAGCTGATTCTCCGCTGACGTTTTCCTGGCCCCGGGCGTGCTGTGCTCCCGGGTTGACTTGACGCGCGTCGCTGCGCGCCCGGTGTGGTGTTGCTGCCCCGGAGCGTCGTACGGCGGGCTGTACGTGAACAAGTCAACCGATCGATTGGCGATTGGGCCAAGCGCGATTGGGCCAAGCATTTCGGATAGGTGTTTAGCGCTAAATGCGCTCGCGGATGAGTTCTGCACGCCCGCGCTCAACCTTTCTGCTGAAGTCGTCGTGAGCCGGGTGATGGCCGCTGGCGTTGCATACGAACGCTGGTGCCCTGTAATGTCGCGCCCCGCTTGGATTGAGAACCGTGTCTGTTTCGCTTCGTGGCCAATGTCGGCCGCAGCGACGCATTTGTAAGAGAACGAATCCTGATGCCAACCAAGATCCTTTCCATCTTCGGTACCCGGCCCGAGGCCATCAAGATGGCGCCGGTCGTCAAGCAGCTTGAGCTGACGCCGGGCGTGGAGTCCATCGTCTGCGTGACGGGGCAACACCGCACCATGCTGTCGCAAGTGCTCGACCTGTTCGGCGTCCAGCCGCATCACGACCTCGCGCTGATGACGGGCAACCAGACACTCAACGGGCTGGCGTCACGGCTGATTGCTTCGATTGACGAAGTGCTCGCCATTGAGAAGCCGGACCGCGTGCTGGTGCACGGCGATACCACCACGGCCTGCGCCGCCGCGCTGGCTGCGTTCCATCGGCAGATCCCGATCGGGCACGTGGAAGCCGGCCTGCGCACCGGAAACCTCGCGCAGCCGTGGCCCGAAGAGATGAACCGCCGCGTGATCGACGTGATGAGCGACCTGATGTTCGCGCCAACGGAGAGCTCCCGGATCAACCTGCTGGCCGAGTCGCTGGGGGGGCGCATCATCGTGACCGGCAACACCGTGATCGACGCGCTCTATCTGAGTGCCGCGCGCATCGACACCGATGCCGCGCTGCGTGTGCAGTTGGATCAGACGCTGGCGTTTCTCGATCCGCAGCAACCCGTGGTGCTGGTGACCGGTCACCGTCGCGAGAACTTCGGTGCGGGCTTTGCCGAGATCATCGCCGCGCTGGGCGATCTTGCGCGCAGCAACGTCGCGCAGATCGTCTATCCGGTGCACCTCAACCCCAACGTCAGCGGGCCGGTGCGGCAGGCGCTCAGCAGCGAGCCCAACGTGCACCTGATTGAGCCGCTGGACTACCTGACCTTTGTGCGCCTGATGCAGCGATCGGCCGTCATCCTGACCGACTCGGGTGGCATCCAGGAAGAGGCCCCGGCGCTGGGCAAACCGGTACTGGTGATGCGCGACGTGACCGAGCGCCCCGAGGCGATCGCAGCCGGCACGGTGCGCCTGGTCGGCACCCAGCGCGAAACGATCGTGCGGGAGACGCGTACGGTGCTGGAGTACCTGGCAATCGGCGAGACCTTCGCTGGCCGCTCCAACCCGTACGGCGACGGCCAGGCATCGGCCCGCATCGTAGCGGCGCTGATGGGGCAGCCGTTCAATGAGTTCAATCCTGACGGGCCCGGCCGCACCTCTGTGGGTGCCGCCGTCCGCGAGCCTTTGCTGCGGTAAGGCGCTATCCATCATTGCGAGACTATCGACGTGAATTCTGAACGTTCTCCTCGCCGCATGACACGCGCTTGCGTCGCGACGTTTGCGGTTGCCCTGCTGGTTGCGGGCCGTGTCCAGGCGGCTCCCGACGAGCTTGGCGCGGCATTGGCCCAGCTTTCTCAAGGGCGTGTCGTGACGCGCAGCTTGTCGCTGGCAGACGTGGGCGTGCGCGAGCCGCTGGTGCTGCAGGCGCCGGATGCCATTCGCGAGCTGTACCTTCCGGTGCCCGCCAACCTGCCGATCTCCGATGCGACGCTCCAGTTGGATGGCGGCTACATGCGTGCAGACGGTGGCCGCACCACCATGCTGGTGTCGCTGGATGGGGCGCCGGTGCTGGCGCGCGGCTTTACCCAGTTTCAGGGCGATGCTGTGGCCAGCCTGGGTGTGGACGGCGGCCCGCGGCCCACAGGTTTTGTCCGTCTGGGGCTGCAGTGGTCGTCCATCATCAACGACACCATCTGTACCGACCAGACGGCCATTGGCAACGTGCTGCGTATCGCCCCCACGTCGCGGCTGACGTACCGCTTCGATCCGGCTGCGGTCAAGGACCTGCGCACCGCGTGGAGTGCATTGCCGACGGCGCCGACGGTGGCGCTGAGCGCAAACAAGGTCGGTGCCCCTGCGTACGACGTGAGCTGGCGGGCGATCGCGCTGCTCCAGGCAGAGAACAAGCGCCCCGCAGTGCGTGCATGGCCCGTTGTGGGCGATACGGTTGACCTGACCGGTGTGAGCGTGCCCAAGACATTGCAGGCCGCGCCTGCATTCGCGGCGCTGGCGGCTGGCGGCCAGCGCAAGCTGGCCAACCCGGCGGAGGTGGGCGCGTTCGTGCTGCTGGCCTCGCGCTCGGCATTCGCACCGGACATCGTGGTGGCGGATGACGCGTTGCGCGGGAGCCTGAAAGCATCGCTGGATGCACTGCGCGCGCAGGTTGCCGCGGTCTCCGCGTCGGGTGCGGAGGCCTTTGACCAATGGCGTGCACAGACCTGGGCACCCATCACCGAGCCGCTGGCGGCGGGTGAGGTTCGGCTTGCGCATCTGCCCGGGCAGGTCGTGATCGTGACGGGCGACGTAGGCGGGGTGGCGGCGCTGGCGGCGGCATGGCGGCCGATCGATGCGTCCAACCAGATCGTGGTGCACCAGTTGGAGGGCGCACCACATGCCTACGGTGACAAGGTTGCGCTGGCGCTGCTGGGCGGCGAGCCGCGGACGATGGAGGTGCTGGGCCGTGCAACGTGGGATGCCAGCTTTGACCTGAGCACCGTCTCCGGCCAGGGCAAGCTGCCGGGCGAAGTGGTGCTCGACGTTGCGGCGGCACCGTCGGCCAGCGTGAGCGGCCAGGTGGCGTCGGTCTATTTCAACGGCATGCTGATCGGCTCGGAGCTGCTCAAGCAGGATGGCCGCGTGCAGCGCATCACGGCGCGCATTCCGCGCTACGCGCTGGGCGCATCCAACCTGCTGCGCGTGCTGTTCCAGCGCCCGCCCGAAGACGGCTGCCGTGCGCGTCTGCAAGGCTATCCGGTGGCCGTGCTGCCGAGCAGCCACGTGACGCTGGAAACCGCCAGCCTCGACCCCGATTTCACCGGCATGGTGGCGCGCTTTGCCTCGCAGGCCAACGTGATCGTGCCGACGGCCTATCTGGGCGATGCAGCGGCAACGCTGCCGCGTGTCGCACGCCTGGCCAATGCCGCCGGGATCGCGCCCACGCGCAGCCAGCTCACCGCCGTGGCGGATAACGAGGCGGCTGCGCCCAAAGACACCTTCCTGGCAATCGACGTGCCCCTGCGCGACGAGACCGGCCGCGCCGTGCTGTCGAAAGACCGTCTGACACTGACGACGGCGTCCGACAAGCTGCTGGCCGATGTTTCGGGCCTGACCAATCTCGGCATCGTTCAGGTGGCGAAGGCGGGCAGTGCGACCGGGGTGGTCTACCGCACGGTGGGGCCGGTGGCGCCGGTATTGCCGGCGACGCTGCGTCTGTCGCGCGGCGACGTGGCGGTGGTGGCCAGCGACGGCATCGCCCGCGTGTTCGACACGCTGCACCCCGGTGAAGTGCTGCCCAGCGATGTCGACCGTCCGCGCCTGACCAAGAGCTTCTGGTCGTGGGCAGGGCCGGGCATCGTGGTGGTGGTGTTCCTGATCCTGCTGGGCGTGGCGGGCTACGCACGCCGGCGTCGTCAGTCCAAGTCGTGACGTTCGACGTTATCCAATGGTATGCGGGCCACTTGCTGGCCCAGTACTACCACGGGCTGGAGTTGCTGGCCATCGTGGTGGCGGTGCTCATCCTGATCTCGAGCCTCGACGATCTGTTCATCGACGTGTGGTACTGGGTGCGCGAGGTCTACCGCTTCTTCACGGTCAAGCGGGTGTACACGCCGCTGACGGCTGAGCAGCTCAAGGCCCGCGCTGAGCAGCCGATCGCCATCATGGTGCCGGCATGGCTGGAGTACGACGTGATCGCGGCCATGATCGAGAACATGGTCAGCGTGATGGACTACCGCAGCTACATGGTGTTTGTCGGCACTTACCAGAACGATGCGCAAACGATCAATGAAGTGGAGCGCATGCGCCGCCGCTACAAGCAGTTGCGCCGCGTGGAAGTGCCGCACGATGGCCCGACCTGCAAGGCCGACTGCCTGAACTGGGTCATCCAGGCCATCTTCAAGCACGAGCGCGATCACAACATCGAGTTTGCCGGCGTGGTGCTGCACGACAGCGAGGATGTGCTGCATCCCCTGGAGCTGCGTTTCTATAACTACCTGCTGCCGCGCAAGGACATGATCCAGTTGCCGGTGGCGTCGCTCGAGCGCAACTGGTTCGAGCTGGTGGCCGGCACCTACATGGACGAGTTTGCCGAGTGGCATGGCAAGGACCTCGTCGTGCGCGAAAGCCTGGCCGGCACGGTGCCGTCGGCCGGTGTCGGGACGTGCTTCTCGCGGCGCGCGCTGCTGGCGCTTGCGGCTGAGACCGACAACCAGCCCTTCAACACCGAAAGCCTGACCGAGGACTACGACGTGGGTGCGCGGCTGGGCAAGATGGGCATGCAGTCCATCTTTGCGCGCTTTCCCGTGCAGTTCAGCATGCGGCGCAAATCGTGGTTCGGGCTGGGGCCGGAGCGTGATTTCACGCTCACCATGCCGCTATGCGTGCGCGAGTTCTTTCCGGATACCTTCCGCACGGCTTACCGCCAGCGGGCGCGCTGGGCACTGGGCATCGGGCTGCAAGGCTGGAAGCAGACCGGCTGGACCGGCGGCCCCGCCAACCGGTACCTGCTCGCGCGTGATCGCAAGGGCATTGTCACCGCGTTCGTCGGCATTCTGGCGTATGTGCTGATCGTGCAGTTTCTGCTGTTTGCGCTGGTCGACCAGTTTGGATGGATGCCCGAGCTGATCGCCTCGCCGCTGTCGAAGTACGAATGGCTGGGCACGCTGCTGTGGTTCAACGCCATCGCGCTGACGCTGCGTGTGGTGCAGCGGGTGTACTTCGTCACCCAGCTGTATGGGTGGGAGCACGGGGTGCTGTCGGTGCCGCGCATGATCGTCGGCAACTTCATCAACTTCATGGCGGTATCGCGGGCGTGGAAGATGTTCCTCACCCACCTCATTACCGGCAAGCGGCTGGCATGGGACAAGACCATGCACGATTTCCCTTCGGAGGACGGCTTTACCGGCGAGCGCCCCCGCTTGGGCGAACTGCTGGTGACGTGGCAGGCGATCGGGCAGGAGACCCTGGACCAGGCGCTGCAAGACGCGCATGCCCGTCAGGCGCCCCTGGGCCGTGTGCTGATGGCCAAAGGCTGGCTGGACGACGAAACGTTGGCCGAGGCGATCGCCTTCCAGGCCGATCTTGAGCGCGGTGCGCTCGACCTGGCGCAGCTGCGCGCGCATGCAGACCTGCTGCCGCTTGACACCGTGATCCGCCACCGCGTGCTGCCCCAAGGTGAAGATGCTGCGGGGCGCGTGGTGTTGCTGGTCGCCAGCCCACTGCAGGATGCCGAGCTTGCACAGGTGTCCGCCCAACTGCAGCGCGAGGTGGTGCAGCGGATCGTGCGGGAAGGTGAGATTGCCGTAGGCCTGCGTCAGTTGCGTGGTGTGAACGTGGCGGACGTTGGCGCACTGGCGGCCAATGCACCGCAGTTGGGCCACGTGGATGGCCCGACTGCTGTGCGCGGCGTGCCGTTGTTGGGCGATCTCCTGATCGAGCGCGGCCATGTTCTGCGCGAAACCTTTGACGCCACGCTGCGCGACTACAGCCCCCACCGCGATGGCCGCATTGGCGACTACATGGTGAGCCGCGGCGTGATCTCGCACGAGGCACTGGATGACGTGATCAAGGAGCAGCACCGCCTGGGCGGCGTGCTGGCGGCAGCGGCATGAAGCAACGGAAGACAACCCTCGCACGCCCTGCACGCAACTTGCGGCCGCGCTGGTCGGCACGACTGGCCATGACCGCACTGGCGGGCGCACTGTGTGCGCCGGCACTGCTGCATGCGCAGACGAACGGCACCAAGCCGCTGCCATTGGCCGGTGCTGCCTACCGCGTCGCGCAGCAGGCCTACGATGCGTGCAAGCGCCGTGCGTACAACAGCTGCGTCGCGCTGGCGCGCGAGGCGATTCGGCAGCGTCCTGATGTGATGTCGCTCCATCTGCTGCTGGCGGATGCGCTGGCGGCGCAACGGCAGTATGCGGAGGCAGGGCGCGTACTCAATGGCGCCACCGCACGTTTTGGCGCGGACAGGCAGCTTGCCGAACAGCGCAGGCGCGTTGCAGCCTTGCGGGCGCCCGCCAATGCGGCCGGGCACGCGCAGGCCAAGGACGAGGAGGGCGGCGCCTTGCTGACAGGCGCAGCACTGGACGCCGCCCAGAACGCTTACAAGGCCTACAACGCCAAGGATTTTGCCGGCGCCGCGCGCTACGCCAACGAGGTGATTGCGCTGCGCCCCGACCTGAAGCGTTTTCGCCTGTTGCTGATCGACGCCTCCAGCGCCGCCGGCGATGACGCCGCCGCCTGGGATGCCGACATGGCCGCCGTCCAGCAATTTGGCGACAGCGAACCACTGCGCATCCGCCGCGAGTTCATCGGCGTCGGCCTGGGCATGAAGGTGGCGGAGGACGCGCTCAACGCGCGTCAGTCGGGCGACACAACGCGCGCCATCGCGCTGGCACGCCAGGCGGTGGTCTATGCACCGGCGCGTTTTGACTACCGCCTGCAACTCATCGACGGGCTGCTCGCCACGGGTGATCTGGCTGGCGTGGAGCGCGCCATGGACGACGCCATCGCCTACGACGATACCGAGATCATGGCCTGGACGTTGCGCGGCTACGCGCGCGCGGCACAAGGCAAGTCGGAGGCAGCAAACGCTGACCTGGCACAGGCGCTCAAGCAGGCCGATGCCACGGCTGCGGTGCGGCGTTCGATGCAAACCATTGCTGCCGACATCTGGCTGGCCCAGGGCGAGCCGCAGCGCGTGATTGACGTGCTTGGCGATCTCAAGCCGATCGACGACGACACGGATTCGCTCATCACGATGCGGGTACACAGCGCGCGGCGGCAATTGGCAACGACTACCGCGCCAGCATCGTCTGCCGAGGAGACCGCACAACGCGTGGCCGTGGCAGCGCGTCCGGTGATCGACTGTGCCGCCAGCGAGTTCGGGTCGGACTGCGATCTGTACCCGGCAGACCCGGGCTTTGCGCCGGCACAGGCCTCCGCCCGGGCTGCAGAAGCAAAAGACACCAAGGCGGCGCTTGAGTTCGCCCGTCAGGCCGTGCAGGCGGCGCCGCAAGACGCGCAGCACCGCGTTGATCTGGTCAATGCACTCATCGACGCCAAGCAGGAGCGGGCGGCGACAAGCGAATCGAAGGCGATCGTTGAGGACGGGCTGCTCGACGCCTTGCCACCGCTTTCCGCTGCATACATCGCGCAGCGGGCAGGCGAAGACCAGACCGCTTCCGATTTGTTCGAACGCGCGGACAAGATCACGCCGCTGTCCATTGACGAGCGCACCGATGCCGCCTATTCGGCCCTGGCAGCGCGCCGCAACCAGCTTGCCATTGCGCATCTGGAGCGCGCCATCGATGCCGGCCTGGAGCCGCCAGAGGGCGACGATCCGCCGCCCACGCCCCAGGCCATGCTCGACATGCGCGAGGCCCATGCCGACGCCACGCGCAACTGGGGCTTTGACGCGACGCTCAGCTACCGTGGCGGCGGCATGCCGTCAGGCCCGCTGCTGACCACCACGCCCGGCGATGCCAACGCCTGGCAGGCGGGCGTGGAGGCATACTGGCGCCCGTTCGGGCCGCTGGGTGACCGGATGTTTGAAGTCTATGCACGCGCTTTCGAGAGCTTTGGCGTCAAGGGTGGCGAATCCAGCGGTGCCCAGACGCTGCAGGCTTCAGTGGGCGCGCGCGTCAAGCCGTTCAGCGATCTGAATGTGATCTTCGCCCTTGAGCGCGTGATCCCGATCGGCTCGGCCGCCAACGGGGATTGGCTGGCGCGCACCGCCTATTCCGACGGCTTTGGCACCGAACGCCGCATTGACGTCCCATCGTGGTGGACCGGCCGCGTTTACGCAGAGGCCGGGCGCTACCTGCAGGCCGGCACCAACTACGCCACCGCCAACGCCGAGTTCGGCCGCACCTACCGCATCGACAGTGTCAGCTCGCGCTGGACGGTGTTCCCGTACGTGGTTGTCGGTGCGGACTACGACAGCAGTATCAACAGCAGCGTGCCGATCGGCGCAGGCGTGGGGGTGTCCACACGCTATGTCTTCCGGGAGAGCAAGTACGACGCACCACAGTCGTACGTCGACGTGTCCTTGCAATACCGCTTCAAGCTGGCCGGCGACGACCGTGCCCGCGGAGTGTTCTTCAACGCCATCTATTCCTACTGATCCTATGCAACGTCGCATGACATTGACCGACCTGATGCGCGCGCTGGGCATTGTGCTCGTGCTGGGTGCGCCCGCTGCCGCGCACGCCGCCGCGCAGGATGTTGCCAGCCTGTACGGCCCGCAGCCGCCCGCCAACGCCACGTATGTGCGCGTGGTCAACCTGGCCACGCAACCCGCCCGCGTGACGTTGCCGGGTAGCGAAGCCGCCCAAACGCTGGCAGCCGGCGCATCGACGCGCCTGAGCGTCGTGACCCCAGGTACGCCGCTGCGCGTGACGGTCGATGGGCGCGAGCCCGTGCAGGCAACCGCCGCGGATGCCGCAGGCGCAGTGTCGGCCAGTGACGCCACTGCCGGCCAGGCCATTACCGTGATGCTCACGCGGGAGTCGCAAGGCTGGCGCGCCACACGTGTGGCCAATCCGCAGGAGCGTCTGGATGCCATGCGCGCCACGCTGCGCGTCTACAACGTTGCGGGCGGCGCCTGCGCGGGGAAGATCGCCGTGGCCGACAACGGCCCGACCGTGTTTGCGCAGGTGCCCGCTGGCACGCAACAGGCCCGCGCCATCAACCCGATTGCCGCTCGCCTGACGGGCAGCTGCGGCAATGCCACGACGGCGCCGCTGCAACTGCCCACGCTGGCCGCGGGTGACAGCTACAGCCTGTTCCTGGCCGGCGATGCTGCCAAGCCTGTACTCACCGGCGTGCGCGATGACATCGCCTGGCCGCCCGCCAAGAAGTGAATCTCACCACCGAATCTGAAGGCCACTCCATGACCGTATCGCTTCGTTCACCGCTCGGCTCCGACAGCCAATCCATCGATGCCCGCCGCCGCCGCGTGCTGTTCTCGCTGGGCGCCGCACCGCTGGCCAGTGCACTGGCCGGGTTGCCGAGCCTCGCCCTGGCCGTCCAGGGTGCACAAGCGCCTGCCACGAAGGCGCAGACCATCATCGAAGGGCGTGATCGCTGGCTGTTCCCCGGTTGGGAAAGCCTGACCGACGACGATACCGCCGGTTGTCTGCAAGCGCTCGATCTCATCCGCAAGGCGGCGGACAAGCTCAGCGCCGCCGATATCCGCACGGTGATCGTCATCGCGCCGCTCAAGGCCCGTGCCTATGCCGACAAGCTGCCCGATGGCATGACGCTGTCACCGGCGGTGAAGGGGCGCTACGCCGCACTGGCGGCTCATGCCGGCAAGATCGGGCTCGACATGGTCGACGCAGAGGCGGCCATTGCCACCGTCAACCCGACCGACGACACCACATTCATCCGCGCCGACTATCACTGGTCCGCACGTGCCGCCGAGGCCAACGCCGCCGCAACAGCCAAGCTGCTGCAAGCGCGCGGCTTGTTTACGGAGCGCACCGGTGGCGGCACCCGGCTCGGCAAATGGACGGAAGAGATCAGCTACGGCGATCTGGCCGACCTGCTGCCGCCGGAAAAGAAGAAGGCGGTCGGCAAGGACCACTTCTTCGTTCGCCAGGCCGGCAACAACAAGGACTTGCTCGATAGCGCACCCTCCCTGGTGCAGGTGGTCGGCAACAGCATGGTGCAGCCGTACCTCGGTTTTCCGCAGAAGTTGTCGAACGCCATCGACAGCCCCGTCGGCCTGACCTGGACGTTCGGCAACGTTGGCCCGTGGAAGACGCTGCTGAACTATCTGGAGTCGCCCGCGTTCAAGTCCGCCAAGATCAAGGCGCTGGTCTGGCAGTTCAATGAAGGCCAGATGATGAACGGCCCGAATGCGGCAACGCAGTGGGATGCCGCTTCGATCATGGCGGAAGACGCGTGGCTCGCCCGCCTGGACAAGGCACTCGCGCGATGAGCGACGGGCTCGCACGTTCTTCTGCAACTGCGCTGCCCGGCCAGGAGCCGGCAGAGGCTGCGCCGCCGGATCGGTCTGCGTTCTGGCACCGGGCGTTGGCTTGGGCCGTGGCGGTGCTTCTGGTCGCCGGCCTTGGCATGGCGGTGGTTGCACTGGTCCGACAAACTGACAACGGCGAGCCGTTCAAATGGGCCGGGTGGCGTGACGGCACCCTGGGCCACCAGATTGAAGGTGCCATCGACGTGCCGTACGCACGCACGCTGCACCGTTGGCAGGCTGCACTGCGCTATCGCGTGCTGGGCGATCTCGGCCAGCAGGTGCGCGAGGGCTGCCCTGGCTGGCTCTTCTACGCCGATGGATTGCGCCCGCCCCCCGCTGCGGCCGGGCAGGTGCGGCAGGTGGGCGTGCCGGGTGCCGATGCATTGCTCGATGCCCGCATCGCGACGTTGCACCGCTATGCCGATGCCCTGCGCAAAGACGGTATCCGCTTGGTGGTTGTGACGGTGCCCGACAAGGCGCGCGTTGAAGCGCAGGCCCTCTGCGGCTTGCATCAGGACGGCCGCATGACGCAGCGCCTTGCCGGATGGCAGCAGGCGCTGGACGCCGCTGGTGTCGCGCGTGTGGAACTGCTGCCCGCATTGCAGCAGGCAAGCCCCGCGTACTTCCGCACCGATGTGCACTGGAACGCCAGCGGTGCGCAGGCGGCCGCCAACGTGATCGGCGCGGCCGTGCTGCCGTTGCTGGGTGGGCGGGGCGAGGCACGCTTCGAGCACCAACAGGCAGCAGCAGAGCCCCGCGTTGGCGATCTGCTCACGCTCAGTGGTCTGGGCGATGTGCCCGACGCATGGCGCCCGGCGCCCGATCTGGTGGCCGCGCAGACCATCAGCGCGGTGCATTCGGGCGGCCTGCTTGATGACGCACCGCCGGTCGAGGTCATGCTGGCGGGCAGCTCGTTCTCACGGCGCAGCGAGTTTGCAGGCCGACTGGGCGAACAGCTTGGCTGCGAGGTCTGGAACGTGAGCCTGGACGACGGCCAGTTCGACCGTGCCATGCAAGCCATGTGGGACAAGCGCGCAACGTGGCCCAAGAGTGTGCGCGTGCTGGTGTGGGAGATGTCGGAAGACGCGCTGCACCTGCCGGTCAAGACCCTCCCCAACGGCGCCAGCCATTGAGGCCGAGATGCTATTCAACTCGTTCATTTTCCTGACGCTGTTCCTGCCGTTTTCGATTGCCGGCTACTACCTGCTGGGTGCGCGCTCGCCGCGTGCGGCGTCAGTCTGGCTGTGCGTGGCGTCGTTCCTGTTCTACGGATGGTGGAACCCGTCGTTCGTGCTGCTGCTCACGTTGTCGATCGCGTTCAACTTTGCGATGAGCTGGCTGATCCTGAGCAACCCGGCGGGCTCGCGCGCGCGCCGCGCTTGGCTGGCCTTCGCCATCGTGGTCGATCTGGCCGTGCTGGTGCGCTACAAGTACCTGGCGGCGTTGATTGGAGTCGTGGTGAACGCGGCCGACATCATGCCCGCCGGCTGGGTTGCCGTGGCGATGGAAGATGTGGCACTGCCGCTGGGCGTGTCGTTCTTCACCTTCACGCAGATCGGCTATCTGCTCGACTGCAATGCGGGCATCGTCAAGGAGCGCGATCCGCTGGGCTTTATCCAGTTCGTCACGTTCTTCCCGCACCTGATTGCCGGGCCGATCCTGCACCACAAGGAAATGATGACGCAGTTCGCGCGCCCCGAGACGTATCGGCTGCGTGCGGAGAACCTGTCCATCGGCCTGACCATGTTCACCTGCGGGCTGGCCAAGAAGCTGCTGCTGGCCGATGCAATTGCGCCGTATGCCGACCTGGGCTTTGCCGCGCCGCACGAGCTGCAGATGCTGGCCGCCTGGGGCGCTTGCCTGGCCTATGCGATGCAGCTGTACTTCGACTTCTCGGGCTACTCCGACATGGCGATGGGGCTGGCGAAGATGTTCGGGGTGCGCTTCCCGCTCAACTTCAATTCGCCGTTCAAGGCCGGCAGCATCATCGAGTTCTGGCAGCGCTGGCACATGACGCTCACGCGCTACCTGACCAGCTACCTCTACTACCCGATGGCGATGCGCATCAACCGCGCACGCATGACCAGCGGCAAGTCGACCGGGCGCTTGGCGCAGCGCTCGGTGGGCGGCTTTGCGGCCACCGTGGCGGTGCCGACCTTCTACACCATGGGGCTGGCAGGGGTGTGGCACGGGGCAGGGCTGCAGTACCTCATCTACGGCTTGCTGCATGCGGGCTTCCTGAGCGTCAACCATGGCTGGCGGGCGTGGCAGGCTGCGCGTGCGCCGGCCGGTGCACCGGCGCAGCCAGCACCGCCGACGCCGCTGCGGCATGCGGCCAATGTGCTGCTGACTTTCTTTGCGGCGCTCGTGGCGTTCATCTTCTTCCGTGCCCACGGCGTGCATGACGCGCTGCAGATGCTGGGCGGCATGATTGGCCTGCGCGGCATCGAGCCGCTGGGCTGGCCCGCCTGGGGCGAGGCCGGCATGAGCGGCCTGGAGTGGCTGCGCATCGTGCTGGGCCGCTCCATGCTGGCGCTGCAGATCGTGGTGATGCTGGCCATCGTCTGGTGCCTGCCCAACGTGCATCAGTGGATGGGCCGTTTTTCGCCCGCGCTGGAGCGTCCTGCCAATGCAGCGGCTGCGCGCTTTGGCTGGCACCCCTCGCTGCGCTGGGGCGTGGCCATCGTCGCACTGCTGCTGTTCTGCATGGCGCAGCTGCACGGTGAAGTGCGCTTCCTCTATTTCCAATTCTGACCGCGCTTAGTCGCAACCATGACCATGACTCAAACCGAAACCCTGCTGGCCGATGTAAAGGCGCTTGTCGAGAACGTCGTACTCCGCACGGTCGAACCCGACACGCCGCTGATCGAAATGGGGCTGGTCGATTCCGTACTGGCGGTCGAAATCGTGATGGCTGTCGAAATGCAGTTTGGCGTGCGTGTGCCGCCCACGGAGATTGCCGAGCATCTGGCCTCGGTCAACGCGCTGGCGGCGTATATCCAATCCAACAGATAGGAGAGGGCGATGCGGTTCGATCTCAATACGGGTACGTTCGTCGATACCGGGCTGCGGCCCGACCAGGATGCGGTGATCGGTGCCGATCGCACGCTCACCTGGCAGGCGCTTGCCGAAGAGGCGGCTGCGTGGTGCGCACAGGCACGCGAGGCCGGTTTTGCTGCCGACGTGCCGGTCATCGTGCGCGGGCACAAGGAAGCCGCCTTCTTTGTGGCGATTGCCGGCGCGCTGATGCTGGGTGCGCCCTTCGTGCCGCTCGACACGATCTACCCCGATGAGCGCATGGACCGCATCGCGCGCACGCTGGGCGCGCATGCCTACTACGATGCGCGCACCGCTACGTTCGAGCGCCTGCCGTATGCCAGCCATCCGCAGCCGCTGCAGGAGAAGGGCCTGGCCTACGTGCTGTTCACCTCGGGCACCACGGGCGAACCCAAGGGCGTGCAGATCGGCCGCGAAAGCGTGCATACCCTGGTTGACTGGATGGCGCATGACTTTGCGCTCGGCACGGCACCGGTGTTCCTGAATCAGGCGCCGTTCAGCTTCGATTTGTCGATGTACGAGGTGATGGCGACACTCGCGCTGGGCGGCACCGTAGTGCTGGCCTCGCGCGAGGCCATTACCCAGGGCGATGTATTCCTGAAGATGCTGGCCGCGCACGGCGTGACGACGTGGGTCTCGACCCCGTCGTTTGCGCAACAGCAATTGCTGCAGCCGGATTTCTCGGGGCAAGGCCTGCCGACGCTCGACACCTTCCTGTTCTGCGGCGAGGTGCTCCCGGTCACACTGGCACGTCACTTGCGCCAGCGTTTTCCAAAGGCGCGCATCATCAACACCTACGGCCCCACCGAGGCCACCGTGGCCACCACCTGGATCGTGGTGGACGATGCGATGCTTGCCGGCGCAGACAAGTTGCCCATCGGCTATCCCAAGCGCGGCAGCGAGGTCTTCGTGCAGGACGGTGAGCTGTGCATTGCTGGGCCGCATGTGATGCGGGGTTACCTCAATCGGGAAGACCTCAACGCCACACGCATGTTTTCGCACAATGGCACGCGCGGTTTCCGCACGGGCGACCTGGGGGCGGTGGATGAACTCGGCCGCCTGTTCTGCCATGGCCGGATTGACGACCAGGTCAAGGTGGGCGGCTACCGTATCGAGTTGCTGGAGATCGATGCCGCGCTGGGCAAGCTGCCCGGTGTGCAGAGTGCAGCAGCGGTGCCGTTGCGGCGGCCCGATGGGTCGGTGGCGCGTATTGTCGGTTTTGTGCAGCCTGCCTCAGGCGATGCGCACTCGCCGTTTTTACCGCAAGACTGGAAGGCATCGTTGGGTGAGGCGCTGCCGCCGTATATGATTCCGTCGGAGTTGATTCCGCGGCAAACGTTGCCGGTGTCCGTCAACTTCAAGATTGATCGCGCCAAGCTGGCGCAGGATTACCGTGACATGCAACTCAACCCGAGCCGCCCAACCGAGGGCAAGCACAATGGCTGAACGCCGTCCTTCCTGGCGATGCGCCGCGCTGGTCGTGGCGCTGGCCCTGTCCGGGTCGTTGACGGGCGGGGCGGTCGCGCAGGAGCTCGCCGGCGAGCCGCTGGCACAGGGCGTCGTCTGGCAGCCGGATGCCCTGCACAAGAACCCGCGGGGCACCTGGGACAGGCTCGGTGTCAGCAACCTGCTGGTGCAATGGACGGCCGTGGACGATGCCACCTTCGTGTCCGGTGCCCGGCCGTCGGCGGTGGCACATGCACCAGACTGGTCGCGCATTGCGGCCGAGCCCTGGGCACGCAACGTCATCGTCGGGCTGGCTGGGGCATTTGATGAAACCTGGGCACGCGCCCACGTTGAAGAGCTTGCCGAGCGCTCGCGAAACCTAGTGTCGGTGCGCCCGCCCGTCAATGTCGAGGGCTGGTACTTCCCGGTGGAAGTCGATCCCACCTGGAAAGACATGGCGCGGCTCAAGCGCGCGCTGGACCGGTTGCCGCGCCCGCTGTGGATCAGCGTGTACGACCATAGCGAGCTTGGCGCCCAGCAATTTGCCGACTGGGTTGCACGCTGGCTGCCTGCCGATGTGGGCGTGTTCTGGCAGGACGGTTGCGGTGCATTCAAGCGTGATCCGGGCACTGCGCGTGCCTACGCCAATGCGTTGGCTGGACGATTCGGCACCGAGCGCGTACGCGTGATTGCCGAGGCGTTCCGCCCCAAGCGCCGCGGCGGTTTCCGTCCCGCCACCGCATATGAGTTGGCGCCACAACTGGCGCACTACCAAGGCTTCAAGGTCTACCTGTTCGACGGGCCGCACTACGTGTCGCCAACGCTCGTCGATGGGCTGCTCAAGCACCCGCTGCGCAATACGCCGGGACTGGCCCTAGAGGTGCCGCAGCCACCTGCGAAGATCGGTTCGGGGCAGGATTCGTAAGCGCTCGGGATCTCGTGGCGACGCACTCGCTGGGGCCGGTGGGCTTGGGCGAGGGCTGAGTGTCTGGAAACAGCGGCAATCAGGCACAGAAGCGTTCGGAAAAAAAACGCGGCCGAAGCCGCGCAGAGTCTCGCTTTCCAGAGAGAGAGAGGAAACGAATCCTTACTGCTGCGCCACCGTAGCCGGCTTTGCCTGTTCTGTCGGCAAATCACCCCATCCACCGCCGAGCGCCTTGATCAGCCCCACCGTCGCATTCACGCGGCTGCCGGCGAGCTGCACGCCGATGCGTTGGGCAGACAGCATATTGCGCTCGGCATCGATCACATCCAGGTAGTTGACCGAGCCCGCGTTGTAGCGCGTGCGCGAGAGCTGCGCGGCACGCGAAGAGGCACGCACGGCATCGTCCTGGGCTTTCGATTGATCAGCCAGCAGGCGCAGTTCCGACAGGTTGTCCTCCACCTCGCGGAAGGCGACCAGCACGCTTTCACGGTAGTTGGCGACGTTCTCTTCGTACGCGGCACGCGCCTGCTTCACGCCCGCACTGCGTGCACCGCCGTCAAAGATCGGCAGCGACAGCGCCGTGCCCACCAGCGGCCCGAGAATCCACGTGCGGCTGCCCCACTTGAGCAGATCACCGATGTCGTGCGACTCATAGCCGAAGCCGCCCGTGAGCTGCAGCTGCGGGAAGAACGCTGCACGCGCCACACCGATGCGTGCGTTGGCCGCAGCCATCGAACGTTCTGCCGCGGCCACATCGGGGCGGCGCTCCAGCAGGGCAGAAGGCAGGCCAGCTGGCACGCGCACTTCAGCGGCCTGCAGCGGGTCAGTGCCCATCGTGAAGTCGGCCGGTGCCTTGCCCAGCAGGGTTGCCAGCGCGTGTTCGAGCACGGCGCGACGGCGCTGCACGCCGATGCGGTCGGAACGTGCCGTGGCCAGTTCGGCGTCGGCACGCGCGACATCCAGCTCGCCAATGTCACCGGTATTGAAGCGGCGCTGCACGAGCTTGAGCGCTTCTTCGCGGCCGACTAGGGTACGGGCGAGCAGCGCCTCTTCCGCATCGAGCGTGCGCAGGCTGAAATACGTCTGCGCCACGTCAGCTTGCAGCGACAGCCGGGCGGCGCGGTACAGCGCTTCGACACGCTCGGCATCTGCACCGGCCGCGTCGATGTTGTTGCGCACGCGGCCGAACAGGTCGACCTCATACGCTACCGTGGCCTGCGCACGCCAGTACGTCTGCGGCTGGACGGGCGCGCCCACCGGCAAGCCCGCGGATGCTGCGGAACCCCGCTGGCGCGTCGGGCCGAAGCCCGCATCCAGTTCCGGGAACAGCGATGCACGGTTGGCTTGCACAAAGGCGCGCGCCTGGTTCACGCGCGCCGCTGCCGCGGCCAACGTGGGGCTGGCTTCCCCGGCCTGCGCTTCGAGCTTGTCGAGCGTCGGGTCGTTGAAGACCTTCCACCACGCACCGTCGGCGGGCAGGGAAGGCTCGGCGGTCTTCCACTTGCCTTGTTCGCCGGCGGCCAGCGGGGCATCTGCGGTTGCTGATGCTTCCTTGAAAGCTGTGGGCGTGCCCACATCCGGCTTCTCGTAAGTCGGCGCGAGCGAGCAGGCCGCGAGGAACAGCGCGGCAGCCAGTGCCAGCGGGGTCCAGCGGCCAGGCCGCGTGGCCTGACCTGTGTGTTGTTTGAACGCGTTCATAGCGATGTCTTGATTAGTGTTGACCTTAGTGCTGACCTGAGGGCACGGGCAATGCGCCATCCAGGTCCAGATCACGATCGGGGGCATCTTCCGCACGCTGGCCGCGGCGCGTGGCCAGCGTGCGCAGCAGCACATAGAACACCGGCGTGAGGAACAGGCCGAACAGCGTCACCCCCAGCATCCCCGCGAACACGGCCACGCCCATGGCATGACGCATTTCCGCACCGGCGCCGGTCGACACCACCAGGGGTACCACACCCATGATGAAGGCGATGGACGTCATCAGAATTGGGCGCAGACGCAGGCGGCAGGCCTCGATGGCGGCTTCCACGATGGAGCGTCCTTGCAGCTCCAGCTCCCGCGCAAACTCCACGATCAGGATCGCGTTCTTGCACGCCAGCCCCACCAGCACCACCAAACCGATCTGCGTGAAGATGTTGTTGTCGCCATGCGAGAGCCACACCCCCAGCATGGCGGCGAACAGGCTCATCGGCACGATCAGGATCACGGCCAGCGGCAGCGTCAGGCTCTCGTACTGCGCAGCCAGCACCAGGAACACCAGCAGCACGCAGATCGGGAAGATCCACACCGCAGAGTTGCCGGCCAGGATCTGCTGGTACGTCAGGTCCGTCCACTCGAAGCGCACGCCCTTGGGCAGCGTTTCATGCGCAATGCGCTCCACCGCAGCCTGCGCCTGGCCCGACGAGAAGCCCGGTGCCGGACCACCGTTGATATCCGCCGAGGTGTAGCCGTTGTAGCGCACCACCATGTCCGGCCCGAAGCCTTGCGACACGCGCAGCAGAGACGACAGCGGCACCATGTCGCCAGCGGTGTTACGCGTCTTCAGTTGCAGGATGTCTTCTGCATGGGCACGGAACGGCGCGTCTGCCTGCACCTTTACCTGATACGTGCGGCCGAAGCGGTTGAAGTCGTTCACGTACAGCGAGCCCAGGTATACCTGCATGGTGTCGAACACGTCCGTCACCGGCACACCCAACTGCTTGGCCTTCACGCGGTCAAGGTCGGCATTCAACTGCGGCACGTTGATCTGGTAGCTCGAGAACGACGGGCCCAGCTCAGGCGTCTGACGTGCCTTCGCCATAAAAGCCTGCGTGGCGGCAAAGAGCTGTTCGTAGCCGACCGAACCCCGGTCTTCCAGTTGCAGCTTGAAGCCACCCACCGTACCCAGACCCTGCACCGGCGGGGGCGGGAACACCGCGATGAACGCGTCCTTGATGGCGCCGTACTGCTTGTTCAACTGGCCAGCAATCGCACCGCCCGACAGGTCAGCGCTCTTGCGCTGGTCAAACGGCTTGAGCGTGACGAACACAATGCCGGCGCTCGGGCTGTTGGTGAAGCCGTTGATCGACAGGCCCGGGAACGCCACAGCGCTTTCTACGCCGGGGTGCTTTAGAGCAATGTCCGACATGCGGCGGATTACGTCTTCCGTGCGGTCCAGCGAGGCACCGTCCGGCAGTTGCGCGAAGCTCACCAGGTACTGCTTGTCCTGCATCGGCACGAAGCCGCCCGGCACGCGGTTGAACAGCAGCGCAGTCAAGCCGATCAGCGCGAGGTAGATGCCGAGCATCACAGCCTTGCGGCCGATCACGCGCGAGGTGCTGCGGCCATACGATTCCGAAGCCGCACCAAACACGCGGTTGAACGGGCGGAAGATCCAGCCAAGGCCCTTGTCCATCACACGCGCCAGCCAATCCTTCGGCGCGTCATGGCCCTTGAGCAGCAAGGCGGCCAGTGCCGGAGACAGCGTGAGCGAGTTGAATGCCGAGATAACGGTCGAGATTGCGATCGTCAGCGCGAATTGCTTGTAGAACTGACCGGTCAGGCCCGTCATGAAGGCCAGCGGCACGAACACGGCAATCAGCGTCAGGGCGATGGCGATGATCGGGCCGCTCACCTCACGCATGGCCTTGTACGTGGCTTCGCGTGGCGATAACCCTTCGGCGATGTTCCGCTCGACGTTTTCCACCACCACGATGGCATCGTCCACCACAATCCCGATCGCCAGCACGAGCCCGAAGAGGGACAGCGCGTTGATCGAGAAGCCGAACATCAACATCAGGCCAAACGTACCGATGATGGACACCGGCACTGCCAGCAGCGGAATGATCGATGCACGCCACGTTTGCAGGAACAGGATCACCACGAGCACCACAAGCGCCACCGCTTCCAGCAATGTATGTGTGACCGCTTCGATACTCGATCGGACGAACTGCGTCGGGTCATAAACGATGCGGTAGTCGACGCCTTCGGGAAAGTCCTGCTTCAGTTCCTCCATCGTCTTGCGCACGTCATCCGAAATCTGCAGCGCGTTGGAGCCCGGCGCCTGGAAGATCGGAATGGCCACTGCCTGCTTGTTGTCCAACAGCGAGCGCAGGCCGTACTCCGACGCGGCCAGCTCGATGCGGGCCACGTCACGCAGATACGTCACCGCGCCGTTGGGCGAGCTCTTGAGGATGATGTCGCCGAATTCCTGTTCGGTCTTCAGGCGGCCTTGCGCATTGACGGACAGTTGCAGGTCCGTGCCCGGCACCGACGGCGAGCCGCCGATCACACCCGCCGCCACCTGTACGTTCTGGTCACGGATGGCCTTGACCACTTCGTTGGCGGTCAGGCCGCGCTCGGCCACCTTGTTCGGGTCGAGCCACACACGCATCGAGTAGTCACCCGAGCCGAAGAGTTGCACCTGGCCCACGCCGCTGATACGTGCCAGGCGATCCTTGACGTTGAGCACTGCGTAGTTGCGCAGGTACGTCATGTCGTAGCGGTCATTCGGCGACAGCAAGTGCACCACCATCGTCAAGTCAGGGCTGCTCTTGATGGTCGTCACGCCCAAGCGCTGCACCACGTCGGGCAGGCGCGGCAGCGCTTGCGACACGCGGTTCTGTACGAGCTGCTGTGCCTTGTCCGGGTCGGTGCCCAGCTTGAAGGTGACCGTGGTGGTCATGTTGCCGTCGCTGTTGGCTTGCGACTGCATGTACAGCATGTTTTCGACGCCGTTGATCTGCTCTTCGAGCGGCGACGCGACGGTCTCGGCAATCACCTTGGGGTTGGCGCCCGGAAACTGCGCGCGCACCACCACCGAAGGCGGCACGACCTCGGGGTATTCCGAGATCGGCAATCGCCAGATCGAGATGATCCCGATCAACAGGATCAGCGTGGAGAGCACGCCCGCAAAGATCGGGCGGTCCACGAAAAATTTAGAGAAGTTCATGGCTGTGAGCGATGAGTGTCAGTCGCAATCAGGCGCGGTCGGCCGGAAGGCGTTGTGCGTTGGCAGCAGTCTTGGCGTTCGCGGGCTTGGTTTCAGCCTTGGCGGCAGGCGCAGTGGTTGTGTCGGCTTTGGCTTCGGCTGCGGGTTGGGCTGATCCTGCAGGCGCTTCAGGCTGTACACCTGGCAACACCACACGCTTGGTAACCAGGCTATCCATGGTCACCGCGTTGGGTGCCACGGCGTCACCCGGGCGCACGCGCTGGATACCGTTCACGACGATGCGGTCGCCGGCCTTCAGGCCCGACTTAACCACGCGCAGGCCATCAATGGACGCACCCACCGTCACTGCGCGGTAGCTGGTCTTGTTGGCCGCATCCACCACCAGGACGAACTTCTTGTCCTGGTCCGTACCGATGGCCTTGTCGCTGATGAGGATGGCGTCGTGCGGGGCGCCGGTGCTCATCCGCACGCGGGCGTACAGGCCCGGCGTGAGGCGGCCGTCGGCGTTGTCCAGCGTGGCGCGCACGCGGATCGTGCCCGAGCGCACATCCAGGCGGTTGTCGACGGACTGGATGGCGCCTTGGCGCGTGTAGCCGTCTTCATTGGCCAGGCCGATATAGACCGGTGTCTTCGTGCCCTGCGCGGCCTTGGCCGAGTACCGCAGGTAGCTCTGCTCGTCGGCATCAAACGCCACGTACATCGGTGACACCGACACCAGCGTCGTCAGCACCGGCGCAGCACCACCGCTGGAGACCACGTTGCCCACGGTGATTTCTGCGCGCGACACACGGCCCGAGACCGGCGCCACGATGTGCGTGTATTCCAGGTTCAGCTTGGCAGCATCCAGCGCGGCGGCGGCGCCTTGCAGGTTGGCCTGCGCCTCGCGTGCGGCGTTTTCTTTCTCTTCAAACTCGCGGCGGGCGATGGCGTTGTCGGCCACCAGCTTCTGCGCGCGATCGAGTTCCGACGTGGTGTAGGCCACGCGCGATTTGGCGGCCGTCAGCGCGGCTTGCGTGCGGGCGACTTCAGCAGCGTAGGGGCGCGGGTCGATGGTGAACAGTGGGTCGCCCTTCTTGACGATGCTGCCGTCCTTGAAGTGGACCGCCGTGACGGTGCCGCCCACCAGCGGACGGATCTCGACGCGCTCAACGGCTTCAATGCGGCCGGAGAATTCATCCCACTCCGCCACGTTGCGCGCGACGACGGGTGCCACATCCACTGGCGTGGCGACGGGTGCGGCCGGTTGTTGCGAGGCGCCGGCACTGGAAACAAGGCCGTAGGTGCCCACGGCGGCAACGCCAAGCACTGCTGCAGCCGAAATGGCGATGGTGCGTTTGGACAGGCTCATGATGTCTCTCGATTTCGTTGGGTCAGCAAAGAGGAAAGGTTGGAAAGCGTTTGGGCCGCAGCGTAGAAACACGCGCGCGGCCTCGCACTCCGTTTCTTGTTGTTGTGGGTTCAGCCAGGCGTCTCCCCGGTTGCGTCAATGGAGGTTGGGGCTTTGCGATCCGCACGTGCGCGGCGTTTGCGAGGCGTCGCCGCCTGTCGCGTCATGCCCAGGTGCCAGCGCAGGAAACAGGTCATCTCGTCTTGCGCGACCGCACTCATGGCGATCGAGTCATGACACGCCTCGTTCACGCGCACGACCTGCGTGACCACGCCTGCTTCGATGAGGGCGCCGGCGTAGCGCTCGGCTTCCGTGCGCAGCAAGTCTTGCGGGGCAGTCAGCAGCAGGGCAGGGGGCAGGCCCTGCAGGCGGCGCGATTCCACCGGCGCGGCATACGGATGCACGCGCTCGGTCGGGCGGGGCAGGTACTGGCGATAGCAATCAGCGCAGACTTCGGCCGAGTTGGTGGCATTGGCAAGGTGATCGGGGCGCACGCGCGCCATGGTCGGGTCCAGCATGGGGGCGATCAGCACCTGCGCACGCAGGTTCGGGCCGCCGCGGTCACGCGCGATCATCGTCAACGCGGCCGACAGGTTGCCGCCCGCGTCGTGACCAGCCACGGCCATGCGGCGGCGGTCGATGCCCCAGGCGGTGGCATGCTCCGCCATGCAGCACAGCGCGGCGTACACATCTTCGGGCGCAGCAGGGAAGGGCGCCGCCGGTGCCAGCGAGTAGCCGACCGTCACCACCACCGCAGGTAGCGTGGCCGCAAGGTGGCGCGCAGGGGCATCTGCATCGTCAATCGAACCATTCACGAAGCCGCCGCCATGCAGATACAGCACGGCTGGCTGGCGCAGCGGGGCAGCCTCGTCGGCGTGCATTTCGGGGTGGAATACGCGCAGGCGGATGCGGTTGGCGTAGCCCTGCGTCCAATAATCCTCGGCCCGCACCTCGCGTGGCAGGGCATCCCCCGGTTTTCCGGCGGGCAGTCGCTGCTCAGGCAATGCGCATGCTGCGCTGCGCAAATGGTGATTCCGTGCAACATTTGTGGCGCCATTGGCGGAGAGCGAACGCTCCGCACGAACATCGGCTGAAGCCGGCGAGGTGGCGAGCGAGCGATCCGAAACAACCAGACGCGGTGGAGAAGAACCCATGATGTCAGGCGGGGCTTACCTTTGCGGATAACCCGGATGTCGATGGGCTGAATGATGGTGATTAGACGATCGCGGATAAATGCCTATAATCAGACATCACTATTAGTCACAGCCGAACAATCAAAATCCACGGTTGTGCTACAAAGTGGCATTGCTCGAGGCCGATCTTATTGCGCTGCAAAATCCCTGCGCGCAGCAATGTTGATTAATCGAGCCAACCGGGTGCACCCCTTCAGATTCCACAGGTCCAGCGCATTGCCGTTTTGATTCCGGCAGTGCGCCCGCCCCGTGGAGTCCGACCCTCAGGAGCCGCAGATGGATCGATTGCAGGCCATGCAGGTTTTCACGCGCGTTGTGGAAGCCAGTAGTTTCACCAAGGCTGCCGACAGCCTTCAGTTACCCCGCGCCACAGTGACAAACCTGGTGCAAAGCCTTGAGGCGCACCTGGGCGTGCGCCTGCTGCACCGGACTACGCGCCGCGTGAATGTCACTGCTGATGGTGCGGCTTATTACGAGCGCTGCGTGCGGCTGCTCGGTGACTTGGAAGAGACCGAAGCCGCCTTCTCACAAAGCGCATCGGGTGCACGCGGCACGCTGCGTATCGACGTGCCCGGCTCGATTGGCAAACGGTTGCTGGTGCCGCGTATTCGCGATTTTCATGACGCGTACCCCGATCTTCAGCTCGAGATCGGTATGAGCGACCGCACCGTCGACCTGGTGCAGGAAGGCGTGGATTGCGCCGTGCGTGTGGGTGAGTTGCAGGATTCCAGCCTGGTGGCGCGCCGCATCGGCCAGCTGTCGATGGTGAACTGCGCCTCGCCGGAATACCTCGCGCGGCACGGCACGCCCACGACGCTGGAGGATCTGCAAGATCACACGGCAGTGAACTACTTCTCGCCGCGCAACGGGCGCCGCATGGATTGGGATTTCGTTATCGACGGCCAGAAGCAGATCCACAAGGTGCGCGGCATGGTGTCGGTCAACGATGCGGAATCCGCCGTGGCGTGCGGGTTGCATGGCCTGGGGCTGATGCAGACAGCACGCTTCCTGGTGTACGAGCACCTGATGTCGGGCGCGCTGGTGGAAGTGCTGCCGGACTACGTCTCAGAGGCATTGCCGGTGTCGGTCATCTACCCGCACAACCGCCACCTGTCGCCCAAGGTGCGGGTGTTTGTGGACTGGGTGGCGACGCTGTTTGCCGACCATCCGTGCCTGCAGCTCAAGGAAAATCCACGGCTTCAGATTGTTAGCGCCGCCTGAACAGTCTTTTTCCGGAAGTCACATTTATCAATCGGGAGCAACGATCTATTCTGGGTTCCAAGCGCAACACAACGAGCGCAACCGAACAAGGAAACGATCATGAACTCCCGCCTCTCCTCCCTCTTCTCTCGCCGCGCTGCATTGGCCCTGGTGGCTGCGCTGTCGGCTTCCGCAACCCTGCTGTCGGCCCAACCGGCCGCCGCTGCAGAGCAACCCAACTTCGATGCACCCGCTGCCACGCAGGCTGGCCGCTTCGATCCGTACACCCAAGGCGCCGACCGTAAGGCAGACACCTACGGCTATCTGTCGCGCGCCGGAGACCGCTTCGACCCGTACAGCCAAGGCGCTGACCGCCAGGCAGACACCTACGGCTATCTGTCGCGCGCCGGTGACCGTTTCGACCCGTACAGCCAAGGCGCTGACCGCCAAGCAGACACCTACGGCTACGTAGCGTGGAAGAGCGATCGCTTTGACCCGTACAGCCAAGGCGCCGACCGCCAGGCCGATACCTACGGCTATCTGGCCTGGAGTGGCGACACCAGCTACCCGAATGGCAGCACCGCATCGCGCGCTTAAACCGCACCCCTGATTTCTCCTCCCTTGTTGTGGCGTGACTGAATAGGTCACGCCTTTTTTTTATTTGCGCGAGCGTCGAGCTCAACAGTCCAAGTGTCGAGAGAAAAGCTCGGGACGCTGAGCTCAGAACTCCAAGCACCGAACTCGGAATCTGGAAGTCACAGAGCTCAGGACCCTGGACATGACATTCCAGGCTTCACGCGTGGAGCTCAAAGCCCGGCGTGCGGTGTTCGGAGGGTGGCGCGCAGGGCTTGGCCCTCTAGTCGCCACGCAGCGATCTCCGTGTGAGGGCAGGCGGGCTGCGCTGTCGGGGCGGCAATGCCGGGTTGAGAGTATCGTGGCAGTCATGCAGACCGTCGCCTTCACGTTCGATGCCGACCTGACGCCGCTTTTGCCATCGGCCTTGCGCGGACACACCATTGCGCGTGCCTGGGCATCGGGCGCCACGCTCAAGCACGCCATTGAGGCGCTTGGCGTGCCGCATACGGAAATCGGCCGGGTGCTCGTCGATGGCCGTGTGGAGGTGCTCGAAGCCATGCTGCCAGTGCATGGGCATGTTGCGGTGTCCGCCGTGGAACCCGCGCTGCCGAGCGCGCCGCTGCGCTTTCTGTGCGACGCGCACCTGGGTGCCACCGCCCGTCTGCTGCGCATGGCTGGTTTCGATACCGCCTACGACAACAATTACGCCGACGCCGCCATCGAAGCCCTGGCGCAGGAGGAAGACTGGATCATCCTGTCGCGCGATCGCGAGTTGCTCAAGCGGCGGGGTATCCGGCGTGGTGCGTTTATTCGTGCGCAAGTGCCACAGGAGCAGATGCGTGAGATCGTGGCGCGCTTCCAGTTGGCCGGTGTCGCCAAGCCGTTTTCCCGCTGCCTGGAGTGCAACGTGCCACTGCGCATGCTGAGCGTGGAAGAGGCCGCCGCCAGCGTGCCCCCGCGTGTGCGCGAACGGCAGCGCCTGTTCAGTACCTGCGATGTCTGCCGGCGCGTCTACTGGCCGGGCTCGCACTGGATGCGCATGAATGCCGTGCTGGCCGGCATGCTGGCGCCGCAGGACGACGAGGCGCCGAACATCGAGCACATCCTGCGCAGCGGCAGCGCTGGCGCTTGAATGCAAAACGCCCGCCGTCGTGTTCTTCACCGGCGGGCGTTTTTACTACCACGCAATCGCTCAAACCATCAGACCAGGTTCAGGCGCACGTCGATGTTGCCGCGCGTGGCGTTCGAGTACGGGCAGACGATGTGGGCGCGTTCGACCAGCGTTTGCGCTTCGGCGCGGTCCATACCGGGCAGGCTGATGGCCAGTTCGACTTCGATACCGAAGCCATTGGGGATCGGGCCGATGCCCACGGTGCCCTGCACGCTTGCATCCGCCGGGATGCGCAGCTTGTCGCGGGCCGCGACGAACTTCATCGCACCGATGAAGCAGGCGCTATAGCCGGCAGCAAACAGCTGCTCGGGGTTGGTGCCTTGACCGCCGGCACCGCCAAGCTCACGGGGCGTGGACAGGCTCAGATCCAGGCGGCCATCGGCAGTGGTGGCGCGGCCATCACGGCCACCGGTGACGTTGGCTTGGGCACGGTAGACGACGTTTTCGATCGACATGGCAGTTCTCCTGATGAAGGTTGGGAGCGAAGTGCAACGACTGTCGGAGCCGAAGCACTGGGGTTAATTGGCTTGCTATTAAATAGCATGCTATATATTTACTTCAAAAAAACGGGCGCATTGCGGCACCCGCGGGGTCGTGCTCTTGCTTCAGGCGGCGTGTTTGAAGAGCCGCCCGCGCAAGTCATTCAACTGTGTGCGCAAGGATTCGATCTCCTCCGGCGCGCATTCTGCGGCGGCACCGATGCAGTTCGGCACGTCCTTGGCGCGTTCCTGCAGCTGCCAGCCTGCGTCCGTCAGCGAGATGATCACTTGCCGTTCATCCGCCTCCGAACGCTGACGCTCGACCAGGCCCGCCGCCTCCAGCCGCTTGAGCATGGGGGTGAGGGTGGCGGAATCGAGAAACAGCCGCTCGCCGATGGCTGATACGGTTTGCGCGTCGTTCTCCCACAGCACCAGCATGACAAGGTATTGCGGATACGTCAGGCCCAGGGGCTTGAGCAGCGTCCGGTATACCTTGTTCAACCCGATCATGGTCGAGTACAGCGCGAAGCACAGCTGCACATCCAGCGTCAGGTTCGGGTACGGAGAGGAGGTCTTGCGTGTGTCCATGTCGGGCATATTAGATCGTGCACTATCTAATAGCAAGCTAAATTTGTGTAACAGCCTCATGTGAGGCGACGTGCACATCGCTCGCCACGTTGCGAAGGTCGGCCACGAAGCGCTCGCGCCAGACCGTCAGGTTGGCTGTGCGTAGCCGATCCATCATGTGGGCGTAGCGCGCCTTGCGTTCTTCCAGCGGCATCGTCAGTGCACGGTTGAGTGCCTCGGCCATGCCGCGTGTGTCGTACGGGTTGACGATGAGTGCCGCATCCAGCTCGCGCGCCGCACCGGCAAAACGTGAGAGCACCAGCACGCCCGGGTCCTCAGGGTCCTGCGCGGCAACGTATTCCTTGGCAACCAGGTTCATGCCATCGCGCAGCGGTGTGACATAACCGACGTGCGAGGTGCGGAACAGCGCCATCAGCACGCGCCGCTCGTATTGCTTGTTGATGTAGCGGATGGGCGTCCAGTCCAGCTCCGAATGCTTGCCGTTGATGCGCCCCGATTCGGCCTCCAGGCGTTGGCGAATCTGCTGGTAGCTCTGCACGTCCTGGCGCGAGGTCGGCGCGATCTGGATGAAGGTCACGTGCCGGCGGTGGTCTGGAAAATCGTCAAGCAACTGCTCGAACGCGTGGAAGCGCTCAGGCAGCCCTTTCGAATAGTCCAGGCGATCCACGCTCATGATGAGTTTGGGCTGGCTGCTGTTGTGTTCACCGCGCGGGCTGGTGTGCCGCATGAACGGACTGAGCGGGTTGCGCCGCGCCAGCGACGACACCGCCTGCTGTGCGATCTCATCGGGGTGCACGCCGATGGGATAGACCTCTGCGCGCAGCGTGTGGCCGAACGCATGCACCGGGCCGTTCTGTTCCTTGTTCTCGATGTAGCCGCGCGCCTCGCGCTCGATGTAGTCGTAAAAGGCGACGCGGTCGGTTTCGGACTGGAAGCCGACCAGGTCGTACGCACACAGCGCGCGCATCAGCTCTTCGTGCGGTGGGATGGTCGTCAGGATTTCCGGCGCTGGAAACGGGATGTGCAGGAAGAACCCGATGCGGTTGGTCAGCCCCAGTGCGCGGCATTCGGCAGCGAACGGGATCAGGTGGTAGTCGTGCACCCAGAGGATGTCGTCGGGCTCGACCAGCGCCTTGAGTTGATGCGCGAACTGCGAGTTGACGCGTCGATAGCCGTGGTACTCCTGCCGCTGGAAGCGCGCGAGATCGACGCGGTAGTGAAAGATCGGCCAGAGCGTCGCGTTGGCAAAGCCGCGGTAGTACTGGTCGTAGTCGCGCCGGCTCAAGCCGACGGTGGCATAGGTGATGTTGCCCTTGGAAACGATGGCGGGCTCGCTGGATACGGTGGTTGCGCTCTGTGTCGTCACCTCGCCGCTCCAGCCGAACCACACGCCGCCGGTTTCGCGCAGCGCATCGAACACGCCGACGGCTAGTCCGCCCGCCGTCCCCTGGCCTTCGGTCATGGGCGCAACGCGGTTGGAGATCACAATGAGCCGGCTCATGTGCGATCTTGCTGATCTGGAAGCATCGCAGCCAACCACGCGCGCAGCGCTGAGGGATCGTGCACGCGCCACCGTGCCTGGCTCGGGCCCGTGCCGATCTTGACCGACCAGCCGTTGAGCGTGTTCACCGCGTCGAAGGCGCTTTCGTCCGTCAGGTCATCGCCGGCAAACAATGGCGTGCGCCCCATGAAGGGGGGCTCGGTCATCAGGGTGTGTACGGCATCGCCCTTGCTTGCACCACGCGGTTTGAGCTCGACGACCATCTTGCCAGCCTGCAGGCGGATGTGTTCTGAGTAGCGATGCGCGAGGCGATTGGCCAAGGCGAGCACGGTGTTCTCTGCGTCCGGCGTGTGACGGTAGTGCAGCGCGAAGGCAATGCCCTTGCTCTCCAGCATGACGCCCGGCAGTTGTACGAGTACGGCGCGCAGTTCACGCTCCAATTCGGCGATGACATCTGCGTCGGTGTTCAGGCGGACAACGTTGCCATCGGCACAGCGGCGTTCCGCGCCGTGCACGCCGGCAATCACCAGGCCGGGCAGGGCGAGCAGGGATTCGAGGTTATGCACTGTGCGCCCGCTGATGATGGCCAGCGCGCCACCGCAGGCCGCATGCAAGGCAGCGAGGGTTTTGCGCAGCGGCGCAGAGACACGCACGGCATCGGGGTGCGGGGCGATGTCGACGAGCGTGCCGTCAAAGTCCAGCAGGAAGGCCGTGTGAGCAACGTCGACCTCGGGTAGAGGCGACGCGCTGGTGGAATGTGGTGATTGATCGCTCTTGGGCAAACCGGTTCATGTGAATGTGCGTGATGCGATGTTTCACGCAAGAACCGGACCGACCACGCCAGGCGCTGTCGATTCGCCATCTGCGGCCGGTTTGAAGGGGGATGGGCTTGTAAAAACGGGCGCAGGGTGAAAATCCTTCATGTGTCCCCGCGCCCGTACGCGCAGCCAGCGTCACAGCGATGCAGCCAGGCGGGTGCCTTGATCGATGGCCCGTTTAGCGTCGAGTTCGCGTGCCTCGTCTGCACCGCCAATCACATGCACCTTGGCGCCGCCGGCCTGCAGCGGTTCGACCAATTCGCGCAGCGGTTCCTGCCCAGCGCACAGCACGATGGAGTCGACCGCGAGCCATTCAGCAGCTTCGCGTTTTTCGCCATAACTGACTAGGAGGCCTTCGTCGCCGATGCGCTCGTAGTTGACGCCGCCCATCATGCGCACGCCCATGTTCTTCAGGCTCGTGCGATGGATCCAGCCGGTTGTCTTGCCCAGGCCCGCACCCAGCTTGCCGGCGCGCCGCTGCAACAACATGATGTCGCGCGCTGGCGCTTCGGGCTGCGGGCGGATGCCATCCACGCCGCCGCGCACCTCGGTCGGATCGCCGACGCCCCATTCGGTGCGCCACGTCTGCAGATCGAGCGTGGGCGAGTGGCCATCCAGCGCGAGGAATTCGGCCACGTCAAAGCCGATGCCGCCTGCGCCGACAATCGCCACGCGCTTGCCCACCGGTTTGCGATGGCGCAGCACGTCGATGTACGACAGCACGCTCGGATGATCCTGCCCCGGAATCTTCGGATTGCGCGGCGATACCCCTGTCGCAACGATGATCCCATCGTACTTGCCCGCCAGCAACTGCTGCGCATCCACGCGCGCGCCCAGGCGCAGCGTCACGCCGGTGGCCTCCACGCGGCGCGTGAAGTAGCGCACCATCTCGTGAAACTCTTCCTTGCCCGGAATCGTCTTGGCCATGTTCAACTGGCCGCCGATTTCCGGTGCGGCATCGAACAGGTCCACCGCATGGCCGCGCTCCGCCAGCGTGATCGAAGCCGACAGGCCCGCAGGCCCCGCACCCACCACCGCAAAGCGGCGCTTCGCGGGCGTCTGGCGGATGACCAGCTCGGTCTCGTGACATGCACGCGGGTTGACCAGGCAGCTCGCAATCTTGGCCTTGAACGCGTGGTCCAGGCACGCCTGATTGCAGGCGATGCAGGTGTTGATGTCCTGCGCGCGATTCGTCGACGCCTTGCGTACGAACGCAGGGTCGGCCAGCAGCGGGCGCGCCATCGACACCATATCGGCGCAGCCATCGGCCAGCACGCTCTCGGCCACTTCCGGTGTGTTGATGCGGTTGGACGTGACCAGCGGAATGCCGACCTCGCCCTTCATCTTCTTCGTCACCCAGGCGAAGGCGGCGCGCGGCACGCTCGTCGCGATGGTGGGGATGCGCGCCTCGTGCCAGCCGATGCCGGTGTTGATGATGGTGGCGCCTGCCTGCTCCACGGCCTTGGCGAGTTGCACGACTTCTTCCCACGAACTGCCGTCGGGAATCAGGTCGATCATCGACAGGCGGTAGATGATGATGAAGTCGCGGCCGACCGCCTCGCGCGTGCGTCGGACGATTTCGACGGCCAGGCGCATGCGGTTGGCGTAGCTGCCGCCCCAGTCGTCGGTGCGCTTGTTGGTGTGGGTGACGAGGAACTGGTTGATGAAGTAGCCCTCGGAACCCATGATCTCGACGCCGTCGTAACCGGCCTCGCGGGCCAGTTGGGCGCAGCGCACGAAGGCGCGGATCTGGCGCTCGATGCCGCGCACGGACAACTCGCGCGGCGTGAACGGGCTGATGGGGGAGCGCAGGGCTGTGGGCGCCACGGCAAACGGGTGATAGCCGTAGCGGCCGGTATGCAGGATCTGCAGCGCGATCTTGCCGCCTTCCTGGTGTACGGCATCGGTCACGATGCGGTGACGGCGTGCGGCGCCATGCGTGGCCAGGCGCCCGGCAAACGGCTTGGTCCACCCGGCAATGTTGGGCGCAAAGCCACCGGTGACGATCAGGCCGACATCACCACGCGCGCGTTCGGCAAAGTAGGCGGCCAGGCGGTCAAAGTGGTTGCCGTCTTCCAGCCCGGTGTGCATCGAGCCCATCAACACGCGGTTCTTGAGCGTGGTGAAGCCGAGATCGAGCGGGGCCAGCAGGTGAGGGTACGGCGAGGAGGGCGTGGAGGAGGACATGTCCGGCGCATCACGTGATGTGGAAACGCGCCGGACGGTAGCACCCAAGCGCCCGTTGGAACAACAGGGCGGGGTTCTAGATGTGGGGGGCGCGCGTCAGGATTTTTTCGGGTCGTCTTCGGCGGGCTTGCCGAGCAGCGCCTTCAGCAGTTTGTTCTGAGGAATTGCCTTGCCGGTGCCTTGGCCTGGCTTGCCGGTGCGCTGGCTGTCGCGCTTGAGGTTATTGGCGATCTTGAGGCCCTTGAGTTTTTCGAGGTCGGTTTTCTTCACGATGGGGTCTGCTAGGAAGCTGATGACGGCATGTTACGCTCGGCAGGATACGCGAATTGCCAAACACTCGGCTCGCCCCCGCCCGTTTTTCCTGCATGTCAGTCAATCCAACGCCGCCTGCCACGCCTGTTTCCGACCTGTTTCAGCCCACCCTGCAGGACTGGGCGGAGCAGCCAGCGCAGGCCTTCGAGCATTGGCTTGCCGCGCGCGGCTATCGCGAATCGTCGGCGACGGTTTACCGCGCGATGTGGCGCAAATGGCTGCGCTGGGTGGAATCGCACCAGCGCGCGCTGGCGGACTGGAGCGCTGGCGACATCGCCGCGTTCCTGGATGAGTCGGGCCTGACCAAGCTGCATCGGTATCGGTATGCGCGCCTGATCGAGCGTGTTTTCCACCAGCTCGAATTGCTGCGCACGGGCACGCACAACCCGGCCAGTGCTGCCGTGCAGCAAAAACTGGCCGACGGCGAGAACGATCCGACCACCTTTCTTTCGACGATCGAACGAGTCGCCATCGAAGCCTCGCTGGAGGTGGGCGCGCGGGCAAGCGAGGCGGCAGCGAACGCCAGCGCGTTCAAGCTGGCGCGCGACAGGGCTTTGGTGGCGGTGTGCCACGGCGCCGGGCTGAAGGTCGCGCAGGTGCAGTCCTTGTTGCTGCGCCAGGTGGATGCGGCGCTGCAGAGCATCACTGTCGAACCGTCGCGCGGCCCGTCCTACCATGCTCCGCTGCTGGCGAGCGCACGCCCTGCACTGGCGGCCTGGCTGGCTGTGCGCGGCCATGCCGAGGTGCCGGGCGAGCGCGTCTTCGTGGCCGATGCGGGTGGGCGCGTCATGCACGCAGCCTCGGTATACCGTCGCGTTGAGGCTTGGCTGGCCGCGTTGCCGGCTTTGATGCACCGCAGCGAACGGCTCTCGCCGCAGACGCTGCGTAACGGCTATGCCGCGGCGCTGTTCGATGCGGGTGCCGCCCCCGCCGAGGTGGGGTACGCGTTGGGCTTGCGGGACCAGGCCTCGGCCTGGCGGCTGCGCTCGGCGTATGCCGACTGGCAGGCGGCAGCCCATCCGGATGGGCGCGAGGGCACCGTTTTGTAGCACGGTTTTTTTGCGCAACATCGCATGCAAACTGCCCGCAAACCAGCACTGGGCTTGCTATGATCGCGCTGTTCCGCTGCGCCGGTTGTATTGTGCGGTGAACCCGATGCCGCGCTCGAATCGGCACGCCATGATCTCTTTCTCGATACCTCGCACCCAATGATAGAAACCATTCTGCTGACCGGCGCCACCGGCTACATTGCTTCGCATACCTGGGTTGAACTGCTGGATGCGGGCTATCAGGTGATCGGCCTCGACAATCTGTGCAACAGCAACTCGGCCGTGCTCTCGCGCATCGAGCAGATCACCGCCAAGACCCCCAAGTTTGTACAGGGCGATGTGCGTGACCGCCGCCTGCTCGACGATCTTTTTGCCAGCACGCGCATCTCGGCCGTCATCCACTTCGCGGCGCTCAAATCAGTGGGTGAGTCTGTGCAGAAGCCGCTGGCCTACTACGACAACAACATCGGAGGGCTGGTCACGCTGTGCGCGTCGATGGCGCATGCCAACGTGCGCCAGCTGGTGTTCAGCTCGTCGGCCACCGTGTATGGCAATCCGCATACGGTGCCGATTACCGAGTCGTTTCCGCTGTCGGCCACCAACCCGTACGGCCAGACCAAGCTGATGGGCGAGCAGGTACTGCTCGATCTGGAGATATCCAACGCCGCCTGGCAGATTGCCTACCTGCGCTACTTCAATCCGGTGGGCGCGCACCACAGCGGCCTGATCGGCGAAGACCCGCGCGGCATCCCGAACAACCTGATGCCCTACGTGGCCCAGGTGGCGATTGGCAAGCGCGAGAAGCTTTCCGTCTACGGCGGCGATTGGCCCACGCCCGATGGCACGGGCGTGCGCGACTACATCCACGTGGTCGACCTGGCGCGCGGACATCTATCGGCGCTTGATGTGCTGCGCCGCGATGGTCGTGGCTTTACCGTCAACCTGGGCACTGGGCGCGGCTACTCGGTGCTGGAAGTCGTTGAAGCCTACAAGCGTGCGAGCGGCCGCGCGGTTCCGTACCAGATCGTGGACCGCCGCCCCGGCGACATTGCCGCGTGCTACGCCGATCCGGCACTCGCTGCCTCCATGCTGGGCTGGCGCGCGCAATACGGCATCGAGCGCATGTGCGAAGACTCGTGGCGCTGGCAAAGCATGAACCCGGACGGCTTTCAGTCCCGCTGATCCACGACACTGTTTGACACCCGTAGAACTGGAACCACCCCGCAGTGGATGACGTCGCTCACCTAGTTGCGCAACTGACCAGCAGGCTTGCCGGCGCATTGCTGCCATTGATCGTGGCATGCGGCGCGGGCAGTTTGCTGCTGCGTTTGCTGGACGATCTGCGCAGTGCCAGTGCCACGCGCGCCCGATTGCCGCTGGCGATGACGGCGCTGTTCTGCGCGATTGCGCTGTGGACGGTACCGCTGCTGCCGCTGGTTGCGCGCTGGCCGATGCATGAGGGCGCCGCGCTGCTGGTGATGACGCCGGCATCGTTCTGCTGGAGTCTGGCGGTGGCCGCGTTGTGGTGCATCCTGGGTGGCCAGGCGGGCACCGTACGCGCGGTGCTGCTGGGTGTGTTGCTGAGTATCAGCGGCCCTGTGGCCGTGTTGTTGCTGGTGGGTGTCACCAGCTTCGATGCGCTGGCGTGGGCAGATGCCGGTGTGCTTGGCATCGTCATTTTGCTGTCGGCGGCGGCCTGTGCGGCGGCGTTGCAGTTTGCGCTGTCGGCGCAATCAGGTGCCACGGGGGTGGCGGTCCGTCGCCCCATCGTGAGCCTGTTCGTGAGTGTGCTGTTTGGCATCGGTCTGGCCATCGATGCGGTGTATGCGGCTTCGCTGGTGGATTCGCCAGCGGCTCCCGTCGGCAGTGCGCCGGCTTGGCTGCAATTACTGTTGGCAGGCGGGGCAATGGCGACGGTGCTTGCCGGCTTCCTGCTCGGTTACCGTGACCGGGCATCGGGTGACACCTCTGCTGCAATTGCCACCCGCGAGATCCGCCGCCGCAAGGAAACGATGCAGGCGCTCAACGATCTGGAGCAGAGCTATCGGCAGCGAGAGGCTGAGTTGGCCGCGCGGCATCAACTGCTGCTCGATGGTGCGGATGTCGGCTTGTGGGAATTCGATCTGATCACGCGCAGCGCGCAGTTCTCCACGCGCTTTGCCGCCATGCTCGGCTACACGCTCAAAGAGATCGGCCCGAGTACCAGCGAGTACCTGCGCCTCGTGCACCCGGACGACTTGCCGCTCGTGCTGAACCGTATCCAGGCGCACGTTGACGGCAATGCTCCCGCCTACGCCGCGGAATTCCGCATGCGGCACAAGGACGGCAGCTATCGTCAGCTCATCGCGCGCGGCGTGGCTTTGCGCGATGCGGGCGGTCGTGCCACACGCATGGCCGGCTCGCATGTCGAACTGGCAGCAAAAGTCGCTATAGCAAATACTGCCTTGCCAGAAATTGCCTCGTCTGCGGTGCAGCCCGAGACGCTTCGTCGCCAGGGGCTGTGGGAGTCGTGGTCGCCGCTGGACAATGCGCCCGATACCTCAGGCACACCAGCCACAGCGACTGCGCCGACCGAGCCTGCGCCCGCGCCGGCCAGTAACGGCACGTTGCCAAGCATCAATCCCAACGCGCTGCGTTGAGGTCGTTTCATCTTTACGGAAGTTGATCACGCCTAGTACTCAAGTTTTCTTCCGGCTTGCCCGTTAGCCCATGTAGAGCGCGTGCAATCGCGCCGGGGAGCGCCGCTAGCATCACGCGGACAAGAAGAAACGCTTGGAGGAAGGAAGATGAACCGACTCACGCTTCGACAGAAGCTGTGGCTGCCGCTCGTCCTGAGCTGGCTGTGCCTGCTTGTCATCACATTGTGGAGTGCATGGAGCGCACGCACCGTGCGCATGGAGGAGCGCCAACGCGATCTCCAGAACGTCAGTGCCACCGCATTCAGCGTCATTAAGGAATACGGCCAACTGGCGCAAGACGGCAAGATGCCGGTAGAAGAGGCCAAGGCCCAGGCCATCGCACGTTTGAAAGACATGCGCTATGGCACCGACGGTTATTTCTCGCTGTCGAGAACTGATACCGTTTCGGTCATGCACCCGTTCAAGCCTGAGATGGTCGGCAAGAACATGTCTGCTGCGACCGACCCTGAGGGTAAGCACCTGTTCGTGGACATCGCGCAGATGGCCAAGGCGGGCGGCGGGTTTGTGCGCTATCTGTGGCCCAAGCCTGGCAGCGACAAGGCCGAACCCAAGCTGACCTACGTCTCGTATTACGAGCCCTGGGATTGGTCGATGACGACAGGGCTGTATATCGATGACGTTGATGCAGCGTTTCGTACCTCGCTCATGCAATCGCTCGGCCTGTTGCTGGGTGTTGGCCTGCTGATGACCGTGGTTGTCGTGGCCGTCACGCGCGGTTTGCAGCGTCAGCTGGGCGGTGAACCGGCGTATGCCGCAGACGTTGCCGCACGTATTGCAGGAGGCGATTTGGCGGTGCGTGTGCAGACGCGCCCAGGCGATCGCGACAGCATGCTCTTTGCCATGTCGCAGATGCAGCAGCAACTGACGGGCACGATCAGCGACATCAAGAACTCCGCCGATTCCATTGCCAGTGCAACCAAACAGATTGCGGCCGGCAATGCCGATCTGTCACAGCGGACGGAGCAGCAAGCATCGTCACTGGAAGAGACAGCATCGAGCATGGAAGAGCTGACATCGATCGTGAAGCAGAACGCCGACAACGCGCGTCAGGCCAGCACGCTGGCCGTCAACGCGTCGGATATTGCTGTCAAGGGCGGCGAAGTGGTCGGGCGCGTGGTTGAGACCATGTCGGGCATCAACGAGAGCAGCAAGAAGATTGCCGACATCATTGGTGTGATCGAGGGCATTGCGTTCCAGACCAACATCCTGGCACTCAACGCCGCGGTGGAAGCTGCGCGCGCCGGCGAGCAGGGCCGCGGCTTTGCGGTGGTGGCGGGTGAGGTGCGCAGCCTGGCACAGCGCTCGGCCAGTGCCGCCAAGGAGATCAAGGAGTTGATTGGCGACTCGGTGGGGCGTGTGCAGAACGGTTCTGCGCTGGTGCAGGAAGCGGGAACCGTGATTGACGAAGTGGTGGTCGCGGTCAAGCGCGTGACCGACATCATGGGAGAGATTTCTGCCGCGTCCGACGAGCAAAGCTCGGGAATTGAGCAGGTCAATCAGGCGGTGAATCAGATGGATGAGGTGACGCAACAGAACGCTGCGCTGGTGGAGCAGGCTGCGGCAGCTGCGCTTTCGCTGGAAGAGCAGGCGCAATTGCTGCGCTCAGCGGTGGGACGCTTCCAGGTATAACGCGCCTAAGCGCAAGAAAAACAAGGCCGGCGATACTTGCCG